>JAKLKD010000025.1 GCA_023150845.1 Myxococcota bacterium | reverse complement strand
CACCTCGTCCAGAGGGTCTGCGAGGTGAGGTGGAGGAGGTGTCCACCTCGTCCAGAGGGTCTGCGAGGTGAGGTGGAGGAGGTGTCCACCTCACCCTGAAGGCCCTCCACACGAGGTGAGGGCCTCCCCCAAGCCTCCTTCACCCCCCGCCGAGCGTGAGGTCCTCGCTCAGCGCCGTTGCCGTAGACCTCACTCGCCGCACCCTTGACCTCGTGGAGCAGCGCCGATGAACGCCGTCCGACTCGTCTACTACATCCTCGACCCCTACACCGGCGCCCGCGAGGTCGTGGCGGCCCAGGTGCGGGAGGGCGCCCGCGCCCGAGTCCTGCGCGCTCCAGCCCCGGCGGTGCCCTTGGCCGCGCGCGGCGCCGTGGAGCGGGCGCTCGTGGGCCTGGAGGCGGAGCCAGCCTTCGAGGCGCTGCCGATCGGCGCGGGGCCTCAGGTCGTCGCCACGGAGCCTCGGGCGATCCCCGCGGCGGTGCCTGACCCGGCGGCGTGGGTGGCAGAGGTGCTGTTGGGGGGGCGGCGTGAGCCCAGACTTTGAGGTGGACGACTGAGTTTGGCGGGGCTGGAGCTGCAGTACAGCGGCGATCGTCGGGGTTGAGGTCATTCTTACGCGGCCTAGCCGCAGCCCCTCGCCCGAGACTGGCATAGATCGTGTGCGATCCCTTGCCAAGTTTGCTCGGCATCGCTCACGAGCTGGTCGATGACCCTACAGCCCAGGTTTCGCAGACGACGGCGGCTGACGCCGTCCCAGGCCGGGGCGGTGAGCGCCACGCGCAGGGTCAGCTCGGTGAGGCCCCCGGCGCGGGCCAGGGAGCGGGCTCATGGCGCTCATCAAGCTGCGTGATCAACCAATCGAGCGCCTCCCACGGCGTCAGCGCGGGCAGCGGCAGGCGAAACTGCGGGCGACGGTCGTGGTCGACGCCCATATGGCAGTGCAAGATCGGGTGCCCGCAGGCCCCGCTGCCCATGAGTCGGTCGTCGAGCTCAACGGAGATGGTGAAAGGGGCTTGATCAGCCGCCCAGCGTCCGTCGAGGCGAACCGTGTACTTGAGCAGGCGCTTCTCGCGGTCGTCGAGGAGGGCGTAGATCCAGAGCTTCGGGTGCTCGACGCTGGGCAGGTTTTGGAGCGGGATCGGGTCGCCGATAGGGGATTGGCTGCCTTTGATCAAGACCTCCGTTCGTCTTGAGCGTTTGTCTTCAGTCTTGTCGCTGAGCCGCCCTTGGAACATTGGAGCGCAGTGCTGACGCGCCGCGAGCGTTCCGATTCGTTTGCGCAGCTCCTTCGCGACCTCGGAATAGCCGCGCTCCCGCAGCGCGTCGTGCTGATCGACAAGGTCATGCCAGATCATCAGACCCTTCCAACAACAACGCACGGTAGGTGAGCCCCAGAGACTCTGGAGAACCGTCGATCTCGCCTCGGCGCCGCATCGCCAGCCACTCCTCGGGCGTCTTGCCTGCGTAGCGGATGAACTCTTCGCGGGCGGCGTCGGGGTCGAATTGGTCCTGCTCGCTGGGATCGATCAGGTTGCTGCGAACCCAGCTCAGCAGGCTCGGCGCCTTGGCCAACGCGCGCTCGCCCGAGCCCCCACGCAGCAAAAACACGACCACAGGCACGGTGCGGTCTACAAATCGGTCGCGCCCGCCGTCGAGCTCTTCAATGGTGGCACCCTCGTCCGCGGGGGCCAAGAGCGCCAGGGTGTCCGCGGGGGTGCTCAGGGCCTCGTCAACGGTCGAGACCCGGCGCACGGGCCAGCTCGGGTTGGCGATGGACGCCACCTCCTCCTGCACGCTCTCCAAGAGCCCATAGTCATCGTAGAGCACGACCATCAGCGGGGGCTGTTGGAGCGCGCTCCAGATGTTGTTCACGCTGTCCCGCATGACTCAGCCCTCGCTCAAGAGGGGGCGCAGCAGCGGGTGAGGCTGGAGCACCACACCGCGAGGTGTCTGGCGCTCCAGCAAGAGGCCATGTGCCAAGAGCCGCACCTTGGCGTCGATGGGCAGTTCGAAGCCTTGGGTGCCGTCGGCCGCGCGGATGAGCGAGAGGTCTCCTGGCAGGAGGCCGCGCCGCATCCCCTCTTGATGATCGGTGATGGCGTCATTGAGATTGGATTTTTCGGGCCACTCGCCGCCGTTGTTCATCAGGGCGTAGGTCGCGGCGTCGGCGAGGAGCTGTAAGAACACGCGGGGGAGTCCGCCGCTCCAGTACGCGGCGTCTCGCGAGACCTTATAGAAGTCTTGGGGGGTCTCGTTCATATCAGCGATCGTGAGGCGCCGCTGCATGAGCCGGAGGAGGAAGGGCACGCCTGGCGCGGTCTCAAAGGGCTCCATCTCAGGCGCGCGCACAAAGAAGAAACGTTCGCCTTGCCGCAACAGGGGCTCGTTCGCAGCGGCTCCGAAGGCGAGGTTCCAAGGGGCGACGACGACGACATCTGCTTCTTCAGCCAGGGGGCTCAGCGCGTCAAACAGCGCGCGCGTTTGGGCGGCCTCGGGCACTTTCTCTAAGCCGTCGATGAGCAAGGTGACGCGGCGCTCGGAGAGCCGGGCAAGGGTGCGGATGGAGGAGAGGGCGGCGTCGGCGGGAGGGAGTTCGGTGTCCAAACTGGCCAAGGTAGCCGCTACCGAGCCTAGACCCGACACTAGGGTGAGAGCGCTGCCGAGCGCCGCGACCCCCTTTGCGACATCAGATACACTCACTCCTTGGCCAGCGCCAACACGCGGCTGTCCGACGAACTGCGCCACCCTGCTGAGCATCCGCTCAGGATCCAGCCGCCGCATGTTCTCAAACCGGTCGAGCTGAATCAGGCAGACCGCGCGGTCCCGCCTAAGCAGGGCGGCGACCTGGGCTAGCTCCGTGCTCTTGCCGACGCCTGTGGGGCCCCCGAGGAGGACCGGCGCCCCTGAGGCGAGCACCCAACGCGCCACGGCTTCGCCGATGTTTGAGGGGGGCGGCACATACTGATCCCCGCCGGAATCGACGGGCCGGTGCGGCGCGAGCAGGCTCCAGTTTGGGGTCACACGTCACCTCTCTGAGCAGAGCCGTAACCCAGGGGGGAGGTGGACACAAGCGAGGCGCCTGTTGAGGGCGCGAGGGTAGAGGTCGGCGAATGGGGCATGTCGCTCCTCGTCGAGACCCGCTCCCCCAACCCTCACCCCCCGCCCAGCGTGAGGTCCTCGCTCAGCGAGGTCGGTCGGCTCACGCCGTCCCAGGCCGGGGCGGTGAGCGCCACGCGCAGGGTGAGCTCGGTGAGGCCCCCGGCGCTGGTGACGGTGAAGCTGGCCTCGCCGTCGGCGTCGAGCAGGCGCTCGCTGGGGGTGACGACGGCGTCGGAGCCCTCGGCGTCGAGCACGGTCACCGTGGCCAGGCTGCCGTCGCTCACGAGGGCGCCGTCCTCGGCCCAGGCGCTCACGGTCAGGGTGAGGAGGTTCGGCGACTGTGTGTTGAGGATGGCCGGGCTGGGGGTGAGGGCGAGGCCCCCGAAGCTCGCTGGGGTGAGCAGGGCGGCGGCCTCGACGCCCACCTCGGCCAGGCGGCCCTCGACGATGAGGTCGGGGCCGTGGGTGGGGGCGGTCAGGGCGGGGCGGGCGCAGCGGTCGGGCCCCAGGGGCAGGGTGAGGCTCGACTGTGCGCCGTCGATCCACGCGCCGCCGGAGGTGACGAGGCTCAGGGTGAGGTCCTCGGCCAGGGGCGTGACGGCCTCGGGCACGCAGGCCTCGACGGTGATGAGGCTCTGTCCATCGGCGACCAAGGCGCAGGGGTGGCCCTCGGGGCAGAAGGTGAGGGTCAACACCTCGGACTCGTCAGGCTGGGGCGGCAAGGCGCAGGCCAAGAGCGTGAGCAGCGCGAGGAGCGTCATCCGATCACCCGCAGGAGCCCGGTGGCCACGCCCAAGAAGGCGCCGTCTTCCGCCCGGGCCGTGGCCACGATGAGGCCCTCGGCGTCGTCGGTGAAGGGTGGGGTGACGCTCACCGTGGCGTCCGCCCCGCCGTCGTCTTGGGCGAGCACCTCGGACTGGGAGAGCGGCGCGCGCTGGCCTTGGCCGCGGTCCAGCTCCACGATGAGCGTCACGCGGGCGTTGGGCGTCGCGCCCGTCACGCGCAGCGCGAGGATGACGGGGCGGCCCACCAGGGCGGCGTCGGGGATCATCAGGCGCAAGGCCACGGCGAAGCTCCTGCTCAGGGGGTCTGGAGGGTCTGGAACAGCGAGACGAGGGCGAGATCGACGGAGAGGCCCACGAGCGGCGCGGCGTGGAGGTCGCTCGCCGCCGAGGCGGGGTTGGGGTCCTCCACACGCACAAACACCGCCCCGGCGGTGAGCTGGGCGTAGTGGGTGAGGCGCAGGCCCCCGGCGACGAGGGGGCTCAGGCCGCCCAAGGCCGGGGTGGTCGTGTAGCCGGGCAAGGCGGGCGTCGCCCGGGCCACGCCGAGGGTCAAGGAGAGCCGCTGGCGCAGCACGTCCCCTGGGGCCCCCGCGAGCTCGTTCAGCGGCACGTCGCGGTCTACGGCGGTGGAGTAGAACGACACCCCGCCCCAGCCGACCATCGCCGGGGACTGGTCGGGCCAGAGCGCGAACGACACCCCGGCCGCGGGCACGGCGAAGTTCACCGCGTCCCGGGTGGCGGCGGTCGCCGTCTGGGCGCCTAAGGTCACCGGCCCGGTGGCGACGACGATGCGCTGGCGCACAGACGCGGCGTCCAGGGCGTCGGTGAGCGCGTCGCTGAGCGCGGAGGACTGGGTCTGGGCGGTCTGCAGCGCCGAGAGCACGTCTTGGGTCATGCTCGCGCGGTCGGCGGCGGAGAGGCGCGCGCCCTCGGCGTCGAGGATGCTCTGCAGCGCCTGGGCCTCGCCTTGGGAGGTCACGACGGCGGCGCAGGCCTCAGGGCCGGGCCCCCGGCGGTAGCGGCTCTGGGCCTCCCGGGCGGCGGCCTCGAGGGTGGAGGCGTCGGCGGCGCCGAGGCCCACGGCGCCCAGCGCCCCGGAGAGCGCCTTGGCGAAGTGGGTCCAGCCGGAGTCGAGATCGCAGGAGCGGGCGTCGGGCAGGCGCAGGGTCAGCTCGGCGGCGGCCTGCTCGGCGAGGCGGGTCATGGCCTCCTCCCCCAAGATCAGGCGCGGCGCGAGGCTCAGGCAGTAGGTCTGACCCACCTGGAGCGCGGGCACCCGGCCGCTGAGCACGTCCCCGTCCGGGGCCATGCCGATCGTGTGCCGCTGGGGGCCCTCGGCGGGCGGGGCGGCGGCGCAGGGCTGGCCTTGGGCGGGCCACACGCTGAGCGCGGCGGTGGCGGCCACCCCGGTCGGCAGGTCCACGGTGAGGATGAACTCCTCGCCGCTGGGCAAGGGGCCGTCGGGCAAGGCCACGGCGCTCGACCCGGCGGGGATCGTGTCGAGGGGGCGATCGAGCACGAGGCGCACCGTCGTCGCCGCGGTCGCGTCGTTGAGCCCGAAGGAGAGCAGCAGGAGCGGGGTGAGCACGGGGGGGGGTGGCCTCCGTGCGTTACGATACCACCGCAGAACCTAGCGCGCGGCGCCGCTTTATAGCGGCTTCGGCGCGCGACCGGTCCCGAGGCTCACCGGAGGGGTCGGTACGGTCGGCGTCGGTGGGCTCGTCGGCGGGCTCGTGCCAGCGGCAGGAACAGCAGCGGCAGCAGCCTCGGCGGCCTTCTTCTGGGCGGCCTCGATCTCATCCCGCAGCGGCGAGCGCTTCACCTCCGGGGGCAGGTTCGGGTCGGTGAGCGCGGCGTCGCGGTACTGCACCAGGGTGGACTGCGCGTGGTAGACGTAGTCGATGCGCACCTTCGTCTCGTTCATCGTGTAGCGGGTGCCGCCGCGGACCTCGTCGCCCCGGGTGAAGGGGTAGATCTGCAGGTCATCAAACTGCATCATCAGGCCAAACCGCACGGTCTCTCGGGTGGCCTTCTCGAAGAAGGGCGCCTGGGACGGGTCGGCGCGTAAGGCCAAGGCGTAGGCGGCGGCGGTGCCTTCGCCGTAACAGAAGGCCTGCATCGCGGGCAGCTCGCCGGGGAGCTTGTAGTAGCCGCCGACGTAGTCCGGCCAGGGGGAGTCCTCGCTGGTGTACTCGTAGGTCTCGACCATCCACCGGGCGACCTCGAGGCCAAACTTGGCCACCTCCTCGTCCCCGGTGACGCGGTGGTAAGCGTTCGCCGCCATCACCGACCAGGGCCCGAACTGCACGAGCTCCAGGCGGTCGTTCGTGTCGTATGTCTCATGGGGCGAGGGCGCCTCGGGGCGGATCTTCGCCACGCGCTCCTTCCACCAGGGCTTGTAGTACTCAAAGAACTTGGGCATGGGGGCGAGCCACCTCTTGTCGCCGGTGTACTCGTACAGCATCACCAAGGCCAAGGCGGCCTCGCCGGGGACGATGTCGTTGACCTCATCGGCGTAGGGGTGGTCGGCCTCGACGTAGTACGGATCAAAGCGGCCCGAGGGCTCCTGCATGAACACGGTGAACTCGCCGAAGCGGTTGAGGAGCTCGTCATACTCCTTCGTGCCCGTGGCCCGGGCGAGGTCGATCATGCCCATCATCGCGATGACCACGGTGCCGAGCTTCACGTTGTTCTCGTGGAGGATGTACGAGCGGTTCTCCTCGTCTTTGCGGAAGGAGAGCGTGAAGTCCAAGGCCCGCCGCGCGCCCTCAATAAACTCGGGCCGGGGGTCGATCTGGTAGGCCTGCACGAGGTTCCAGGTCGTGAGCGCGTGGCGCACGATGTTGTACTCATCCGAGTAGCGGTTCTCGGCGGGCCACATCTTGTAGGTGACCTGGCCCGGCTTGTAGAAGGGCAGGGGCTGGTCGTTGGGGTGCAGGTTGCGCAGGTACCACTCGCCGGAGAGCAGGATGCTGCGCTCGATGGAGGGGATGTCCACCACCTCCATCGGCACCGGGGGCACGCCGCGGTAGAGCGGGATGACGCCCCGGCCCGGCCAGTCGAGGTAGTGCTGGGTGCGGATCTTCTCCAGGTCGTAGCCGGGGTCACGCCAGGGGCGCAGGCTGTCCATGTGGCCCTCCCGCGCCGCCGTGCGCAGGAGCTTGTCGGCGTCCCGATAGGCCCGGGTGTAGCTCACCGAGCCGGGGATCATCGCCACCTCCCCCGTCTCGCGGTTGAGGATGAGCCCGCCGTCGATGCCCATCTCCCAGAACTCGTTGAGGTCGTCCTCGCTCGTGGCGTAGATCTTCGCCCGGTCGGTGATGAGGTGCAGCTCCAGGAGCATGTGGTCGATGGACGACGCGAGCTTGGGCAGGCCGTACCACTCGGCGTAGCGGCGGTGCTCCCGCTCCAGGTCGTTCGCGAGCTCCACCACACACTCGCCGAGCTCCTCCCGCACACACAGGCCGTAGGCCAGCTCACGGCCGCCGGGCATGCGCAGGGTGGCCATGAGGTGCCACTTGTTGCCCCGAGGCGCCTTGATGCTGGGGAAGCCCCGGGGCTTCTCACCCTTGAGCATCGTGCGCAGGCTGGAGGTGATGAAGGTGGCGGCCTGGGGGGCGAGGCCCGCGGTCTTGTCGGCGACGGCGTAGAGCAGGTACTCGGCGTCGGCGGCGACGAGCATGAACCGGGCGCGGTCGTCGTCGTGGTACAGCCGGGAGATCACCGCGCCGCCCCGATCGACGCTGGGCGCCACGTCCCGGCGCAGGAGGACGTACTGCACGCCCTGGTCCAAGAGGCGCTGGGCGAGGGCGGCCTCGTCCCGGCCCCACCAGAGCGCGGCGGACTCAGCGTTGTCCCACAGCGGCACGGCCTTGAGGGCCTCGGGGAGCCCCTTCACCCGCTCGGGCAGCTCCGTGGCGATCTTGCCGGTCTGCTTCTCCAGGTCGAGCATCATGCGCTCGCTCATCACCGCGCCCCCGGCCTGGGCGAGGGCGTTCTCGTGCCGGGCCTGGGGCGTCGGGCCGTAGGCGACGATGCGCGCCTGGGGGGCGTTGGCCGCGGGGGCGCAGGAGCCGAGGGCGAGGGCGAGCAGGACGAGGAGTGAGCGCATGCGGTCTCCAGCGGTTGACCCCTGCACCTCACCCGCCGAGCGCGCCGGGGCAAGCGTCAAAGCCCGGAAGGTGGGTTATCCTTCGCCGTTATGCTCTTCCCCCTCGCTCCTGGTCCGGCCCTTGAGGCCGCGTGGCACCACGCCCTCATCGCCCTCTTCATCGCCCTCACCCTCGGCGCGGCGGGCCTCGGCCTCGACCGCAAGCAGCAGCCCCTGGCCGCCCGGGTGCTGGGCACCTTCGCCACCTTGGCGGGCCTCGCCGCCCTGCTCATCGTCGTGGACCTCGCCCGCGGCGGCGCGAAGCCCCTGCACCGCGACGACACCGAGGTCAACAAGATCTGGCTCGCCGGGGGCGCCGCGCTCCTCGCCGCCCTGACCTATCTCTGGCACCGGCACCTGGAGCCCAAGGCCAACGCCCTCGCCGCCCGGGCCCGAGGCGCCATCACCCTGGGCCTCGGCCTAATCGCCACCTTGAGCTTCCTCAACTACTCACGCCTGGACAGCACCTATGTCTGGGTGGAGCGCGTCGACACCTACGACCTCAGCCACTACTACCTGAACTCCAAGTACTACAAAGAGCTGGGCTACTTCGACCTCTACCCCGCCATCGTGCTCGCAGATCTGGAGGAGGGCCGCCACTACCGCCGCCAGCCGCCCACCTTCCAGACCCAGAACGAAGAAGACTACTACATGGTCGACACCCAGGCCTTCGCCCGGGACAAGGAGTGGCACGACCGCATCCGCGCCAAGTTTGGCCCCGAGCGCTGGGCGGCGTTCAAACACGACTTCATCTACTTGCAGCGCGAGATGGTCGGGTTCACCAACGACCTCTGGATTCAGATGTTGTGGGACCACGGCTTCAACGGCTCCCCGGCCTGGGTGGTCTTCGCCGAGCCCCTGGCGAACGCCGTGCCCGTCGAGTCCGTGAAGCTCCTCGGCTACATCGACCTTATCTGGCTGAGCCTCGCCGTCGCCGTGACCTGGTGGGCCTTTGGCGGCCCCACGGCCCTGTTTCTGGTCATCTTCCTGTTCACCACCTACAGCGCCCGCTGGCCCACCTACACCTGGGCCTTTGGCCGCGACGACTATGTGGCCGTGCTGATCATGTCCGTGGGCCTGCTCAAGCGGGGCCTGCCCGGCTGGGCGGGCGCGGCCGTGGGCGTAGGCGCGGCCTTCCGGCTGTTCCCGGCGGTGTGGCTCTACGGCCCGGGCATGAAGGGCCTGTGGGAGCTTCTCTCTCTGCGGCGGATCAACCGGGGCCTGCTCCAAATCGCGCTCGGCTTCGTGGCCTGCCTCGCCCTGCTCTACGGCGCCGTGGCGGTGAAGTACGGCCCAGGCCGGGCGATCTGGCACGTCGAGAAGCTGCTCACCCACACCACCGAGAAGAACCTCTCGTCGATGCGCCAAGGCTTCGCCATCGCCGTGGCCTACCAGGGTGAGACCGACGTCAAACGAATGGACGACGTGCGCCGGATGCGCGTCAAGAACCAGAAGGTGTGGCGAAACCCCCTGGCCTTCGCCCTGGTGCTCCTGCTCGGCTGGGGCCTGCGCCGGGCCAAAGACCACGAGGCCCTGTCCATGGGCTTCATCCCCTTCTTCTTGTTGACCACGGCGAGCTACTACTACTACATCGTGCGCAGCACCATGATCGTCACCCACGCGGGCGACCTCAGCCGTCTGCGCAACGCCGTTGGCCTCATCTTCCTGTTCGGCATCGAGGTGGCCCTCAACGCCCTGCAGCAGAACGATGAGACCAGCGAGTTCCGTGTGATCCACATGGGCTGGCTGGGCCGACTGTGCGCGATGTACAGCCTCCTGATGATCGCCTGGTTTCTGTGGGAGGCCCGCACCGCCCCCGCGGACGACAACAACTCCTGCCCCTCCTCGTCCTGCCCTTCGCCTCCTGTGATGAGCCCGCCTGCGTCGACACCTCCTTGCCCGACCCCATCCCCGACGGCCAGGCCCGAGAGTCCCACATGGCGGCCTGCGCGCCGGGCAGCGCCCTGAACACGCCGATTTACCCCGGACAGACCCTCAAGGGCGTGTTCTGGTGTTACGGCGACCCCGCTGAGGGCCTGATTGAGTGTTTCCAGCCGAACGAGGGCGCGGCGACGACGTATGACGACAACGGCACGCCGACGCTGAAGATCGAGTGCCCGCCCGAGGGCGACGTGATGACTTGGGCGCGGACGGATTGGGGGTAGGGGAGGGCGGAGGTGGCGGGCTCTTCGGGTTTGGTTGACAGTGCTCAAAAGCTGTGCAAGCCTGAGTGGACCCCTTAGGAGAGCCCGATGCCAACACGAGCGCTGATTGCCCCAACCTCGCAGCGTCTGCGGCGCTTGCCTTTGTCTGGGCTGGGCGGGGCGGGGCTCGGCAAGCGGCGGCGCGGTCGTCTCGCCCGGGTCGTGGCGCTGGCGATTCTTGCTCTTCTGAGCAGCTCGTGTGAGTCTACGCCCGTCTTAGGTCCGCCCTTTCGAGTCGAGGTGGTGGAGTTTCGTTCGCCGTGTCCAGAAGCCTGCACGACCCTACCTGAACACAACTCCGATGAGCAATTTATGTTGTTTGCGACCACGGAAGCCTACGATACTGCGAATCCAGAAACTGGACTCGATGAATATCCGAAAGCAATCTACTACACATCGGACTATTACACATCGGATTATTACAATCCTGGGCGCCATGTTGACTGTCTGCTGCAGTTTGGTGCCACGCTGCAACCGGACAACATGGTGGACTTCTTGGCTCTAAGTCAACGAGTTAGCTGGCGCAGGTGGGATTCCGTGATCAACATGCAGACTGACGCTGGCGGACGCCCTGAGACCCCAGGCTGGAGCATCGAGCTTGTCGGCGACGTGCCCATCATACCCGCCCGAGGCGAAGACCTCACGGAGTACCTCCAACAAGACTTCCACATCATCGGCACTCCCGACGAGTACGTCGAGCCCGACCCCGACTCCTGCACAGGCGACCTGAGCTCGCTCAGCTTCGACTTTCGCTTCATCCCGCTCAATCCCTACGGCGGATGATCACCTCCTTCTCACCGGAGCCGACGATGCGAGCCCCAAAGTTCCTCGCCGTGCTCATCGTCTGTGGTCTGCCGCTCGCCCCTTCTTGTATCTCGGAGCCAGTAGCGCCTCCAAATGGAGTTGAAACCTTACGCTATAGTATTGACGTTCTTGCGTTTCAGTCGCCATGTCCCCGCAAATGTGCCGAGCCTTATTTGTGGTACAGTCTGGTATTGTCAGTGTTGCCGGACGATTCTGGGTTGCACGATTCAGACATCTCAGAACCCGATCTGAAAATCGGCGTACCAAGCTCTGGGTTGGGCACAAACTCCGACTCCTGTCGCTTGAGGTTCGGGATGCAGATCCTTCCCGATGAGGCACCGCTGTGGGTGGACCTCAGTAGGCCGGGGCGGTTCGACGAGTGGGAATCGTTCGTGGCAATAGATTGGCAAGCCCAACCCGAGCTCACAGACTCCTGGACCCTAGAGTTGATAGGAGAGTTTCCGCTCCCCAAGGCTGAGTACGATCCAGCTTACGAGGAGGCCACCTTCCGTATCGTGGGCCGCCCCAACGACCCCATCGAGGTGGACCGCTGGACCTGCACCGATGATCCACGGGCGTTCTGGTTTGACCTCGAGTACACCCCGCTCAAACCCTACGGTGCTCCATGACCCCCACCCACTCACCGGAGCCGACGATGCGAGCCCCAACGCTCCTTGCCGTGCTCATCGCCTGTGGTCTGCCGCTCGCCCCTTCTTGTATCTCGGAGTTTCAGACGGCTCCTATGGGGCCCAACACGCTGTTGTACGAAGTTAGAGTGTTGGAGTTTCAATCGCCTTGTTCGCGGCGGTGCGGTGAGCCAATTCTGTGGCCTGGCCTGGAGTTGTTCTTTTCGCCATATGAGTCTGGACTTCAGGACTCCGACTTATCCGCCCGTGAGTTGGCGATTGTCGTTCCGAGTTCGGATTTGGGTGTCGGCTCTGATCTCTGTCGTCTGCGGTTCGGGATGCAGGTTTTTCCCGATAGCTCACCGTCTTGGGTGGACCTGAGCAAATCAGGACGTTTCAGCGGATGGGAGTCTTTCATGAGGCTGGATTGGCAAGCCCAACCCGAGCTCGCAGACTCCTGGACCCTAGAGTTGATAGGAGAGTTTCCGCTCCCCAAGGCTGAGTACGATCCAGCTTACGAGGAGGCCACCTTCCGTATCGTGGGCCGCCCCAACGACCCGATCGAGGTAGATCGCTGGACCTGCACCGATGACCCACGGGCGTTCTGGTTTGACCTCCAGTACACCCCGCTCAAACCCTACGGTGCTCTATGACCCTCATCCCCTCACCGGAGCCTACGATGCGCGCCCTCGCCCTGCTGCCCGCCCTTGGTTTGGCGGGGTGTTGTGACTGCCCAGTGTATCTTCCCAACCTGTATTACCAAGTGGACGTGATTGAGCTACAGACTCCTTGCCCCAGCAAGTGCTCCACGCTGCCCTATGAACTGAGCGACGGCCAAGACGGGGCGCTGTTTGTTCGACCAGACTCGTGGTTATACGATTGGGATTCAAATGACTCACGAATTTTTGATTCCGCGGGTGAATTTCGGGAGCTTTATGTAAATACTTACGAAAGATTTCACTACAGGACATCAGCAGAGCGCGCGCTTTACCCTGCCGGTGGCCTTCGGCGTCGAGGCTATGACTGTGGACTATACTTTGGCCTCACGATTGAGCCAGAGGTAATCCCCGACTACGTCAAGCTGGAGCGAATTACCTGGAGAGGTCGGGATGAAGACGTGCTCTTCTTGCTCCCCGACCAGCTCCAAGCCCCCGACCTCAACTGGACAATGAGCCTCATCGGCGACTTCCCCCTGCCCACCCCCGACAACGAAGACTACGAGGCGCAGATCTTCCACATCGTCGGCGGCCCCGACGAGCGGGTCATGCCCGCCGAGGACGCCTGCGACGACGACCCTCGCTCCTTCTGGTTCGACCTTCAGTTCACCCCGGTGAGCCCGCCGCAGGGGCCTCAACGCTGAGCGCCGCCGCGCCTTCGCGCCCCTCGGACAGCTCCCGCACAAGAGGCCAAAACCCCCCGTGGCGACCTCGCCCCGTTGCGGCTAAGGGGGTGGTATGCGCGCTCTGATCGTCCTCTTCGCCCTCCTCGCCGCTCCCTCTCTCGCCTTCGCGCAGTCCAAGGGTCGGCCGCCCGCCGAGGCCCCGGCGCCGCCGCCGCCTGAGGCGGATCTGTGGAAGGCCACCTTAGAGGCGGCCGTGCCCTCCGTGGTGGCCATCCGGGTGGTGGGCACCCGCAGCTTCGACACCGAGGCGGCCTCGTCGTCGGTGGGCACGGGGTTCATCGTCGACGCCGAGCGGGGGCTCATCCTCACCAACCGGCACATGGTGCACGCCGGGCCCGTCGTCGCTGAGGCCGTGCTGTACAACCACGAGGAGATCCCGCTCCAGGCCGTCTACCGCGACCCGGTGCACGACTTCGGGTTCTACCGCTTCGACCCCTCCGCGGTGCGGTTTATGGAGGTCAAGCCCCTCACGCTGGACCCGGCCGGGGCCAAGGTGGGCGTCAACGTGCGGGTGGTGGGCAACGACGCCGGAGAGAAGATCAGCATCCTCGACGGCACCTTGGCTCGGCTGGACCGCGAGGCGCCGGTCTATGGCGACAACACCTACAACGACTTCAACACCTTCTACATCCAGGCCGCCTCGGGCACCTCCGGGGGCTCCTCGGGCTCCCCGGTGCTCGACCTCTCGGGCAAGGTCGTCGCGCTGAACGCGGGCGGCCGCCGCAACGCCGCGTCGAGCTATTACCTGCCGCTCGACCGCGTCGTGCGCGCCCTGGCGCTCATCCAGGCCGGGCAGCCCGTCACCCGCGGCACCCTACAGACGGTGTTCCTCCACGCGCCCTATGACGAGCTGCGCCGCCTGGGCCTCTCGGAGAAGAGCGAGACGGAGGTGCGCGCGGGCTTCCCCGACGGCACGGGGCTCCTCGTGGTGTCGGAGGTGGTGCCCGGCGGCCCGGCGGACGGCAAGCTGCGCCCCGGCGACGTGCTCCTCGCCGTCGATGGGGTCCCCCTCAACGCCTTCGTGCCCCTGGAGGCCCGCCTCGATGAGCGGGTAGGCGCCGAGGTCACCCTCACCGTCGAGCGCGGCGGGCAGACCTTGACCGTGCCGCTGAGCGTCGGCGACCTGCACAGCATCAGCCCCGACGCTTACCTGGAGTTCGGCGGCGGCATCCTCAATGAGCTGAGCTACCACCAGGCCCGCAACCACAGCGTCCCGGTGAAGGGCGTCTATGTGGCGGCGACGGGCTACGCGCTCACCGAGGGCGGCATCCCCGAGGGGGCGATCCTCACGGCGATTGACGGCCTGCCCGTGTCCACCTTGGAGGAGGTCGAGGCCGCCTTGGCCGCCCACCCCCACGGCGCCCGGGTGCCCGTGCGGTACTTCCCCATTCAAGACCCCCGCCAGGACCAGGTCGCCGTGATTCAGGTGGACCGCCTGTGGTTCCCGATGCAGCGCTGCGTGCGCGACGACCTGACCGGCGGCTGGCCCTGCACCCCGAGCCCCGCGCCGACCAAACCCCTCGCCGAGGCCGCCGGGGAGGCGAGCTTCGTGCGCAGCGGCGGCCGCGCCCAGCGGCGGCTGAGCCGGTCTCTGGTGATGGTCGAGTACCGTGTGCCTTACCGCACCGAGGGCGTGAGCAGCACCCGCTTCACCGGGGCCGGGATCATCGTCGACGCCGAGCGGGGCCTCGTCGTGGTGGACCGTGACACCGTGCCCGTGGGCCTGGGTGAGCTGGAGCTGACCTTCGGGGGCTCCTTACGGGTGCCCGGGGAGATCGTCAGCATCCACCCGCTGCACAACGTCGCCGTTGTGAAGTACGACCCGGCGGACATCGGCGCCACGCCGGTCAAGAGCGCCCGGCTGCGCGACAAAGAGATCAAGCCCGGCGACAAGCTAACCCAGGTGGGCCTCACCGGCAGCCACCAGGTCGTCTCCCAGCGCGCCCGGGTGGGCCGGGTGACGCCGCTCTACCTGCCCTTGCCCGACCCCCCGAGCTTCCGCGAGGCCAACCAGGAGATCTTCACGCTCAGCGACGGCCTGTCGTCTGTGGGCGGGGCGATCACCGACCGCCGCGGCCGGGTGGTCGCCACCTGGGCGTCCTTCGCGTCGAGCGAGGGCGGCGGGCGCAGCTCGGCGTTTTATGGCCTGCCCATCGAGGTCGCCCAGAGCGTCGTGGAGCCTCTGCAGGCCGGTGAGGAGGTCAGCTACCGCTCCTTGGGCGTGGAGCTCTACGGCCTGCCCCTGGCGGACGCCCGGGACCGCGGCCTGCCCGAGCCTTGGCTCGACCGCCTCCAGGCCCACGATCAGACCGGCGGCCAGGTGCTCTACGTCGGGCGCCTCACCGCGGGCACCCCGGCGGCGGCGGCGCTCAAGGGCGGGGATCTCCTCCTCGCCGTGAACCAAGAGGTGGTGACCCGTTTTGATGAGGTCGAGGCGCTCTGCCAGGCCGGCTCGGTCACCTTGACCGTGTTCCGCGACGGCATGGAGCAAAACTTCGTCGTCGAGACGACGAGCCTCAGCGGCCAAGGGGTCACCGAGGTAGTGTCGTGGGCGGGCATGTTGTTGCACGCCCCGCACCTGGAGGTCGCCTCCCAGCGCGGCTTCGAGCCCGAGGGGGTCTACGTCACCTGGTTCTGGTACGGCAGCCCGGCGCACCGCTACGGCCTGCGCCCCACGCGGCGGATCATCGAGGTCGACGGCCAGCCCACCCCCGATCTCGCCTCGTTCTTGGCCGTGGTGAACAACAAGCAGGACCGCGACGCCGTGCGCCTGACCCTCGTAGACCTAGAGGACAAGACCGAGGTGAAGACCTTGAAGCTCGATCTTGCCTATTGGCCTACCCAGCGCTTCGTGTTTGTGGACGGGGAGGGCTGGCGTCGGGAGGACGCCCCCGCGCCGACGCCGAGCGCCGCGCCCTGACCGGCGTGCTGTTCCCGGGCGTCGCGGGTCGGTGTAAACTATGCAGATGCTCAACGCCCGCTACCAACAGCTCCCCAGCCGCTCCCTCAACCGCCGCGTTCATATGTGGACGTATGGCTGGTGGGGCGACCCCGTCATCATCTTCCCCAGCGCGTCCGGCATGGCCCACGAGTGGCAAGCCGCGAGCGCCATCGACACCCTGCGGCCCCTCATCGAGGCCGGGCGCATCAAGCTCTACTGCCCGGAGACGAACTGCTCCGAGAGCTGGAGCCGCCGCGACGAGGACCCCCGCGTGCGGGTCGCCCGCCACCAGGCCTACGAGCGCTTCGTCATCGACGAGCTCGTCCCCTACATCCGCCAAGACTGCCAGAGCCCCGAGATCCGCGTGAGCGCCGTGGGGTGCAGCCTCGGCGCGTTCTACGCCGCGAACATGGCGCTCAAGCACCCCGAGATCTTCCAGTGGGCGCTCTGCCTCTCGGGCCGTTACCGCACGGACCGCTTCTTGGGCGGCTACAGCGACCTCGACGTGTATTACAACCACCCCGTTGCGTATGTGCCGAACATGAGCGGCGAGGCCCTGGACCGGGTGCGGCGCAACACGAGCCTCACCTTGGTCGTGGGCCTGGGCCCCCATGAGGGCGGCTGCGTCGAGGAGACCCTCACCATGGCGTCTTTGCTCGCCCAGAAGCACATCCCCCATGAGCGTGACGTGTGGGGCCATGACTCGGCGCACCACTGGAGCTGGTGGAAACGCCAGATCAACCACCACTTCTCACGGCGCTGGGCCTGAGCCCTCCTCGGCGCCCCAAGCCGCGCAGCGGGCGAGATCGGCCTCGGTGAGCGGCGCCTCCCGCTCCAGCAGCAAGACGACGGCCCGCGCCCGGAGCCCCGGCTTCCCCGCCCAGCGCGGCGGCAGGGGCAGGCCCGGGGCGCTGAGGTCCAGGCGCTCGCGGTAACCTTGGGGGTGGCTCATCACGTCCACAAGCGCCCCGGTGGTGCTGTCCTCCACGGCGACGCCGAAGGTGACGTTGGCCTGAAAGCACTCGATGTAGCCCGGCGGCGGGCGGCGCTCGTGGGCCATACGCCGGGGGGTGACGTGGGCGCCGAGCCTCGCGACGACGGGGTCGTTGAGCCCCAGGCTGTCGAGCACGAGCAGGGAGGGCAGGGCCCAGCCGATGACGCCGACGGTGCCCACGTCCACCGCCGGGCGCGCGGCGAGGAGGGGCCGGGCGTCGGCGCTGGGGTCGAGGCGAAAGCCGCCGTCTACACGCCGCACCACGACCACGTCGCCGCCCATCGTCGCCGGGCGGGAGGCGTCGAGGCCCGGGGTGAGCCGGAGCTGCAGCTCGGCGAAGAGCTGGTGCTCCCGGTGCCGCAGGCCGATGAGCTGGGGCGCGAGCTGGTCCCGCAGGTGGTCCCAGGCCAGGCCGAGGGGGCGCAGCGGGCCGGGCAGGGCCTCGCCGAGCTTGGGCCCCGCCCGCACGGCCACCATCGTCGTCTGCCTCTGGGCGAGCTGGTGCTCCGCCCAAGGCAAGGGCAGGGCCAAGGCCCAGGCCAAGGCGCTCAGGGCCAAGGTCCAGGCCGGTCGTAGCCCGGCGCGGTCTAACAACAAAGGTGTTGTGAGCGCGACGAGGGGCGCGAGGTGGGTGAAGACGCGGAACTCGAAGTGGTCACCGCCGACCTTGAGGGTGTAGTACCCGAGCTGCCCCAAGAGCGTGAGCCCCACGGCGAGGGCGCCGGGGCCGGGCCGCCAGCGCCGCAGCGCCGCGAGCAGCGCCAGGGGCCAGCTCCACAAGGCGTACTCCAGGACGAACCAGGCGAGGTAAGGCAGCCCCGCCTCGGGCCAGGCTGCGCCGACCTTCGCCGCGAAGGTGTTCGGCAGCCAGGCGCCATAGGTCAGCCGCCGCCACAACACATGGGCGAGCACGGCGGCGAGGGGGGCGAGGCCCAAGGCGAGGGCCCGGGCGCCCTCTCCCCGCAGGGCGCGCAGGCCGAGCAGGGCGACGGTGGCGGCCACGAAGAGGTAGCCGTCGGGGCGGGTGAGGGCGATCGCCGCGGCCAAGGCGCCGATCACCGGGCCCCGGCCCTCCCGGGCGGTCACGACGGCCCAGGCCGTCACGAGGCTCACGAACAGGGCCGTCTCTAAGCCGCTCGACGACCACACCAAGAAGCCCCGGTGGGTCACGAGCGCGCCTAAGGTCAAGGTGAGCACGGCGAGGCGATACGGCGCGAGGCCCTCGGAGAGCTGGGCGCGAAGGGTCGCCCAGGCCGTAAGCCCGACGGTGATCCCGGCGCAGATCAGCGAGACGTTGTTCGCGGTCTGGGGTGGCGGCCGCCCGGTGAGCGCCCAGAGCCCGTGCAGGAGCCACAGCCAGGCGGCGCTGGTGTAGCCCTCCACCGGGGGCATCGGCGGCGGGTTCCAGACGTAGCCGTGGCCGAGCCGCGCCATCGCCGCGTAGCGGAAGGTGATGAAGGCGTCGTCACACAAGAACCAGAGGGCCGCCCAGCCCCGCACCAGCGCCGCGAGGGCGACCACGACGATGAGGGTGATGAGGAGGGGCTGCCGCGCCAAGGCGTCCTGCCGGGGGTGGAGGTGCGGCCCCAAGTGTACAGGGCGCGGGGCCGCGGCGGAGGCAACAACCGCGCTGCGTTGGCCTCGCGCCGGGGTGGGCAAGCTCACGGCGCGACCGCCACGCCGAAGATCCCAAGTTGAACCGGCGCTTCTTCAAGGGCGGAAGGACGACCGCTTGCTGGGTGCTACGGTGCATCAAGCACGTCGCAGGAGGTTGAGTGCTGGCCTTCGCTCTGTGGATTCTTGTGGCCCCGGCGATGGCCGCCCAGGCGCCGGACCCGATGGCCCTCGTCCAGCGCGGCGCCCCGGCGACGAACAAGCCCTGGACGGCGGTGGACTACGAGCGCGCCCGCCTCGTGCTGGAGGAGCTGCCGCTGGACCAGCTCCCGCGCCTGGAGCACCCCCATCTCCAGCGCTGGCTATCGTTGGACAACCGACCAAACAACGCCGATCCCGCCGCCTTGCTCGGGGAGCTGACCCTGTTGATGGAGCACAACCGGGCCTTGAGCGCGCGGTACGCCGAGGCCAGCGCGGCCGGGGTGAACGTCGGCGCGGAGCAGCTCGCGCTCAGCGCCTTGACCTTACGGCAGATGGGCTGGCTGTGGGAGGGCATCGACACGATGATGAAGGGGGCGCCGCCGGACTCGCCGAGCCGCGCCGCCGCCGTCGCCCGCGCCCGCACGGGCACCGCGAACGCCCTCGCCGCGCACCTGGGCCTGCTCACCAGCCAGCGTGGGCTGCCCGAGGCGAGCCTGCTCGCGGCCATCGCTGAGCTCGCCGCGGTCTACGCGCCTTTGGAGTCCCGCCTTGATGTGAGCCAGCGCGCGGCGCTCGCGGTCTACGGCGAGCGCCAGGCCAAGAGCCTGCCTGAAGGCGCCCCACGGCAGCGCCTGGAGCGGGTCATCGCCCTGGAGATGCCGCCCGCCGAGGCCCCGCCGCCGCCAGCGCCCCCTCCGGCGGCGGTGACGCCAGCGGAGGAGGGCAAGCGGCGGCGCTGAGCGCCGGGGAGCCTACCGACGGCGCCGGGCGAGGCCGACCAAGGCCAAGAGCCCCGCGAGCAGGCCGCCCGTGGGCGCCTCGCTCGTGGCGCAGGCGATGCCGCCGCCGCCCTTGGGCAGGCCGATGCCGTCGTCCACGATGTCCCCGGTGTCGTCGGGCTCCCCGGTGTCACCACTGACGGGCTCGTCGTCGCTGGGGTCCAGCGGGTTCGTGCCGTCCGTCACCTCTTGGCCGTCGGGCACGCCGCCATCATCGGTGTCGGCGTCGAGGGGGTCCGTGGTGTGGGTGTTCACCTCGTCGCCGTCGGTGAGGCCGTCATCGTCGCTGTCGGTGTCCAGCGGGTCGGTGCCGATGGTGTTCACCTCGTCGCCGTCGGTGAGGCCGTCGCCGTCGGTGTCGGGGTTGAGGGGATCCGTGCCCGTGGTCAGGACCTCGTCGCCGTCGGTGAGGCCGTCGTCGTCGCTGTCGGTGTCCAGCGGATCCGTGCCCTCGGTGAGCACCTCCTCACCGTCCACGAGGCCGTCGCCGTCGGTGTCGGGGTTGAGCGGGTCGGTCTCCTCCTCAAACACCTCCTCGCCGTCGAGCAGGCCGTCATCGTCGCTGTCGGCGTCGGCGGGGTCCGTGCCGAAGGTGATCTCCTCCGTGTCGGTGAGGCCGTCGTCGTCGCTGTCGGCCACGTCGTCCGAGGGATCGAAGGGGTCGGTGCCGTCGCGGGTGACCTCTTCGCCGTCGCTGCGCCCGCCGTCGTCGGTGTCCTCGTCCAGGGGATCCGTGCCCGTCTCGTTGACCTCTTGGCCGTCGGTCAAGAAGTCATCGTCGCTGTCGGGGTTGAGCGGGTCGGTCGTGTGCTCGTTGACCTCGTCGCCGTCGTTGAGGCCGTCATCGTCGGTGTCGGCGTCGAGCGGGTCGGTGCCGATGGTGTTCACCTCGTCGCCGTCGCTCAGCCCATCATCGTCGGAGTCGGTGTCCAGCGGGTCGGTGCCGGTGGTGTTGACCTCGACGCCGTCGTCGAGGCCGTCGCCGTCGGTGTCGGGGTTCGCCGGGTCGGTGCCGATGGTGTTGACCTCGTCGCCGTCGCCGAGGCCGTCATCGTCGCTGTCGGTGTCCGTGGGGTCGGTGCCGGTGTTGTTGACCTCGTCGCCGTCCTCCAGGCCGTCATCGTCGGTGTCGGTGTCGGTGGGGTCCGTGCCCCAGGTGTCGAGCTCATCACCGTCGTCGAGGCCGTCGCCGTCGGTGTCGGGGTTGAGCGGGTCCGTGCCGACGGAGTCGAGCTCCTCACCGTCGTCCAGCCCGTCGCCGTCGGTGTCGGCGTCGGCCGGGTCGGTGCCGGTGTTGTTGACCTCGTCGCCGTCGTCGATGCCGTCGCCGTCGCTGTCGGTGTCCGTGGGGTCGGTGCCGAGGTCGATCTCGTCGCCGTCATCGAGGCCGTCGCCGTCTGTGTCGGGATCGGCGGGGTCGGTGCCGAGGTCGATCTCATCGCCGTCGTCGATGCCGTCGCCGTCGCTGTCACCCACGGTGGGGTCCGTGCCGTCCGCGATCTCCTCACAGTCGCCGAGGCCGTCGCCGTCGGTGTCCGCGGCGGTCGGGTCGGTGCCCGCGGTGACCTCGTCGCCGTCCCCGCAGCCGTCGCCGTCGGTGTCAACGACGAGGGGGTCGGAGCCGTAGGTGCGGACCTCGTCGGCGTCGCCGAGGCCGTCATCGTCGGTGTCGGTGTCGTTGGGGTCGGTGCCCTCAGTGATCGTCTCGCGGTAGTCCGAGAGGCCGTCGGAGTCTGTGTCACGTTTGTTGGGGTTCGTGCCCCAGGTGTTGACCTCGTCGCCGTCGCTGAGGCCCTCGCCGTCGGTGTCCTCGTTCAGGGGGTCGGTTCCGTAGGTGTTGACCTCCTCGCCGTCGTCGAGGCCGTCATCGTCGGTGTCGGCGTCGGTGGGGTCCGTGCCCTCGGTGTTCACCTCCTCGCCGTCGTCGAGGCCGTCGGCGTCTGTGTCGGTGTCCAGGGGGTCCGAGCCGATGGTGTTGACCTCGTCGCCGTCGCTGAGCCCGTCGCCGTCTGTGTCGGCGTCCAGGGGGTCGGTGCCGAGGTCGGACTCGTCCAGGTCGTCGAGGCCGTCGCCGTCGGCGTCGCAGGAGATGAACATGCACAGACCGAAGTCGAGGTAGTCCGGCGCCGTGCCCTGCTCACCCGTGGCGCCGTTGGTGGCGCCGTTCTCGACGAACTCGGTGACCGAGGTGCTGTCGGTGACGCCGCCCGCGCCGCCCAGGACCGTGACCGTGAGCGAGACGGACGTGGGGAGCGCGACGTAGCCGCCGCCGCCGCCGCCGCCGGGGCCCTCGGACTCGCTGTTCGCGATCCACTGGTAGCCGCCGCCGCCGCCGTCCGCCGAGACGCTCACCCCGGAGGCGCCGTCGGCCACGAGGATGAAGCTGCCGCCCGCGCCGCCGCCGCCGGGGCCGTCGCGGCCGTTGAGGCCCTTCGACGCGGCGTCTTCACCGGCCTCACCATCGACGTTCACCGAGCCGCTGCCCGTGAGGTCACCCTGCACGAACAGGAGCACGGCGCCGCCGCCCGCGCCACCGGCGCCCGCGTAGCCGTTGTTGCCGTCGCCCGCGCCGCCGCCGCCGCCGAGGAAGAGGCGGTTGAGGGGGACGTGGTCCACAGGCCGACCGCCGAGGCCGCCGACCTCATCGCGGCCGTCGCCGCCCCAGGAGGAGCTGCTCGGCCCGACGGTCAAGGCGTCGGCGTTGTTGGCGCCGTAGGTGTAGCCGCCGCGCCCGCCGCCGGAGCTGTTCGTGGGGCCGCCCGCGGCGATGTAGCCGGGGTCGAGCTTCCAGCCCGAGGCGGTGTTCATCACGCCTTGGCCGGTCCAGGTCTGGCCGTTGTCGCCGTTGGCGCCGCCGCCGCCGCCGGCGTTGTGGGAGTTGCCGCCGCCGCCGCCGTTGGCGATGGCGCCGCGCCCATAGAGCCAGTTGTTGGCGTCGTAGTCGTCGCCGCTGCCGCCGATGCTCTCCCCCTTCTCGCCGCCGTCGGCCTCGGCGTTGTCGTAGTAGTAGGTGTTGGCCGTCGAGGTGGAGGTGCTGCCCGAGGAGTTGTCGTCCACGCCGCCGCGGAAGCCGATGCCGCTCGCGTCGATGGTGCCGTTCACGGTGAGGTCGCCGCTCACGCTCATCACGACGAGGCCGCCGATGTCGCCGTCCCAGGGCTCGCCGGTGATCGAGGCGCCGGAGTTCACCGTCACCGACTCGTAGCGGGGCACCCGGACGAGCTGAACGTGGTCATCGGCGTCGTAAGCGTTCACCAGGGCGGTGGAGAGGGTGATCGTGCGGCTGGAGATGCTCGCGACCTCGGCGAGCTCATAGGTGCCCGCGCCGTTGAGCGCGGTGACCTCGCCGAAGCTGAGCGTGTTCGTCGAGGTGTAGCTCGCGCCCTGCATCTGCACGATGAGGACCAGGTCCCCCGCGGCGAGGTCCGTCGTCGCGAAGATGCCCGTGGCCGGGGAGTCGAGGTCGTTGATGTCGCTCACCCGCACCGAGGTCGAGCCCGCGCTGACGTCGCGGTCGACGACGGCGTAGGCGTTCACGACCGTCCCTGAGGCGGTGACGGTCAGCGTGCCGTCCCCCGCGGCGCTCACGACCGATGGCATCATCAGCAGGACGAGGAGCGGGGTCGCGGGCAAAGCGGCGGCGCGCAGCGCGCGACGTCCGGTGCGGGTCTTCATGGCGTCTCCATGTGCATAGGGTGCCCCACTCTACCACCGTTGTTGTGCGGTCGTGAGCCCGTCAGCGGGGTCATCAGAGCAGAGAAAGCCTTCACATCGACGGGCTGTCCGCCGCCGGGTGGGCGGACAAAACCAAAGCTCCGGGCCGCCAAGCCCCGCGCTCCTAGGATATCCTGCAGGCCGCCCTCTGGAGCCAGCCCATGCGCGCCCTGTCCTTCACCGCCCTCTCGCTCTCGCTCATGTTCACCTTCACCTCTTGTACGAAGGGGGGTGAGGACGAGCCGGTCACGGACAGCCAGGTGGAGGGTGACGCCGACGCGGACGCCGACGCCGACAGCGACACCGACGCCGACGGTGACGCGGACTCCGACGACAAGAAGGAGGAGTGCCTGACCACCGGAGACGAGGACGGCGACGGCCTCGCCGACTGCCAGGACCCCGACTGCACGGCCTACTGCGTCGAGGACTGCGGGAACCTCACCGACGACGACGCCGACAGCGACATCGACTGCGCGGACTCGGACTGCGCGAAGGCCTGCGTCGAGGACTGCGCCGACTCCATCGACAACGACCAAGACGGCCTCACCGACTGCGCCGACGCCGAGTGTGTCGACGTCTGCGTCGAAGATTGCAGCGATACTGTTGACAACGACGCCGACGGCGCCATCGACTGTGACGACGACGAGTGCCAAGGGGAGGAGGCCTGCCCGACGATCTTCGCTTTGGAGGCCAAGGTGAGCCTCAGCTCCGCGGCGCTTGTCTGGGGCGACGGGCTGCGCGCTTATTACGGCGTTGACGCCACGGGGAGGACCTACGGCCAGGTGGTGCTCTACGGCGCCGCCACGGACGCCTCGGGGGTCACCTTCACCTGCTCCGGCAACTTCTACGCCTACCCCACCTTCTATGGCGCGCGGTATGGCTCCTTGGACTATGTCGGCGGCGACTGCGACGGCTGCGACTTCCGCTTCGAGATGACGACCACCGTCGCCAACGGCGGCATCCGCTGGCGCGGCAAGTGCCCCGTCGAGGAGCTCCCCGTCGCCCAGCTCGGCTTCTTTAAGGATCGTTACGAGATCACCCGCTACGACGCGGCCACGGCGAGCTGGAACCTTCAGTACAGCGCGAGCTACGGCTACCAGTACTCCTACGCATACAGCTTCGGAACCATCTACGCGAGCTACATGGGCTACCTCTCGACGGCCATCCCCGTGACCTGGGAGTCGGCGCTCTGAGCCATAAGGCCACGCCCCCCTAGGC
Organism: Myxococcota bacterium; assembly: GCA_023150845.1. Classification (GTDB taxonomy): domain Bacteria; phylum Myxococcota_A; class UBA796; order UBA796; family CAJQPC01; genus JADKFE01. The sequence goes on along the minus strand of JAKLKD010000025.1, from coordinate 29,807 downwards.
CTTTGTGGCAAGATAGGGGGGTGCCAGGACGGCTCCTCCCCCTCGTGTTTCTCTTCGCCTGCGGCGCGCCCCCCGCGGAGCGCGCCCCCGCGCCCGACGCCCGGCCCGCGGCGAAGGCCCCGGGGGAAGGTCAGCTCTCGGCGACGGCTTGGCTCACCCGGGCGTCTTTGGACCTGCGCGGCGTGCGGCCCTCCTCGGCGGAGCTCGCCGCCGTCGCCGCGGACCCCGACGCCGCCGAGGCGCTGATCCTCAGCTTCGTCGATGACGCGCGCTTCGCCCGGCGGGCGGCCTGGAGCTGGAACGATCGCCTGCACACCGCGCTGAACTTTAAGAGCACGACCCTTCGTGGTTACCAGGAGCTCAACGACGCCCAGAAGGAGGCCGCGGGATACGCGCCCTTGGCCCTGGTGGAGTGGATCGTCGCCGAGGATCAGCCGGTCACGGCCCTGGTTACGAGCGCAACGCTCCCGTTGAATGACGACCTCGCCGCCGCCTTCGGCCTCAGCGCCCCCGGCCAAGGCGCGGACTGGGTGATGAGCGCGCATGAGGACGCGCGCCCCCCGGCGGGCCTGCTCACGAGCACGAGCCTGTGGCTCGTCGTGGACGGGGACGCCACGAACCACAACCGCCGCCGGGCGAACGCCGTCTCGTCGATGTTCCTCTGCCTCGACTTCTTGGACCGTGAGGCGGCCTTCGACTTTGACCTCAGCGTCGAGGAGCTCGCGGCGATGGAGGAGGCCGTGCGCACCCAGCCCGCCTGCCTCACCTGCCACGCCGGGCTCGACCCCTTGGCGGCGTTGTTCGGGGGCTTCGCCGAGCGCAGCGATCAGGCCGAGCTCTCACGCCTCGCCCGCTACAGCCCTTGGCGGGCCCAGTGGTCCGTGGGCTGGCGCGCCCCAGCCTACTTCGGCCGCCCCGTGGGGGACCTCACCCAGCTCGGCGCGACCATCGCGGCCGACCCCCGCTTCGGGCGCTGCGCCGCGCGCACCCTCGCTGAAGGTCTGGTCGGCGCGCCGCTGGCCGACGACGAGCTGGCCCCCTACCACGAGGCCCTGCTCGACGGGGGCATGAGCCTACTCGCCGTCGCCCGGGCCGTCGTCACCTCCGAACGATACCGCCGGGACGACGAGCGGGCCCTGCCCATCGACGCCCTGAGCGGGTCCTTGGCCCACGCCCTCGGCCTCAGCCCGGAGGGCGAGGTCTTCACCCAGCTCGTGTGGTCCTTGGAGCACCGGCGCCTCGGCGGGGGAGGGGACGACCACACCGCCCCCGATGACGTAGACGAGCCCGGCGTCGGCCACGCCCTGCGCGACGCCTGGCTGGCGCGCTCCGTGGCCACCCTCGCCCTCACCCAAGACGCGGCCCGGGCGCCTGAGGAGCGGATCCTCTGGATCGCCGGGGCCCCCTACACCACGGACGAGGTCGCGGCCCGGCAGGTGCTCGTGCGCTGGCGGGAGCGCCTGCTCTCCGAGCGCCTCTCCCAGAGCGACCCCGGCGTTGAGCAGCTCCTCGCGCTCTGGACCGCCGCGGGCGGCGCCGCCGACCCTGAGGCCGCCTGGACGGCCTGCCTGGAGCTATTGCTGCGACACCCTCTGGGGAGGCTGTATTAATGCGACAGCCCCTCCCGACAACGCTCCTCCTCTGGGCCGCGCTGGGCGCCACAAGCGCCTGCGGGCGGGACAAGGGCCCGGCGGATGACGTCGTGGTGGACGACAGCGCGCCCGCCGAGGGCTGTGAGGAGCTGTCTTGGGCCCAGGACGGCCTGCCGCAGATGATGACCTGGTGCGCCTCCTGTCACTCCTCGCTCATCGCCGCCGAGGACCGCGCCGGGGCCCCCATCGGCGTAGACCTGGAGAGCCTCGACGGGGTGCGGGCCCAGCTCGACCGGGTGATCGTGCGCGTGGAGGCCGGGGACATGCCCCCGGCGGGCGGCGTTCCCGAGGAGGACCGAGCACGGCTGCTCACCTGGCTGCGCTGCGGGGCGCCGGGGGCGGAGCTTGTGTGGCCGACCACGAGCCCCGCTGACGCGCCTGAAGAGAGCTGGGATCAAGAGGAGGCCGTCGTCGCCGGGGACAACGCCGACGAGGTGGTCATCGAGGCCGCGCGCCTGGGCTGGACTGAAGGCCTCGCCTTCGCCGAGGTCTGGCGCGTAGATGCGACTGAAGCGGCCTTGGTGTCTCGGGAGGTCTGGGACGAGGACGGGCAGCCCCTGCGCCTCATCACCTTTGAGCCGCCCCTGAGCCTCTGGCGGGCCGGGCAGACCGACTGGTCTGTCTCCGTGGAGCGACTCACAGAGGATGCGACAGGGCTCAGCGCCACCTCGGAGGAGTGGTCCGTGAGCCTGGGCCCGGCGACGGACGTAGACCCCCGCAGCCTGGAGGCGGCGCCGGACGCTATCTTCGCCTGGTCCTCGGCGGGGGACGCCCTGGAGCTGCAGCTCGGCGGCCAGGGCCAGCTCATCCGTCGCGTTTATTCTGGCGACATCGCCGTGGAGGGAGAGGAGCTGGACATGACCCACCTCGGGAACACCGAGCTGTTCACCAGCGCCGACTTTCAGCTCCCCGTGGACCTCAAGTGGCGGGCCAAGGTGATGATCCAATGAGCCGCCGACCCCTTGTCACACGACGGTCGATGCTACAAGGCGCCGGGGCCCTCACCCTGCTCGGCGCCGCCTTGGGCCACCGCCCCGCCCTCGCCGCGGGCCCACGGCGCCTCGTCATCTGGTGGTCCGGCGGCGGCTGGGACACGAGCTACGTCTTTGACCCCCACTTTGAGGCCGACCTCATCGACCGCGACCCCGACAGCGGCCCGGCGACCTATGGTGACCTCACCGTGGCCGAGGCCGAGGACCGCCCCAAGGTGCGGGACTTCTTTGACGCCTGGGCCGACCGCGCCGTCGTCGTGAACGGCCTCGCCGTGGGCAGCATCAGCCACGACGCCTGCGCCAGGCTCACCCTCACCGGCCGCCGCGCCGACGCCCCGGACCTCGGCGCGATGTTGGCCACCGGGGCGAGCCTCGGGCGGCCGCTGCCTTACGTCGCCCTGAGCGGCCCACGTTTCCCGGGCGCCTTGGGCGGCACCCTCACCCACGTCGGCGCCTTGGCCTTGGGCACCCTGCGCGGTGAGGCCCCGGCGGAGGCCGCTTATGACCCAGACCGTGAGGCGCTGATCCGGGAATATTTGCGACAAGAGATCGACCGGGTCGATCCCGACGGCCAGCGCCCGCGGCTCCAGCGCCACCGAGACGCGCTCACCCGCCTGGACACGCTCCAGAGCTACGCCGACCGGCTCAGCCTCCCCGAGCAGCCCACGGACGACGAGCGGGTGGCCTTGGGGCTCACCTTGCTACAGCTCGACCTCTGCGGCGCGCTCATGATCGAGGCCCCCCTGCCCGAGCGCAGCCGCTGGGACTCCCACCAAGGCAACGACCTCAACCAGACCGACTGCTTCGAGCGGGGCTTCGGCGCGCTCAACGAGCTGGTCCAGGCCCTGCACGACACCCCGGACGCCGAGGGCGGCACGCTCTTGGACAGCACCCTCGTCTTGGCGATGTCGGAGATGGGCCGCACCCCGCTGATGAACCAGACCGGCGGCAAGGACCACTGGCCGACGACCTCCCTCGTGATGATCGGCGGCGGCGTGTCCGGCGGTCGCACCTTAGGCGCCACGACGGAGACCCTCGGCCCGGCGCTCATCGATCTTGGCACAGGGGAGGCCAGCGCCAGCGGCGAGCGCCTCGCCCCGCCGAACCTGCTCGCCGGGGTGCTCAGCGCCTTCGACGTCGATCCCGAGCCTTATTTCCCCGGTGTCACACCCTTCACCGCCTGGCGCGGCTGACCCTTCAACCCCTTCAAGCCCGCTGAGAAGCGAGCTCCGGAGCCTATGATGCGCCTCAAGACCCTCCCCGTACTCCTCCTGCTGATCGCCTGTCGCACAAAAGACGTTGAGACCCCTGAGACCGGGCTCTTGGGCCAAGACAGCGGCGCGGACAGCGGCGGCGGCGACGATGACTCCGGCGGCGGGGACTCGATCATCGACGACTCCGGCGGCGGGGACTCCAGCGCGCCCACTGACAGCGACGGCGACGGCGTGAGCGCAGATGAGGACTGCGACGACAACGATCCCAACGCCTACCCTGGCGCCGTAGAGACCTGCGACGAGATCGACAACAACTGCGACGGCTCGATCGATGAGGGCGTGACGACGACCTACCACCGCGACGGCGACGGCGACGGCTACGGCCTCGACGACGACACCCAAGACGCCTGCGCCACCCCCGAGGGCTACGCTGAAGTCGCAGGGGACTGCGACGACGGGGACGCCGCCTACAACCCCGGCGCTGAAGAGTCCGACTGCGCTGATCCCAATGACTACAACTGCGACGGCTCCGTGGGCTACGCCGACGTCGACGGGGACAGCTTCGCGGCCTGTGAGGACTGCGACGACGGCGATGCGACGGTGAACCCCAGCGGCATCGAGATCTGCGACGAACGCGACAACAACTGCGACGGCGCCGTCGATGAGCGCGCGACGAAGACCTATTACCGCGACAGCGACTCGGACGGTCACGGCGACCCGGACTTCCCCGACGAGGCCTGCGCCCTCACCGCGGGCTACGCCACCTCCTCCACGGACTGCGACGACGGCGACGCCTCGGTGAACCCCGACGCCAGCGAGGTCTGCGACAGCCGCGACAACGACTGCGACAGCCTCATCGACGACGACGACCCCAGCCTCGACCTCAGCAGCGCCACGACCTACCCCGCCGATGATGACAACGACGGCTACGGGGATGACGGCGACGTCTCGATCGCCTGTGTGCAGCCCTCGGGCACGGCGATCGTCGGCGGAGACTGCGACGACGGCGACGCCAGCGTGAGCCCCGCCGCCGCGGAGAGCTGGTACGACGGCGTGGACCAGGACTGCTCCGGCGGCAGCGACTATGACCAAGACGGCGACGGCCAAGACAGCGACGCCGCCACTGGCGCGGACTGCGACGACCTCGACGCCGCGGTGTACGATGGCGCCGTGGAGCTGTGTGACAGCGTAGACAACGACTGCGACGGCGAGATCATCGACGTGGACCTCGACCTCGACGGGGTGCGAGACATGGGCGTGAAGGCCCTGGATCTCCCCGGCAGCGATGACTACGTCTACGTCGCGGCGTCGAGCGCCTTGGCCTGGGGCACCGGGGACTGGACCCTCGAGCTCTGGACCCTCGCCGATCACCTCAGCGGGCCCAACGCCGCTGGGCAGGCCCGCCTGCTCAACCACTCCAACGGCGGCTACCCTTCGAACCCCTGGTGGGTCATCGACATCTATGAGAGCACGGGCAAGGTGGAGATGGAGGTGGCGGGCTGGAACGCCGCGCGCACGAGCCCCATCAGCGGCTCCGGCACCTCCACGGCGGGCATGGCCATCGGCGAGTGGATTCACATCGCCATCGTGAGCGACCGCAGCGCGGGCACGGTGCAGTTCTACTTCAACGGCGAGGACGCGGGCAGCTACACGACCTCTACGGAGTTCCAGACCGCGGACGTGACCACCCCGGCGTACCTGCAGCTCGGCTCGACCTGGAACGACTGGCAGGGCCTGCTCGACGAGGTGCGGCTGTGGACGACGGCGCGCACCCAGGCCGAGGTGCAGGCGACGATGTGCAGCGCGCTCACCGGGACCGAGACCGACCTCCAGGGCTACTGGAGCTTCGAGTCCTCGGCGGCGGACGAGGGCCCCAACGCCTTGGGCGGCACGATCATGGGCGACGCGAGCCTCGTGAGCTACTGACCCGGCCGCCGCCCCGGCGACGGCTGGGGCGCGCGTGGGTTATGGCGCTCCGCAGGAGGTCACCGTGGACGAGTCGCCGTTTCGTTTTCAGCTCCAGTACGAAGACAACATCGCTGTTTTAGAGCTGGATCATGGCAAAGCCAACGAGATGGGCGTCGCCCAGATCGCCGCCTGGGAGGCGCTCATCGAGGATCTGCGCGGCTCGGAGCTGCGGGCCTTGGTGACCACCTCCCGCCGGGTGAGCAGCCGGGGCACGCCGATCTTCATCGCCGGGGCCAACGTCACCGAGCGCTCGGGCTGGACGAACGCCCAGGTCGCGGCCCATGTGCAGCGCCAGCGGGAGATGCTCGCCGCCTTACGCCGCCTGCCGCTCTTCCACGTCGCCGTGGTGAACGGCGTGGCCTTGGGCTGGGGCACGGAGTTCCTGTTGACCTGCGACTACCGCGTGGCCGCCCGGGCGGCGACCTTCGGCCTGCCCGAGACGGGGCTCGGCATCATCCCCGGCGCGGGCGGCAGCGCCGAGCTCTGGAGCGTCGTCGGCGTGAACCAGGCCCTTCGTCTGGGCATGACCGGCGAGGTGATCCGCGCTGAGGAGGCCCGCCGCATCGGGCTCATCGAGGAGCTCGTCGAGACCCCAGAGGAGGGGGTTGAGCGCGCCGTGGCCTTGGCGAAGCTCGTCGCCCGGCGCTCACCCACCGCCGTCGCCGCCTTTAAGGCCGCGGTGCTCGGCGCCGTCGGCCGCTCCGCCGAGGATCGCCAGGCCCTTGAGGCCCGGGCCTACAAGCTCTGCTTAGAGAGCGGGGAGGCCGCCATCGGCCGAGAGAACTTCGCCGCGATCACCCACGGCGGCGACGCGCCTTGGGGCTTCCGCCGCGAGCTCTTGGACGAGGTCTGAGCCGTGCGCGCGCCCCTCGTCGCCTTGTTGTTCGCCGCCTGCGCCGCCGACCCCGCGCCGACGCGCCTGGAGGACTGCGCCGCGGTGGAGGACGCCGTGGCACGGGGGGACTGCCAGCTCAAGTTTACAACGCCGCTGTTGGATGATCCCAAGGCCCTCGACGCGGCCTTGGCGCTCGTGCCCGAAGGGCTGGAGCGGGACGCCCTCATCGCGCGCCTCGCCGTCACCGACCCCCGGCGCGGCGCCCGGCTGTGTAAAGAGATGACGACCCCGGAGGGCCAGCAGAAGTGCCAGCAGGTGCTCGGGCGGCCCCACCTCGGGGCGCCTCGGAAGCCCAAGCCGTGAGCGTCGGCCTGCCCGTCGTTGTGCTCCTGTCGCTCTGGGGCTGCGGGGAGCCCGCCCCCGTGGACCCCGCCGGGGACGCGCTCCGCGCCGGGGGGAGCCTCTCGTCCTGCGCCGAGGTGGCCTTCGCTGAGCTGGCGATCCCCTGCCGGGTGGGCGTCGCCGCCGAGGCGGGCAAGGCCGGGGACGTCGCGGTGGCGGAGGAGGCCTGCGGCCTTGTGCCCGAGGGTTTGTGGAGGGAGGAGTGCCACTTTCGCGCCGGGGAGGAGCTGGGCAAGGCGGGGCACACCGACCGGGCCCTGCGCTTCTGCGCCCGGGCCGGGGACTTCGCCCGGAACTGCGTCACCCACGCCGCCTGGGGCCTGCCCCCGGAGCCGGGCCTGAGCCCCGCTGAGCCAAGCCGCGCCTTGGCCGCCCTCGACGAGCAGCTCGGCGTGTTCACCACGGGGCTCGCGGGCGCCGCGCCGGGGGTGCAAGGCGAGGGCGTCGACATCTTGCTCAGCCGCGCCTGGTTCAACCTCTACCTCGGCTCGGGGAGCGCGGATCCCGCCGCCGCCCGGGGCGCGGAGGGGGAGCACGCCCACCACGCCCGCACGGCCTTCGCGCTGGAGCTGGTGCGCCTCGGCGGGGCGCCGCCGGAGCAGGCCGTCGAGCTCGCGCTGCGGGTCTGGCGTGGGGAGGCCCCGGCCCCGACCGGCGCGGCGCTCCCGCCAGGTCCGAAGGTGGGCCGTCACACGAGCCCCATCGTCGCCGAGGCCCTGCGCGCCCGTCGCCACGCGGCGACCTTCGGCGGTGGGGTGCGCCTCGTCGGGGACAACGTCGAAGAGGACGTCACCGTCGCCGTCATCGAGGCGCTGTTTTATCAGGAGACGACCCCGCCCGCCGTGTTCGCCGCCTATCGGGACGACCCCCGGCTCACCGTCCGGCTGACGGCCTGGAAGCTCTGGGGCCTCACCGCGCCGCCTGAAGAGGTCCAGGCCGCCATTGCCGCCGCGACGGACCCCGTCGTCGCCGAGACCCTGCGCCTCGCTGAAGGCAAAAACATGCAGGGCCCGAAGGGTGGGCGTCGGCGGGACGCTCGCTGAGGGCCTCACCCCGAGGGGCGGACCGCCTGGCTCAGCCCCCTAAGAAGCGCCGCACGGCGTCCGGGCTCAGCGGGCCGCCGTGGGCGGGGAGCACGGCGGTGATCTCCGGGCTCAAGGCCGCGGCGACGGCGGCGTGGGCGGCGGCGGTGTCGAGCTGGTAGTAGTGCAGGCGGGGCGCGGCGCGGCGGACCACGCCGCCGCGGATGAGGTCGCCGACGAGCAGGGTGGTCCCGGCGGTCACCAACAAGGAGCCCTCGGTGTGCCCGCCGACCGGGGTGACCATCGCCTCGACGCCGTACTCGGCGAGGGACAGGGGCGCGCTCAGGGCGGTCGCGGCGAAGGCGCCGTAGGTCTCGGGAAAGAAGCGGCTCATGAACGCCGCCCGGGCGGAGGTCGGCGCGGCCTCGGCGTTCACCCCGGCGGCGGCGTCCGGGACGTCCCCGGCGCCCATGAGCACCGGCACCTGGAGCCGGGCGGCGAGGGCCGCGGCGCCCCCGGTGTGGTCGGAGTGGGCGTGGGTGATCACGATGGCCGTGACCTTGTCTTCAGGGATCCCGGCGTCGGCGAGGCCCTTGAGCACGGCGACGTCATCACCGGGGTAGCCTGTATCGACGATCACCACACCCTCACCGACGAGCGCGTAGAGGTGGGTGTAGCCCCGGCCCAGCTCCACCACCTCCGGCGGCGCGGCCAAGGCGAGGCCCCCGGCGAAGAGGGCGGCGATCATGCGCCCACCAAGGCCGCGGCCTCATCGAGGCTCGACAAGAGGCGCCCGTTGGGGATCGAGGCGAGGTAGGCCCGCTCGTAGTCCGGGGTGAAGGGGTTGGTGATGAGGGCGACGGTGGCGCCCAGGGCCGCGGGGAGGCAGAGGTCGAGCTCAAAGATGTCGCCGACGACGACAAGATCGGACCAGCTCGCCCCGGCGGACGCGAGCAGGCCCGCGAGCACGTCGTGGTAATGGCGGCGGCGCAGCAGCACCGGGCGGGAGAGCCCGGGCAAGGTGAGCGCCTCGGGCACGGCGTCAAAGCTCGGGTCGATGATGTACTTCCGCGCCCGGCCCACCACCCGCGCCTGGAGCCAGTCCAAGGAGTCAACGCCGTCGTTGCCTGTGCCCAGGACCTTGAGCTTGTGCTGCACGGCGTCGGTGTGGGAGTTCGTGACGACGTGAACGTCGTGGCCCCGCAGGCTGGTGAGCAGGGCCCGGGCGCCGTCGCGGAAGGCGATGTGGGTCTTCGTGTAGTTGTACTTGTAGAGGATGGAGTCGAGCAGGCGGGTGCGCTCGGCCTCCACCATAAAAGCGCCCGCTTCGTCTAAGATACGCCGCGCGACGGGCATCATGCGCAGGTAAGGATCGACGATGGCCGGGGCGACGATGTGGCCGTTGAAGATCCAGCCGAAGCGCTGGGGGTTCGCGGCGACCTCCGCCTCAAAACGCGCCGCGCTGGCCTCGATCTGGGCCAACGGCAGGCCGGTGAGCGCGGCGAGATCCTCAAGGTAGCCGCCGCGGAAGGGCGCGCCCTCTCGCTCGGCGTCGGTCATGGTCCCGTCGAAGTCGAAGACGATCACACGCGGCACAGGCGCTCCTTGGTGACGCCTCGCCCATAACGCGGCGGAGGCGCGCCTGGCGTGTGGGCCGCCGCGCCGTGTAGACTGGCCGCCGTGACCCCCTTCGCCCCCGACTCTCTGCCCACCCTCGGCGTCGGCGTCAGCCTGAGCTTCGGCGCCGAGCCCGACCCCGTCGCGCTGGCCCGCGCCCGGGGTGGCCCCGCGTTCATCGAGTACGCGGGCGCCGTGCAGCACAGCTTCATGGAGCGCCCCCTCGCCGAGCTGCGCCGCCTCGGCGTGCCCGTGCTCTACCACCCGAGCTGCCTCAACCTCTGCGGCCCTTACCCGAACCCGCGGCCTTGGCTCGACGCCGTCGGCGCCCACGTCCGCGCCGTGGGCTCGGCCTGGCTGGCCCAAGACGTCGCGGTCTGTTTTGTCGGCGACACCCCGGGCTACTCCATCCAGCTCGGCTACTTCGTGCCGCCGATCATGACCCCGGAGTCCTTGGACGAGGCCGTGCTGCGGGTCATGGAGGTGCGGGAGGCCGTCAACGCGCCCCTGCTCCTGGAGCCCGCGCCGGTGACCTTCACCTTGGGCGAGCTCGACGTCTTCACCTTCTTGGGGGAGCTCGCCCGGCGCACAGACAGCGGGCTCCTGCTCGACGCCGGCCACGTCGTCTCCCACCAGCTCGCCCGGGGCGCCGGGCTGGGCGAGGGCCTCGACGCCTTGGACCTCTCTCGGGTCATCGAGCTGCACCTCGCGGGCGGGGTCATCGAGACCCGGGACGGCCAGCCCATCTACCTCGACGCCCACGACCTGCCGCCCCTGCCCGAGACCTGGCAGGTGTTCCGCCTCCTGCTCTCCCGCTGCGAGAACCTCAAGGCGGTCTGTGTGGAGTGTGAAGGCGCGGCGGCGAGCACGGCCTTGCCCCTCCTCCGCCGCGCGCGGGAGCGGGTGCTGCTGGGCGCCGCCTCGGTGAGCCTGCGGGAGAAGGTCAAGGCCGAGCTGGCCCAGGAGTCCCGGTGAGCCCGTCCTGGCGCCTCTACGAGCGCCTGCTCTTTGACGAGGACCTCCGGGCCGCCTTCGCCCGGGACCGGGAGTCTGTGTTGCATGAGCACGGCCTCGCCGAGGTGGAGCGGGCGCGTTTCCGCCAGATGAGCCTCTCGGGGCTCGCCGCCGACGCTGAGGGGCGCCGCCGTTACCTCATGGCCGCGCTCTGCCGCCCCTACCCCCTGAGCGCCGCGGCCATCGGCGCCGGTGACCCCCGGGCTCTGTCGCGCTTCTTGGCGAGCCCGGCGCTCTTCGCACCTCTCGCCGAGCGCAGCGCGCGCTTCGGGGACCACCTCAGCGGCCTCTTGGACGCCTTGGAGGACCAGCTCCCCGAGGCCGCCGGGGGCCTCATCCGCGCCGTGCTCAGCGTCGAGCGCGCCATGGTGGACAACGCCGCCGCCCTGCGTGACGCCGCCGGGCGAGGGGAGGCGCCGAGCCCACCGTCGCCGCCGTCGAGCGCCCAGCTCAAGCGGGGACACCTGCGCCTGCCGCCTTACCTGCTCGTCGCCGAGCTGCCCGCGCCGACGGAGCTCATCCGCGCCGCCTTGGGCGGGGTGGGCCCCGAGGACGTGTTCCCCAGGCTGGAGGCCGGGCAGGTGAGCCGGGACCGCCTCATCACCGTCGCCCGCGCCGACGAGCAGCCCGTCACGGTGATCTGCCGGGGGGTGGTCGTCGGCCAGTCCCACGAGCGCGCCGGGGCGGGCGGGCTCTCGCCGCTCGTCGAGGTGAAGCACCTGCGGGTGGAGCTCGGCGGGCGTCAGGCGCCTTTGCTGCGGGCGCTTCAGGCCGAGCCGACGCTCAAGGACCTCCCCCCGGCCCGGGAGGCGCTCATGCGGCGCCTCGTCGAGGCTGGGGTCGTCGAGCTGAGCCGCTGAGCCCGCCGACTCTGCGCAACCGCGCGCCCGGCGTGGCCCGTAGAGGCGGTGTACACTCCCCGGATGCACCTCGTCGCGCTCCTCCCCCTGCTCACCGCCTGCGCGCCCCCGGAGGCGCCCCAGACCCACGACACCGCGCCCCTCGCCCGGATCCTCGCCGAGCAGGGCATGGCGCGCTGGCCCGCCGAGAGCCTGCCCCTGGACTGGATGCAGACGGTCTGGGCGACGGGGCTCCTCGGCGTCGAGGAGGTCGCCCCGGACATCGGCGTGGAGGCTTACCTCCAGAGCTGGCTCGACGACGAGCTCCCCCGCTTCACCGAGGAGCCCCCCAAGGAGTTCAACTCCTCGGACTCCATGTCCCCGACGATGATCGCCGCGGCCTTGGAGGCGCGGGCGCCGACGGGGCGCTACACGCCCATCCTCGACGCCGCCGACCGTTACCTCAGCGCGGCGCGTTACGCCGACAACGGCGCGATCCAGCACTGGGGCGACGGCAGCGTGTTTGAGCAGCTTGAGCAGGTCTGGGTCGACTCGATGTTTATGGTGGGCATGACCGCCCTGCGCCGCTACGACCAGACCGGCGACGACGTCTACCTCGACGAGGCCTTGGCCCAGCACGACGCCTTCGTGGAGCTGCTCGTCGATCCCAACGACCACCTCTACCGCCACGCCTACGACGTGCCGACCGGGGAGAACATCCCCGCCGAGGCCGTGTACTGGGCCCGGGGGAACTCCTGGGCGCTCCTGATGGCGGTTGAGCTCTACGCCCGGCTGCCCCAGGGCCACCCCGGCGCCGAGGGGCTCGGCGCGGCGTTTCAGGCCCACGCCGAGGCCGTGCTCACGACCCAGGCCGAGGACGGGCTCTGGCCGACGGTGCTCACCGCGTCGCCCGACTCGGACAACTACACCGAGACCTCCGCCGCGGCGCTGATCGTCACGGCCTTGATGCGGGGCCAAGACCTCGGACTCCTTCACTCGACACAGACAACCCCGGCGATTGACCGCGCCCTCGATGGCCTGCGGGGCAGGGTGACCGAGGAGGACGACGGCGCGTGGGTCGTCGAGGGCACCTCATTCGGCACGAACCCCGGCGACTACGAGTATTACGTCAGCGTCGCCCAGCTCGACGACATCATCCTCGGCGTCGGCGCCGTGGCCTGGGCGTTTGCCGAGGCCGACGGCCGACCCCGCGCGGAGACCCCATGAGCCGATCTCGCACGATTCACCTCCTCGCCCCGCTCCTCAGCCTGCTCGCCTGCGCCGGGAAGGACGAGCCGAGCCCTGAGGACAGCGCCCGACCCCTGGTGCACCCCCACCTGCTGCTCACCGAGGATCGCCGGGCGGCGACCATCGCCCGCCTCGACACCGAGCCTTGGGCGACGATCTGGGCGAAGCTAGAGGCCTGCGCCGCCGCGCCCCTGCGTGAGCCGGAGCCCGGGGACTGGGACAGCGGCGCGCACGGGGCGAACGCCGCCGTCGCCGAGTGCGCGGCCACCATCGCTTACCTCAGCGACGACGAGGCCGAGGCCGAGGCGGCGGCCCAGCTCAGCCGGGCGGCGATGCAGCGCTTCGACGACAACTTTGAGGACAACTCCGACTGGGACGTGAACATCCGGATGCCGGGCCCGCTCATCGGCTACTCGAGCGCCCACGACCTGCTCCTCGCCGCCGGGCGGCTCCCCGAGGACGAGGCCCTGGCGCTGGAGACGAAGCTCATCAACGTCACGACGATGTTCTGGGACGAGTACCTCGAAGAGGACGTGATGCGCCAGATCACCCTCGGCGTCTCCCAGAACAACCACCCCATCCGGACGGCTTCAGCGGTGGGTGTGGTGGCCTTGGCCTTCCCCGACGCCCCCGACGCGGACGAGTGGCTGGCCTGGTCCTTGTCCGAGCTGAGCTACCTCTGGGGCCCCACGGGCCAGTATGTACAGTCCGACGGCGGCGTCTCCGAGGGCCCGTTTTATTACGGCTTCGGCCTCTCCGCGGCGATGGCGTTCTTTATCGCCGCGAACAACAGCCTGGACCCCGACGCGCGCTTTGAGCGCGACTGCCGAAACCGCCAAGACATCGACCCCTGGATCGGCCACGGCTGCGTCGACGGTGAGCTCTTCACCTTTGAGAACCCGCTGTTTGATCCCCAATTTCACGCCACTGTGGACTGGTCGATCACCCTGCGGCTGCCCTCGGGCCTGCGGGCGCCCAAAGAGGACGGCTACTTCAACCCCTTAAACGGCGGGGCCCTGCTGACGGCCTTCGGCGGCGAGGGGCACCTGCGCTGGGACTGGGAGAGCGTCACCGAGCGGCCCATGGAGATGAGCCACGGCCAGAACCTCATCCCCCACCACCTCGTCTATGTGTCGGATGTGGCGCCTGTTGAGCCGCCGTTCACCACGCGGCTCATGCCCGTCGCCGGGGAGGCCGTGTTCCGCTCAGGATGGGACACAGACGCGCGGTTTGTGTCCTTCATCGCCGAGTCCGGCTCCGCCCGAAAGACGCTCCACGACCACGCCGACGGCACCTCCTTCTCTCTGGCGGCTTATGGGGAGTACCTGCTCGTCGATCCCGGCTACTACAAGCCCAACGAGCTGGACAACGCCGTCACGAGCGAGCCCTACGCCCACAACGTCCTGCTCATCGACGGGCGCGGCGCCCCGGAGAAGGGCCTGCTCACGGACTTCGGCGACACCGACGCGGTGTTTGAGCAGCTTCACGACGGCGAGCGTGTTGAGCTCGCCGAGGCCTGGATGCGGTTTGAGGAGACTGACCTGCGCCGGGCCATGATCAGCGTCGATGGCCGGTATTTTCTCGTCGTGGACCGCCTCGATCCCGACGCCACGACCCCGCGGGAGCACCGCTGGCGTGTCGGCGGCTGGGCCTCCGAGGAGGTGGGCGGCTCCTTCACCATAAACAGCGACGGCGCCACCTGGGAGCGCAGCCTCGCCGGGGTGCGGGTCACCTTGGCCTCGACGGCCCCGGGGCTCAGCCCGGAGCTGCCCGAGTTTGTGGCGTATGAGGCGCCGTATGTCCACGAGTTCAACCTCAGCCGTGACGTCGCGCACCACAGCGTCATGGACGGCGTCGTGAGCGCCGTCGCCCCGGGCTTCTTGGCCGTGCTCGCGCCGTATCGGGTCGGCGCGGCCGCCGGGGACGTGGACGGCCCGCTCTCGGTGACCGTGGTGTCCCAAGGGGAGGGCTGGGCCCTGACCCGGGTCGAGCTCGCCGAGGAGACCCACTGGGCGCTGACCCGTGACCCCGACGCGCCCCAGTCCATCGCCTTGCCCGACGGGGGTGAGGTCACGACCGACGCCGCCTTCGCCCTCTGGAGCGAAGACGGCGCCTTGGCCTTGCTGCTGCACGGTCAGGCCCTCGCCCTCGACGGCGTGACCGTCGCCGAGGGCCTAGACCCGGTGATCGTCGTCGAGTGAAGCCCTCGGCGCCGCGTGCTCAGGGGCAGCCCGGCTCCGCCGCGCCCGGGGTGCCCTTCTCGCCGTTGCCCGCCGCCGTCGTCGACTTGCACCAGTTCGACGAGGTGTTGTTGCTCGTCGCGTCGTGCTTCGACGCCTTGAGGTGTACGGACTCGCCCGTGCCGTAGAGCCAAGACGAGGTGAAGCTCAAGGTGTCGATGGTGGTGCTGTTGAACTTCAGGGTGAGGGTGTCGCCGCTAGAGCTGTTGCTGAGGTTGATGGTGGAGTGGTACTCGCCGTCCATCACCAGGCCGCCGTTGCTCGCGGGGTTCGACTCGTAGGCCAGGGTGGCGTACCCCTTCGCCGGGATGACGATGTTGAAGCTCGTGTCGAGGGTCTTGTCCCCGGACGTGGTGTCGGCGAAGGTCCAGCCCGCGCAGATGGCGATGTCTGTCGTCGTCGTGTTGTAGAGCTCAACCCACTCGCCGTTCGGGTCCGAGGCGACGCTGGGGTTCACCATGATCTCGGTGATGATCACCTCGCCGACGGCGATGAGGCCCTCGTCGCAGGTGAGGTCACAGTCGTTGTCGAGGCTGTCGCGGAGCTCCGTGGCGCCGGTGTAGACCGTGGGCTCGTCGTCGTCGCAGTCGCCGCCGCCGTAGGCCTTGGCGTCGTCGCCGTCGTAGTCGCTGTCGTAGTCGCTCCAGCCGTCGCAGTCGGTGTCGCGGCCGTCGTACCAGGTCTCGGTGGCCGAGGTGTTCACGTCGCTGCGGGTGTCGTCACAGTCGTCGCCGCCGAAGCTGTCCGACTCCTCGCCGTCGAGGTCCTGGTCGTAGTCGCTGTTGCCGTCGCAGTTCTGATCGACGCCGTCGTACCAGACCTCAGCGGCGCCGACACGCACAGAGGACTTGGTGTCGTCGCAGTCCGTGCCGCCATACGCGACGGCGGGGTAGGTGTCGCCGTCCTGATCGTAGTCGTTCTTGCCGTCACAGTTCTGGTCGGCGCCGTCGTACCAGATCTCCGTGGCCCCCGGGCTCACCGACGAGCTGTTGTCGTTGCAGTCCGACCCGCCGTAGGTCGAGGAGGTGTAGGTGTCGCCGTCCTTGTCGTAGTCGCTGCCGCCGGAGCAGTCCTGATCGACGCCGTCGTACCAGACCTCGGTGGCGCCGGGCTTGATGCTGGAGCTCGTGTCGTTGCAGTCCGACCCGCCGTAGGAGGACGAGGTGTAGCTGTCGCCGTCCTGATCGTAGTCGCTGCCGCCGGAGCAGTCCTGATCAACGCCGTCGTACCAGCTCTCCGTGGCGCCGGGCTTGATGCTCGAGTTCGTGTCGTTGCAGTCCGTGCCGCCGTAAGCCGTCGCGGTGAGGCCGTCGCCGTCCTGATCGTAGTCGCTGCCGCCGGAGCAGTCCTGATCGACGCCGTCGTACCAGCTCTCCGAGGCCCCGGGCTTGATGCTGGCGCTCGTGTCGTTGCAGTCGTTGCCGCCGTGGCTGGAGGAGACGTAGCTGTCGCCGTCCTGATCGTAGTCGCTGCCGCCGGAGCAGTCCTGGTCGGTGCCGTCGTACCAGACCTCGGTGGCGCCGGGCTTGATGCTGGAGCTCGTGTCGTTGCAGTCCGTGCCGCCGTAGACCGAGGAGGTGTAGCTGTCGCCGTCCTGGTCGAAGTCGCTGCCGCCGGAGCAGTCCTGGTCGGTGCCGTCGTACCAGATCTCCGTCGCGCCGGGCTTGATGGCGGAGTTGTTGTCGTTGCAGTCGTTGCCGCCGTAGCTCGACGAGAGCACGCCGTCGCCGTCGCGGTCGAAGTCGCTGCCGCCGGAGCAGTCTTGGTCGGTGCCGTCGTACCAGACCTCGGTGGCGCCGGGGTTGATCGTGGACTTCGTGTCGTCGCAGTCGTTGCCGCCGTAGCTCGACGCGAGGTAGGTGTCGCTATCCTGATCGTAGTCGTTCTTGCCGTCACAGTTCTGATCGACGCCGTCGTACCAGGTCTCCGTGGCGCTGGGGTTCACCGTGGTGTCGGTGTCGTTGCAGTCCGTGCCGCCATAGGCGCTGGAGGTGACGCCGTCAGCGTCTTGGTCGTAGTCGCTGCCGCCGGAGCAGTCCTGATCGACGCCGTCGTACCAGATCTCCGTGGCGCCGACCTTGATCGCGCTGTTGTTGTCGTCGCAGTCGTTGCCGCCATACGCCAGCGCCGTGGCGCCGTCGCCGTCCTTGTCGTAGTCGCTCTTGCCGTCACAGTCGGCGTCGATGCCGTCGTACCAGGTCTCCGTCGCCGCGGTGTTGATGCCCGCGTTGGTGTCGTTGCAGTCGCTGCCGCCGTACGACGAGGACTTGAAGCCGTCGCCGTCCTGATCGTAGTCGTCAGACCCATCACAGTCGTCGTCAACGCCGTCGTACCAGGTCTCCGACGCGCCGGGGTTGGTGCTAGACCGGCTGTCATCACAGTCGTCGCCGCCGTAGGTGCTGCTCTCGTAGCCGTCCTTGTCGGCGTCGTAGTCGTTCGCGCCGTCACAGTTGGCGTCAACGCCGTCGTACCAGGCGTCCGCCGCCCCGGCGTTCACCGCGGCGTCGTAGTCGTCGCAGTCGTTGCCGCCGTAAGCGTCGCTCTCGAAGCCGTCGGCGTCGTAGTCGTAGTCGTTGGCGCCGTCACAGTCTTGGTCTACGCCGTCGTACCAGGTCTCCGTCGCCAAGGGGTTCACCGCGCCGTCGAGGTCGTCGCAGTCTTGGCCGCCGTAAGCGTCGGAGTCTACGCCGTCAGCGTCTTGGTCGTAGTCGCTCGTCTCCGAGCAGTCCTGATCGACGCCGTCGTACCAGACCTCAACGGCGCTGGGGTTGATGGCGGGATCGGCGTCGTCACAGTCGCCCTCAAAGTCGGAGTAGCCGTCGAGGTCGTCGTCCTCAAGGTCGGTGTACTCGTCGATGGTGCCGTCGCAGTCGTTGTCGGCGCCGTCAGCGACCTCGACCGCGTCGGGGTAGGTGCTGTCGTCGTTGTCGTCACAGTCACCATCACACACGGTCACGCCGTCGCCGTCGTCGTCGAGGCAGGCGTCGATGTTCACGCTCACGACGCAGGTGCTCGACGCGCCGCGGTCGTCGGTGACCGAGAGGGTGATGTTGTGCAGGGCCGCGTTCTCGCCGCCCGCGGACAAGGAGCGGGTGAAGTTGATGAGCCCGGCGCCGTCGGGGTTGCCCTCAAAGAGCAGGCCGTCTACGTCGCTCTCGATGACGACGCCGAGCAGGGCGTTGGTCATCTCCGCGTCGGAGACCTGGGCTTCGAAGGTGATGGGGTCGGACTCAAAGAAGCTGAGGCCGTCCTCGGGGGAGATCCACGCGCAGAGCGGGAGCTCGTTGGCCTCGGCGGTGACGACGACGTCCGCCTGGCTCGCCTGGTTCGCCGTGTCGGTGACGGTGACGGTGAGGGTGTGCTCGGCGTCGGACAGGGTGAGGCTCAGGCCCGCGTTGCCGCCTTCACACTCGGTGAGGTCGTTGGCGCCGTTGAACAGCACGCCGTCGATGTCGCTCTCGACGGTGATCTTGAGCTCGGAGAGCTCGTCCTCATCGGCGAGCTGCAGGCAGAGCTCGACGGCGTCATCGGGGTCGAACACCGTGCCGGAGCTCGGGCGAACGATCGTGACCGAGGGGGCGTCGTCAACGACCTTGATCTGGGTGTCGTTGTCGCAGCCCGCGAGGGCCAAAGCGATGAGCAGGGGGGTGGAGAGACCGATCGACGGGCGCATGAGGACTCCTCAGAGACGCCCGAGATAACCCGGTGAGGGCGGGGTCTGCGCGACGAGTTCGTGACGCGAGCCGGTCTCTGTCCGGCGGGGCCGTCGCCGGGCGGATCTTTGGATCAGAGGCCAAGGATCCGCGAGATCGCCCCACGCTGGGCCGTGGCTGAGGCGGCCAAGGCGTGCTGGCCCCGGGCGCGGAGGAGGTTGTGGTCCCCCCGGGTAGGCGCCACCGCCGGGTTCCAGCCGAAATAACGCTCGTTCAGCGCGTCAGCGCAGAAACGGGCGGACAGCTCCAGGCAGATGCGGGTGATGCCCAGGGGCAGGCGCTCACGCTCCTCGGCGCTCAGCGGCCGGGCCTGGAGGTACGCCGAGGCGCTCGCCTCAAAGAGCGAGAGGTCAAAGGTGGCGTCTGTGACGTCCTCAGCGGCGGGATTACACCAGGAGCGCCAGGCGTCGCCCAGCTCAACCTCCAGGGGGAGCTCGCCCATGGTGTCGAGGTCGAGCAGGCAGAGGCCCTCCCCGGCGGCGCTAAAGCGCAGATTGCTGATCTTGAGGTCGCCGTGGGAGACCCGGGCGGGGCTGTCCAAGGAGCCGGACCAGGCCGCCCAGGCGCTGAGGATGGACTGGGCCAGGGGCTCGACCTCGGCGTAGAGCCGGTGGTCGGGGTGGTCGCGGAGCGCCTGCTCCAAGACCTGCATGTGGTGTGGCGTCCAGTGGGCGAGGGGACGGCGGGAGCGGAAGCTGTGCTGGAGGTCGGCGGTGGCGTCGTGCCAGCGGGCGACGAGGGCCCCGGCGGCGGCGGCCAAGGCCGGGTCACGCAGCTTGTGTACGGTTACGCCCTCGACGTAGGTCAGCGCCCGCCAGACGCCGCCTTCGCCGTCCTCGTGCCAGAGCGCCCCGGCGTCGGTGCGGATGAGGCGCGGCGTCGTGAGGCCCTTCGCCGCGACGTGGGCCGTGACGGCCTCGATGTCGTGGTGGACCTCGGCGGAGAAGATCGTGTTGAGCCGCTGAATGACCGCCTGGGGAGGGTCCCCGATGAGGTGGGTCTCGTTGATGAGACCCCCGTCAAGGGGCCGCTGGGGGAGCGCTCGTAAGGTCGTCCAGGGCCACGTCGGGGCCGTTCCAGTCACGATTCTCTCCAGATGTCGCCTTTGGTCATCTCGACTTGACGCATTCTTCACACGTCCTATAGAACAGGGACTAACTTCCCAGACCACCGTGCCATCCCTGGCAGACTATCCAAGGAGCCCGTCATGCGCAGCGCCCTTCTCCCTGTCCTCGCCCTCTCTCTCTTCGCCTTCTCCGCCGTCGGCTGCAAAAAGAAGGGGGAGGTGACTGAGCCCGTGGTCAGCGAGCCGATGCCGATGCCCGTCGAGGAGCCCGCCAAGGAGGTCCCCCAGCACGTTCAGGCGATGAAGGAGAACTTCGAGCGCGTCTTCTTCGACTTCGACTCCTCGGACCTCGTCGACAGCAGCAAGACCGCCCTGAACGACAACGTGAAGATCATGCAGGCCCACAACGACGTGAAGCTGCAGATCCAGGGCCACGCCGATGAGCGCGGCACCACGGACTACAACCTCGCCCTCGGCCAGCGCCGGGCCGACGCCATCAAGAACCACATGATCAACCAGGGCGTGGCGCCCTCTCGCCTCGCCGTCGTCTCCTACGGCGAAGAGAAGCCCCTCGACCCGGGCAGCAACGAGCGCGCCTGGGCCCAGAACCGCCGCGCCGAGTTCATCATCACCTGGGGCGACACCGCCGTCGTCGGCAGCAGCACCGACGGCAAGTGAGCCTCGGGGGTCGCCTGAGGTGGACACGCCGGGCTGGGTAGACACCCACTGTCACCTCGACGATCCCGCCTACGACGAGGATCGAGACGCGGTGGTCCTTCGCGCCGAGCGCGCGGGGGTCCGCCGCGTCGTCGTTCCGGGGGTGGATCCCGCCTCTTGGGACCGCGCCCGGCGCTGCCGCGACCGCTTCCCGGGCCTCGTGCGCCTCGCCTTTGGGCTCCACCCCTGGGCCCTGCGTGGCCTCGACGCCGCGGCCTGGAGCCGCGCCATCGACGCTCTCCCCGGAGCGCTCGGCGACGGCGCCTTGGCCGTCGGGGAGTGTGGCCTCGACGGGCGCATCGCCCGGGAGGGCGGGCCGAGCCTTGAGGAGCAGGCCAAGGTGCTGAGCGCCCAGCTCGACGTCGCCCAGGCCTTCGGCCTGCCGGTGATCCTCCACGCCGTCCGGGCCCACGGCGCCTTGTTGAGCTTGCTCAAGGCCCGGGGCGTGCCCGTGCCCGGCGCGCTGCACAGCTACTCCGGCCCGGCAGAGCTGCTGCCTGAGCTTGTGCGGCTGGGCCTCTACGTCTCCTTCGGCGGCCAGGTGACGAACCCCAAGGCCACGAAGGTCCACAAGGCCGTTCGTTTGACCCCGGCGGCGCGGCTGCTCGTCGAGAGCGACGGCCCGGATCAGCCGCCGTTCCCCCGGGTCAGCGCCCGCAGCGAGCCCGCCGATGTGGCCCGGCTCGCCGGGGTGATGGCGGAGCTTCGGGGGAGCGGCTGGGAGGACCCCGCCGCGGCGCTCTTCGGCTCAGCCCTCTCCGCCTGAGCCCTCGCCGCTGGAGGCCTCGGCGGCGGCGACGAGGCCGCCCATCCAGGCCTCAAAGCCCTCGGTCTGCAAGAAGGCCAAGGCCCGGCGCACCATGAGCTCCTCGGCCTGGGGGCGCCAGCCCTCCTCCAGCCCCGAGCCCTCCAAGAAGTCCCGGGCGCTCTTGTCGCCGCCTTGGGTGAGCGCGGCGTCGATGGCCCCGCGGAGCTGCCCGGCGAAGGCCTCGCTGCGGGTCAAGGCGCGCAGGAGCGCCTCGATGTCGGTGACGAGGCCCTCGGGGTCGAGCTTGTCGAGCTCGTGGGCCCAGGCGCGCAGGGGGAAGTGCATCGCCACGTCGAAGCCGTCGGCGCGCCAGGCGGCGATGTCTTGGGCGTGCTCCGGGGCGCAGAAGTGGCGCACGGCGATCTCGACGCTGCGGGCGATGGCGTCGTCCACGACCTCCTTCACCCGGCCCTCCATCTGGCGCTCGACCTCACCGCCGACCACCTTCGCCGCCACCGTCGCCGCCGCGGCGAGCTGGCCGAGGCGCCCCCGGGAGAGCGGGCTCGCGGCGAAGGCGTCCATGGCGCCTTTGGGCACCTGGACCTTCCGGGCGTAGTCGTTCACCGTGGTCTGGAGCATGTCGCGGATGAGGCCGCGGATCGCGCGGTGATCGACGATGGCGCGGACGAGCATCGGGTCGGGGCTGTAGGGGCGGCGGAGGAGATCCTTCACCGCCCGGCTCACCTCGGGGGAGACGCGCTGGGCGAGGGTGCCCTGCTGGGAGACGGCGAGCTGGCGGCTGACCTGGAGCTGGTCGAGGATCCAGCGGCGGGTGCGGTCGTCCTCGACGCTGGCGCGCATCCCGGAGAGGATGGCGTCGGCGAGCCAACGAGAGTCGACGAGCTCCTTCGCCGGGCGAGAGAGCAGGTCGTCGAGGAGGAGGCTCACGAGCGCGCGGAGGTGGCTGTCGTCCTCGCGGAGCAGGCGGAGCAGCGGTGAGGCCAGCGGCATAGGTTCGACCAAGAGCGACGCGCCGTCGCGGGTTAGAGGTCTCCTTCTAACCTGGACACCGCGCGCATGTTCGACCATCTCCAGCAGGAGCCCCAGGATCGCCCCAAGGTGAACCTCGGCGCCTTGGCCGTCGCCACCGCCGCCACGACGGCGCTCATCGGGATGCTCGTCTGGGGCGTGCTGTGGGTGCTCTCGATGCTCGGCCTCGGCAACAAGCCTGACCCCGTCGAGGTGAGCTACGAGCCCCTGGACGACGGGCGCCGCCTGGAGGAGCTGCTCCCCGACGGCGAGGTCCGGCCCCTGCGGCCTCTGGTGCCGAACGACGAGGCCCCGCCTGCGGCCCCGCCTGAGGCCCCGCCGCCCTCAGAAGGTGCCGGAGAAGCCGACGGAGCGCGCTGAGGCGCTGAGCTGCACGGCCTTTCGTTGGTGCAGGGTGGGCACGACGAGGCCGACGCTGGCGCCGATGAGCGCCCCGGCCAACACGTCGCTGGGGTGGTGACGCCCGGCGGCGACGCGCAGGCTTCCGACGCTGACCGTGAGCGCCCCGGCGGCGCCATAGGCCGCGGCGCGCCCGGCGGGGGTGGCGCCGGAGAGGTCATACATGCGCGCGGCGCAGAAGGCCAAGGCGGCGGTGTTGGAGGCGTGGCCCGAGGGGAAGCTGCGCTCGGAGTCGGCCTCCGCGCGCTTCTCCTCCCACTCCGCCCGGGTCTCGGCGTCGAGCGTGTCGGGATCCAGCGCCGTGAAGGGCCGGGGGCGATCCTGGGCGGACTTCACCACGTCGGTGATGAGGCCGTTGATCGCGAAGGCCTCCAGGTAGATCCCCGTGCGCACCCAGGGGCCCTCGCCGTCGTGGATCCCGTCGGCGGCGGACGCGGCGAGGCCAAGGCCGATGGTGCCGTAGAGGATCACGTCCGAGGCGTGGTGGGCGGTCTGGTTGAAGCGGGGCTCCACCCAGGCGTCGAGGAAGGGCGGGTTCGAGACCAGGCCGAGGGGCACGGCGTCGTCGTTGACGACGTAGTTCATCAGGGCGAAGGTCGTGCCCGCGGCGACGGTGATCGGCACGCTCACGGCGGGGTCGTAGTGAAAGGTCGAGGGCTCGGCGGCCTCGGCGGTGGCGCCACCCAAGGTGGTGAAGGCGGCGAGGAGGAGGGCGAAGGGGCGCGTAGAGGTGAGCATGGGCGGATCCTAGCACAAGGCCGGGCGGATCAAAAGATCGCCTTCGCGGACCAAGATTGACCGGGACCTCAAGGTCGCTCTTGACGGGGGGGACGCGCGATGTCACGTTGTCGTCACCTCGCCACACGCGAGGGATCTTCTCAGCATTTGCCCTGGAGTCGCCCCCTGAGCGGCTCCCCACCTCGGCCAGAGCTGCCGGCTCTGCGCGGCCCCGCCCCACTTCGCGGCGTGGCCCCCGAGGCGATGGACAGCGCTGCCCAACCGGCCTGCTCGTCTAAATCGGAAACTTACGCCCATGCGCGCCCTCATCTTGTCTCTCGTCGCCGTCTTC
This sequence comes from Myxococcota bacterium, assembly GCA_023150845.1. GTDB lineage: Bacteria > Myxococcota_A > UBA796 > UBA796 > CAJQPC01 > JADKFE01. The sequence continues at coordinate 6,002 of JAKLKD010000025.1, read as the reverse complement.
TCGCTCAGCACCTTCGCCGCCGAGCTCCTCGCCTGCCCCGTCGAGGGCTGCGCCATCGACGCCTCGCTGCACGCCGTCACCACCACCCCCGCCGACGTCGAGGTCGAGGCCTGGTCTTGGCTCGCCCACGACCTCGCCTTGGCCCGCCTCGCCTTGGCCGAGGGCGACACCACCACCGCCCGTGAGCTCGCCCAAGGCGCCCACGCCGCGCTCCGCACCCACGCGGGCAGCGTGCGCGCCGAGCGTGGCCTCGCCTTCGTGACCGGGATGCACCTCGCCTTGGCCGAGGTCATCGTGCGCGCGGGCGGCGTGGCGCCTCCGGCCTTGGCCCAGGCGAGCTGACCCGGAGGAGTCCGCAACTTGGGGGAGCCCGCAGAGCCCGAGGACCGCACCCAGCGCATGCGCTGGTCGGACCTCTACAACCTCCCAGGCGCGCTCACCCTGTCGCGCCTGCCGTTGGCGTGGCTCTGCGCCGAGCACAAGCACGACCGCGACGCCTTGGCCCTCGGCCTCGCCGTGTTTGTGCTCACCGACGTGCTCGACGGCCCCTTGGCCCGGCGCTGGGGCCTCAGCTCCCGGGCCGGGGTCTTCGCCGATGGCTGGCTCGACAAGTTTTTCCTCGTGGCCTTCGCCTGGTCGATGAACGTCGGGGGCTTCGTGGAGGGGCGTCACATGCTCGGCTGGTTCGCCCGGGAGCTGGTGCAGGCCGTGATGGTGCCCTTCTTCGCCCGGCGTCATGTCCGGGCCGAGCTGCCCCTACGCCAGCCCAGCGCCGTCGGGAAGCTGACCACGATCGTCGTGACCTTGGGCCTCGTCGCCGCCCTCGCCGACCAGAGATCCTTGACCGACCTCTCGGCGATCCTCGCCTGCGGCCTGGGCCTCATCGCCGCCGGGCAGTACCTCTGGCGGGAGCTGCCCTGGGGGCGGGAGGCGTCGGACACCTGATGGTCGGGGCTCAGGATAAGCGGACGGCTGGGCTCTGCCCGAGGCGAAGCGTCGCCGGAAGGGTGTTGCCCCGGCACGAAGCGGATAGTCATAAAAGTTTTGGCGGGCGCGGGAAGCGCGCGATGCTGGCCAGGAGCGGTTCGTGAACAGCCAGGTGCACCCCATCATTCAGGAAGAAGAGCGGCTCTTGCGCGACGTGCGCACCCGACTCATCGAGCGCCCCGTGCTCACCGGGGCGAGCGAGCACGAGATCGTCGAGGAGCTGCATCGCCTCCGCACCGACATCGCCCAGGCCAAAGAAGAAGACAAGGGCTCGATGTTGCAGCAGTTTGATCAGCTCTCGGCCCTGCTCGGCCAGCTCCGGCGCGGCCGCAACCACGACGAGCTCGACCCGGACTGCCCCTACTTCGCCCACATCCGCCTGCGTGAGGAGGGCCGCGAGCGCGACATCTTCTTGGGCAAAGCGAGCCGCACCGACCACGGCCTGCGCATCATCGACTGGCGAAACGCCCCGATCGCCCAGCTCTTTTACCGCTACTCCGAGGGTGATGAGTACGCTGAGGAGCTCGCCGACCGCGTCGTCGAGGGCGAGCTGACCGTGCGCCGCACCCTGACCATCGCCGGGGGCAGCCTGGAGCGCATCGACAGCCCCCAAGGCGTGTTCTTACGCGACCACGCCGGGGACTGGTCCCGCCGGGTGCAGGACGACCCCAAGCTCGCCGGGGGCCAAGGCAGCGCGCTCCTCGCCCACCACCGCACCCAGGGCTACGACCGCCGCCTCGGCGAGCGGATGCGGGCCGAGCGCCGCCGGGAAGACAAACACCTCCCCGACATCGCCGCTCTGATCGACCCCGCGCAGTTTGAGCTCATCTCTGGGCCCGACTCCGGCCTCGTCGTCGTGCGCGGCGTCGCGGGCTCGGGCAAGACGACGGTGGCCCTGCACCGCGCGGCCTGGCTCAACTTCCAGGACCCCCAGCGCTTCGCCCCGGAGCGTATGATCGTCGTGGTCTGGGGCAAGGCGCTCCGGGACTACATCTCTAAGGTGCTCCCGGCCCTGGGGGTCGAGGGGGTCACCGCGGTGACCTGGGGCCAGTGGTCCCAAGAGCTCATGCGGCGGCACTTCCCGATGCTGCCGCGCAAGTCCGCCGAAGACACCCCCGAGGTCGTGAGCCGCCTCAAGCTGCACCCGGGGCTCTTGCCCTTGATGCGCCGGGTGGTCGAGCAGAACACCGGGGCCCCGACGGCGCACGGCGTGCTCGACGACTGGCTCTCGCTGTTCATGCGCTACGAGAACCTCCGCGACAACCTCGCCGTCACCGCGCCGGGGGCCTTCTCCGACGCCGAGCTGGAGCGGGCCTGGGCCTGGCTCTCCCGCCAGCGTTACGCGCTCCAGGCCTGGATGGAGGGGGACCGCGAGGAGACCTTAGAGCTCGACGCTGAAGACGACGCGCTGCTGCTGCGCTTCTGGCAGCTCCGCGTCGGGCCCCTGCGCAGCCGGTCCAAGCGGCCGCTTCGTTACGCCCACATGATCGTCGATGAGGTGCAGGACCTCTCCCCCGTGGAGCTGGCCGTGCTCCTGGACACCCTCGACGACGCCCGCTGCGCGACCTTGGCCGGCGACACCCAGCAGCACATCCAGACCACGGCAGGCTTCTCGTCCTGGAGTGAGCTGCTCGACCACCTCTCCCTCAAGACCACCGAGGTCAACACCCTCAAGGTGAGCTACCGCTCCACGGAGCCCATCACGAGCTTCGCCTTGCAGGTGCTCGGGCCGCTCCGCGAGGACCACGTCCCGCCGCTTACCACCCGCGGCGGCGCCCCGGTGGAGCTCTTCCGCTTCACCGACCACGGCGGCTGCGTGGCGTTTCTGGGCGAGGCCCTCCGTGAGCTGGTCACGAACGAGCCCCTGGCGTCGATCGCCGTGCTCACGGCCAACGAGGAGCTCTCGAAGCTCTACGCGGACGGCCTCGTGCTCGCTGAGGTGCCCGGCGTGCGCCTGGTGCACGACCAGGAGTTCGCCTTTAAGCCCGGGGTTGAGGTCACCGAGGTCAGCGAGGTCAAGGGCCTGGAGTTCGACTACGTCATCTTGGTCGAGGTGTCGGCGCGCTGTTACCCCGACGACTCCCACGCCCGGCGCCTCTTGCACGTCGGGGCCACCCGCGCCGTGCACCAGCTCTGGCTCACGTCCGTGGGCACGCCCTCGCCGCTGCTCAACACCGCCGAGACCGGCGCGGCGGCGAGCTAACCGTCGGCCTTCTTCGCCCGCTGCAGGGTGTCCAAGAAGGCCGTCTGGGTGATCGCGCGGTGCTGGGCGGCCAAGAAGTGGCCCAGCGCGTTCTCGTAGCTCGTCGAGAAGCTCTCGTTGAGCAGGCGGCGGGTGAGCTCGATGGCGACGCTGTGGTTGGGGCCCAAGGCGGCGATCATCTGGGCCTGGGCGGCGTCGAGGTCGTCGTTCACGGCGTCGAGGATGCCCAGGCGCGCGGCCTCTTGGGCGTCTACGACGGGGCTCGTGAGCGCGAGGCGCTTGGCGTGGCCCAAGCCGACGTACTTCGCGAGGCGGAAGGTGCCCATGCCGGGCAAGAAGCCGAGCTGCACCTCGGGGAGCTGGAAGGTAGCGCGGGAGGTGCCGACGCGCAGGTCACAGACCAAGGCGATCTGGAAGCCGCCGCCCACAGCCGGGCCGTCCACCAAGGCGATCGTCGCCTTGGGCAGGCGCTCCAGGCGGGTGCAGCACTTCTCCCAGCGGTTGAAGCCGTGGATGTCCAGGGCCTCCTTGGGGTTCCAGTCGGTGAAGTCCATGCCCTCGGAGAAGGCGCCGCCGTCGCCGCGGAAGACGACGACCTGGGCCTGGGAGCTGTCCTCCAGGTGATCACACACCGCGGTCAGCTCCTTGACCATCCGCACGTTGATGCGGTTGCCGCCGGGCCGGGAGAGGGTGACGGTGGCGACGCCGTCGTGCTCGTCGTAACGGAGGGTGCGCAGGTCGTTCATTGGGGCTCCTGAGGGCGTCATGCTCCGCGAGTATAGCCCCTGCGAGCGCGAGACCCACGGCTGGGATAATCGCCCCGGGCCCAGGAAGGAACCATGGAACTCATCAAGCAGCTCATCGACCTCGTCTTGCACCTCGACAAGCACCTCGCGGAGCTCACGGCGACCTACGGCGTCTGGATGTACGGCATCCTCGCCTTGATCGTGTTCTGCGAGACGGGCCTCGTCGTCACGCCGTTTCTGCCGGGGGACTCGCTGCTCTTCGCGGCGGGCTCGTTGGCGGCCATCGGCGAGCTGAACCCCCACATCCTCTTCGGGCTGCTCGCGGTCTGCGCCGTCGTCGGCGACACCGTGAACTACTCCTTGGGCAGCTTCTTCGGGGAGAAGGTCTTCACCCCCGACGCCCGGGTGCTCAAGACCGAGTACCTCGACATGACCCACCGCTTCTACGAGAAGCACGGGCGCAAGACGATCATCTTCGCCCGCTTCGTGCCCATCGTGCGCACCTTCGCCCCCTTCGTCGCCGGGGCGGGCAAGATGGACTACCGCCACTTCTTGATGTCGAACGTCGTCGGCGGCCTGTTGTGGACGTCGAGCTTCATCTACGGCGGCTACTTCTTCGGCAACCTGCCCATCGTGAAGAAGAACTTCACCTTGGTGATCTTCGCCATCATCTTCTTGTCCGTGGTGCCGGGGGTGGTCGAGGTGATCAAGGCGCGCCGGGCACAACAAGCCGAGAAAAACAGCGCCTCGGGGTGATCCAAACCCAGGCTTGACGGCTCCTTCACAACAACCACCCCGTGTATGAAGGAGCTCACCATGCGACTCTCCACCGCCCTCTTCGGTCTCGTCTTGGCCTTCGCCGCTGGTCTCGGCGCCCAGCGTCTCGTCCCCGAGGCCAAGGCCGAGGGCACCCTCTCCGGCCGCTCCTACAACTGCGCGGCCTTCGTCGTGAAGGAGCACCGCTTCGACGACCGCACCCAGAGCTGGGTGTCCGCCGACAGCAAAGGTGACGGGATGCGCTCGACCAAGCTCCCCGGCGGCTGGACGCCGCTCGGCGCGAACTCCGGCGAGAACGGCACCGTCGTCACGGCCTGCGGCGCGGCGTTCTGACACCCCCGACGCGACCCCCCCGGTCGCCCGTGATACCCTCCCAGCCGTGTTGAGCGTGTCGGGAGGTGCTCGTGGTGGTGGACCTAGAGGCGGCGCAGGGGGCCGCGCTGCGGCTGCGGACGGCGATTCAGGCGGCGAGCGCGGGCCTGGTAGAGCGTGAGGCCGTCGTCGAGCTCTTGGTGCTCTGCGCCGTCGCGCGGGAGCACCTGCTCGTCATCGGACCGCCGGGCACGGCCAAGAGCCTCGCCATCCGCCGGGCGACCCAGGTGCTCGGCGGGCGCCTGTTTGAGTACATGCTCGGCCGCTTCACCGAGCCGCCGGAGCTCTTCGGGCCCATCGACCTCAACCGCCTGCGGGAGGGGGCCTTGGAGACGCGCACCGAGGGCATGTTGCCCGAGGCCGACATCGCCTTCCTCGACGAGGTCTTCGCGGGCTCGACGGCGATCCTCAACAGCCTGCTCACGCTCCTGAACGAGCGGCGGTTTAAGCGGGGGCACACGACGATGGTGTCGCCCTTGCGGGTCTGCGCCGGGGCGTCGAACTCGTTGCCGGAGCAGGGGGAGCTGGCGGCCTTCGCCGATCGGTTCTTGGTGCGGGTCTTCGCCCGGCCCATCTCGGACAGCCGCCTGGAGGAGCTGCTCAGCGAGGGCTGGGGGGCCACGACCGGGGGGCTCACGCCCTTGGCGAGCCTCGCCGATCTTGACCTCGTCACCGCCGCCGCCGCCCAGGCCGACCTCAGCGCGGCGCGCCCCGCCATCGCGGAGGCCGTGCGCGCGCTGCGGGCCGCCGGGGTGCACCTCTCCGACCGCCGGGTGGTGAAGCTCCAGGGCCTCGTCGCCGCGGCGGGGGCCCTCGCCGGGCGCCCGGCCCCGACCGAGGCCGACCTCTGGCCCATCGTCTACGCCGTGCCCGACGAGGAGTCCCAAGGAATCGCCCGGGAGGCCCTGCGGCCGCTC
>JAKLKD010000024.1 GCA_023150845.1 Myxococcota bacterium | reverse complement strand
CGTCGCGCTCAACAAGGCCTCGGCGAGGGGGGCAGGGGAGGGGCGCGCCCGCTCCCGCAGGGCGGCGGCCTCGGCGTAGGCCCGGCGGCTGAGGCTCGGCCGGGCGGCGTCGGGGTCGGCGTAACGCCCGGTGAGCGTCCACTCGACGAAGGGGTTGGGGCCGGGCTGGGCGACGAGCTGGAGCAGCCGCGACGGGAGCCCCGGCGCGCCGAGCCCGCCCAGGGGCAAGGCGCTCAAGAGCAGGCGCAGGCGGGGGCCGTCGAGCCGCCGGGCCAGGGCCGCGCGGCCTTCAGCGGAGGGGTCATCGGCCCAGGCCATGAGCGTGGCCTCCCCCCGGAGCGCCCGGAGCGCCCGTCGGGTGAGGTCGAGGCGCGCCTCCGCCGCCCCGCCGCGGAGGAGCCCGGCGCGGATCAGCGCCTCTTGGCCGTCCCAGGCCCCGCGCGCCTCGGCGGGCAGGCTGTCCCGGAGCCGGTGGTACAAGAACACCCGGCGGCCCCCGGTGAGCAGGCCGAGCACCTGGAGGCGCTCCTCCCAGGCCAAGGGGCCGACGCTGAGCTTGAGCTGCAAGAGCGCCGCGTCGAGGGGGGACTGGCCGACGGCGAGCACACGCTCGGCGGCGCCGGAGAGGGCGAGGGCGATGACCCGGTCGCCGCTCGGGTCGGTCACCCAGACCGTGCCCGTGGCCTCGCCGAGGGCCCGGGTGGTCACCTCCTCGTCGAGCCAGCTCTGCGCGGCGGTGGGCGGGCTCATCGGGGCGCGGGCAGCGCCACCCAGCGCGCCGGAGCGCCGCTCACCACGACGCCGAGGCCGGCCTCACCCCGGGCGAACACCGCGTTCCCCGACTCGGTCACCGCGCCGATGTCCGTCGGTGCCCAGCCCAAGGAGTCCTGTCGCAGCGCGACCACGGCGCGGGCGCCGGTGACGAGCAGCCAGCCCTCTCTCACCTCTAGACCGTGCACCGCGTAGTCCCCCGGCAACAAAGCCAGGGTGCGGGCGGCGTCGTAGTCGGGACCAGCGTAGAGCGCGACGTGGGCCTGGGCGCGCTCGCCGTAGTTGTAGTGCCAGCCGTCGCCGACGATGAGCTCCTCGGCGCCGTCGCCGTTGAGGTCTGCCGCGGTCATGGCCCGCACGCCGCGCAGCGACGGCAGGCGCCGGGGCGCGCCGAGGCCGACGAGGCGCAGGTCACCGTCGCTCCGGGGCTCGTCGCCGTAGAGCCGCCCGACGGCCACGGCGTCGCCCAGCGGCCGCATCGCCGTCGCCAGGGGCGCCTCGTGCACGACGGTGAGCCCGCCGCCCTCCACCCAGCCGCCGGAGACCACCCGCTCGTCACTGAACGTGTTCAGCCAAATCTTCCCGCCGATGACGGCGACGCTCGTGGGCTGGCTGCGGGGGCCGCGCTGCTCCCAGAGCAGCTCCGCGCCGTCGGCCCGCACCCGCCAGAGCCGGGCCGGGGCGTCGCGCCGCTCGCGGGAGGTGCCCGTCGCGATGAGGGCCTCCTCGTCGCCGTCGCCGTCGGTGTCCCCGCGGCCGACAGCGTGCACCTCGCCGCCGAGGTCTTGGGTGCCGCCCGACCAGCGCAGCGAGCCGTCTTGAATCAGCAAAATCTCGTCAATCCCGTCGCCGTTCAGGTCGGCGGCGGCGACGGCGTCCGCGCCGCCGAGGGCCTGTGGAGCGGCGTCCTTGGGGGTCGAGGACGGCGCGCAGGCGAGGAAGATGAGGCTCCACATGCGGGCGCCCTATCGTGTTGACCGCTTCAAGGCTATGTTCAGGATCCGACAGGGCACACCATGCACGCCGCGCTCCCGCTTCCGCTTCGCCGCGCCCCAGATCTGTGCTTCGGCGTCTACGCCGAGGGGCCCGAGGCGCTCTCGTTGTACCTGCACGAGATCGACGACGACGACGTGCTGCGGGGCGCTCTGGACCTCCCGGTCGCGGGGCAGCTCGCCGTGTTGACCCCCTCTCCGGCCCCGGCGGGCGCGCGGGCGCTGCCGGGCGGCGGCTGGCTCGGGGCCTGGCCCGCGGGCGGTGGGGACATCGACGCCCTCGTGCGCCTGCTCATGGGCGCGCCGCTCGAGGCCCTGCGCCTCGGCGGCCAAGGCGCTGAGCCGCCCTTCCGTGGTCCGCTGGAGCTCCTCTGGGTCGGCCCCGACGCCCAGCCTGAAGACTTCATCGACACCTTGCCCGCCTCCTTGTTGTTGAGCCCCGAGGAGGCCCTCGCCTCAGCGCTCACCCCGCGGCTCGGCCTCGTGCTCTCCGGCGACGGCGAGGCCGTGGTCTTCGCCCGAGACCCGGCGCTCTTGGGCCGCTTCATCCGTGAGCCCCTGGCCCAGAACCTCCGCGCCCACCTCGGCGACGGCGTGAGCCTGCCGGAGCTGCCCCTCGCGGCGGTCGAGGCGCTCATGGCGCCGATGGACGAGGGTGTGCTTCGGGAGCTCTCCCTTGAGGAGCGCGCCCGTTACCGGGCCCTGCGCGTCGAGGAGCGGGACGCCGACGGCGAGACCGTGCACCAGCGCGGCGTCTGGGTGGCGCCTCGGGACGGCGGGGCCTGGCGCGCGGGCTGGAGCTGGTGAGCGCACCTGTGACGTCGCCTCTCATCCATCTGCTCACCGACCTGCCGTCGCTGCAGCGTGGCCTCGCGTCGATGCGGGGCCGGGTCGCCATCGACACCGAGTTCCACGCCGAGCACGTCTATTACCCGCGCCTGCACCTCGTGCAGCTCCGCGGGGAGGACGGCCCGGCGCTCCTCGTCGATCCCCACGCCATCACCGACCTCCGCACCTTGGGCAAGCTGCTCGAGGGCCGCACCCTGCTCATCCACTCGGCCTCCCACGATCTGAGCATCCTGCGCCGCGCCGTCGGGCTCAACCCCCGGCCTGAAGACGTGGTGGACCCCCAGATCCTCGCGGGCTTCTTGGGCCTGGGTTTCCCACGATCCTTGACCGACCTCGCCCGGGAGCTGCTCGGCGAGGAGCTGCCGCCGTCGAGCTCGATGAGCGACTGGTCCAAGCGCCCCCTCACCGAAGAGCAGCGGCGCTACGCGGCGATGGACGTGCTGCACCTGCACGCCTTGACCGACGCCTTGGAGCGGCGCCTCGCCGGGCGCCCCCAGCTCGCCTGGGCGCGCGCCTGCGCCGCGGAGATCAACGGCGCGGCGCTCCAGGGGGAGGATCCCGAGCTGCTCTGGCGGCGTATCCCCGGCGCGGCGGTGCTCGACGGCCGGGGGAGGGCGGCCCTGCGCTCCCTCGTGATCTGGCGTGAGGCCGCGGCGATCCGCAACAACCAGCCGCGCTTCCAGATCGCCTCCGATGGATCTTTGCTCGACATCGCGCGCCGCGCCCCGACGACCCTCGCCGAGCTGAGCCAGAACCGCCGCTTGCCCCGTCGCCTCGCCAAGGATCAGGCCGATGAGGTCATGGCGGCCCTGCATGTCGCCGCGGCGCTCCCGGAGGAGGTGCTGCCGCCCCCGGTGATCACCCGCGGCGCCGCCGCGCGCGCCGACGCGATCCTCGCGGCCTGGGCGCTCACCGTCGAGGAGCGAGAGGGCGTCGCCGCCGAGCTGCTCCTGCCCCCGGATCTACGTCGGGAGATCGCCGTGCGCTGGACGCGCCGCGAAGAGATCGTGATCTCCGGCTGGCGATCCCAGGCGATCGGCGAAGAGCTCCGAGGCGTGCTGAACGGCCAAATTGGCCTGTTCCTGAGGGCTTAGGGTCGAACTTCGACGAGTTGTCGCGGGATCACGAGAAACTTGTCTCGATTTGTCTCGAAACTTGTTGCGATGTCCGATGAGGTTGTGTACTCTATGAATGTGGGCGGCTCCTGGCGCCCCCAAGAGAAGACAAGACGCATCACCCGCTGAGGTCTTCTCTCTCATCCCCAGGTCTCACCCTGCCTCTGAACGGAGTCCACCATGATCAAGTCCTTCATCAGCGATGAGTCCGGCGCCACCGCGATCGAGTACGGCCTGATCGCCGGCCTCGTGGCCGTCGCCATCATCGCCGCCCTCACCGCGCTCGGCGGCTCGCTTGAGACCCTGTTCACCGGCGTCTCCGACACCGTCTCCGCCGCCGCCTCTTCCTGATCCTGGAAGAGCTGGCGCGAGCGCGCTTCCCATGTCTTGGGGTCCGCTCGCGTTAGGGTTGGTGTTGATCGTCTCAGCGGGTTGGGATCTGGCGAAGCGCCGGATCCCCAACCCGCTGATTCTTTTTGGGCTCTTGCTCGGCCTCGGCCTCGGCCTGCTGCTCGGCGGCCTCAAGGGCCTGGGCTTCGCCTTCTTGGGCGTGCTCGTCGCCTTCGCGCTGACCTTCCCCCAGTGGGCGGTGCGCTGGATGGGCGGGGGTGACGCCAAGCTGATGATGGTCGTCGGCGCCTTCATGGGGCCGGTCGGGGTTGTCTCGGCCTTGGTGTACGCCACCTGTGTGCATGGGCTCGTCGCCTTGTCGATGCTGCTGCTCCGTGGGCTGGGCCAGCGCCTCGGCCGTGAGCTCCTCCAAGATCCCCGCGCGCCAATGGCTGTCGCCATCACCGTCGGCGCCGCCTTGGCGTTCCGTTTCCCGCTCATCGGGTGAGCGCTGGGCCGCACGGCGCGGTCCGCCTCGCTAACCCGCAGCGTTAAAACGGTATTTTCACAGGTGCGCTGGTCATGCATGTTGTCGTAGGCGCTACCAAAAAAAACTTCTGCGGGTGCGCGAAAAAGTGAGCGAGCACGAGCGGCTACCGCTCTGCAGTGACCTGACATATACTTGCGCTCCAAGAGTCCGGAGTGGCAAGCCATGCAGCAACGTCAGCAGACCGGAGGGCGAGGCAAGGCCTACCTCTTCCTCGGTTTCTCCCTGGTCACGGCCGTTTTGGCCGCCGTCCTCGTCGTGCAGCTCCTCAAGCGGTCCCAAGCTCAGCTCCAAGAGGCGATGAAGCCCAAGGAGACCGTGGACGTGGTCGTCGCCAAGCGCAACCTCTACATGGGCATCCCCATCACGGAGGAGGACGTCGCCGTGCGCGCGCTCTCGCCGGAGATGGTGCCCGCCGACGTGGTGTTCACGTCGATTGAGGCGGTGCTCCAGCGCACGCCCAAAGAGCGTGTGTTGGTGAACGAGATCGTTCGTAGCGAGCGCCTCGCGCGCCGCGAGGCCGGCATCGGCCTCAACGCGATCATCACCCCCGGAAAACGCGCCGTCTCTGTGGCCATCGCCGCTGAGGAGGCCGTCGCGGGCTTTATTCAGCCCCTCAACTATGTCGACGTCATCGTCGTCATCCGCCCCGACGACTCCAAGGAGTACGGCGCCAACGCCGTCGCCAAGACGCTCCTGCAGTCGATCAAGGTCCTCGCCGTGGGCTCGTCCCTCGGCGGCCCGGACGAGGCCGAGACCGCTGAAGCGGGCAAAGCCAAGAAGCGCGACACCTCGGGCGTCGTGAAGGGCAAACGCACCGTCACCCTCGAGGTCACCCCCGAGGAGGCCGAGTCCATCGCCTTGGCCTCGGTGAAGGGTGAGATCGTCCTCGCGCTCCGCGCCGACATCGACATCCTCCAGGTGCAGACCAACGGCATGACCGCCAACGCGCTTATCGGCTTCGATCCCCTCGCGGACGAGCCCGCGGCGCCCTCCACCACGATGGCGAGCACGAAGCCCAAGGCCAAGGCGGCCACCCCCGCCGTGGTGGACGGCCCCAAGGTGCAGGTCATCGAGGGGAACACGACGACGGACGTGACCATCAACGCCGACGGCACGACGAAGGAGACGCAGCAGAAGGGCGCGAAGAAGCGCTGATCCTGCCTCAGCCGAAGATGGCGACCCCCCAACTCACCTCCCGCCGACGCTGATCCCGCCTCTCCAGCCAGGAGCCCTCCCCGATGTCTCTCCGCACTCTCGTTTTGGCCGCGACGCTCTCCTTCGCCGTGAGCAACACCGCGCTCGCCCAGGACAACTTCGCCACGAACAAGCAGTGGATGGACGTCGAGGTAGGGCAGTCGTCGATTCAGTCCGCGACCCGGCCGATCCTGCGGGTGCTCATCTCGCAGCCGAACGTGGCGAGCATCAAGACCCTGTCTGAGACGCAGTTCCAGATCCTCGGCCTCGCCGTCGGCACCACCGACCTCTGGATCTGGTACAAGGACGACCCCGAGCACCCCGAGGCCTATGAGCTCTCGGTGCACCGCGACCTCTCGGACATGGTGCGGCGCATCGGCGCCGTCGTCGGGGAGAGCGCGCCGCCCCAGGTCTACCCCATGGGGGAGCGCCTCGTCGTGGAGGGTGTGGTCTCCGACATCGAGACCTTGGAGCGCATCGCCGCCGTCGCCACGATCTACGACCCCGAGTTCGTCAACCTCATGACCGTGGCCGGTGACAGCCAGGTGCAGCTTGAGGTGGTGTTCGCCGAGGTGAGCCGCACGGGCGTCCGTGAGCTGGGCATCGACACGGTGTTTGGCTTCGGCGACGTCAACGCGCCGATCATCAACTTGGGCCTGGTCAACAACCAGAACAACTTCCCCGGCGCCCCGACCCTCGACGTGCTGGGCGGCAGCTCAAGCGCCTGGCCCGTCGGCACCGGCGTCGGCGGCTACAGCTCCATCGCCAGCAACACCTTCGGCGTCTTGGGCAGCGTGAGCGCGGCGTCGATCGGCCTCCAGATGATCAACACCCTGGAGGTGATGGAGCAGCACGGGCTCACCAAGGTGCTCGCCGAGCCCCGCATCACCGTGCTCTCCGGCCAGCAGGCCGAGTTCTTGAGCGGCGGCGAGGTCCCGATCCCCATCGCCCAGAACAACAACCGAATCACCCTGGAGTTCAAGGAGTACGGCATCAAGCTGGTCTTTGTCCCCACGGTGCTCGGCGGCGAGGTCATCGACATGCGGGTGTATGTCGAGTACTCGGAGATCGACCCCACCTCGGGCACGAGCATCTCCGGCATCGAGGTGCCCGGCTTCAAGGTGCGTAAGTCGGACACCCACCTCCGCGTCGACAACGGCATGACCTTCGCGATGGCGGGCCTGCTCTCCGAGGAGACGGTCTATACTCGCTCTCAGGTGCCGCTCCTCGGAGACATCCCCGTCATCGGCGCCCTGTTCTCCCACACGAAGCACGACCGCGAAGAGACGGAGTTGATGATCTTCGTCACTCCGAAGCTCGTTCGTCCTCTGGCACCTGACGAGGTCCCGCCGCCTCCGGGCGCCTTTGAGGACAACAACCCGAACGACTTTGAGCTCTACTGGCTCGGCCTCGACTACCGCGCTGGATCTCGCACCTGGCAGCCCTCCGGCGCCGTCGGCGCCGAGCGCTGAGCCTCCGCTCTCCCTGCCTTCCAGGACCCTCTCGACATGCGCAACATCGCCAGCCCACGCCGCTCCGCCAACGTCGCCATTGTCGGTGTCGACAAGAAGGGGATGGGTCTGCTCAAGGAGTGCCTCCACGCGGAGACCAGCCTCCCGCAGACCGCGCTCTCTTTCGCTGACGCCCACGCCGCCGTCGGCACGCTTCAGGCGAACGTGGTGATCATCGGCTTCAACGGGGACGTCGGGCAGGCGGTGCGGCTGGGCGCGGAGCTCCTCGCCGAGAGCCCGTCGATGACGCTCGTGGCCTACGCTGACGCCTCGGACAACGAGCGCATCAAGGCCGCCATGCGCGGCGGCTTCCGCGAGTTCGTGGTGCTGCCCGACGACTCCGAGCTGCTCCGGCGCGCGGTGCGTGACGCGGCCTACGCCCCCGTGGCTGATGACGAAGACCGGGCGAAGGTGGTCACGGTCTGCGGCACCCGCGGCGGCTCCGGCTGCACGAGCCTCGCGGTGAACCTCGCCGCCGAGCTCTGCCTGGTGCATACCGTCTCGGTGATCGACCTCGACTTCTCCATGGGCGACGTCGCGACGCTCCTCGACCTCCAGCCCAAGCGCCACATCGGCGACGTGCTCCGTGAGCTCGACCGCCTCGACGAGCGTGTGCTCAAGGGCTCGGCGACGGTGCGCACCGTCGAGCGTGAGAAGGCCAAGGGCGGCTTCCACGTCTTCGCCCAGCCCCACGAGATCATTGAGCGCCCGAGCGCGGTGAAGGGGGACGATATCCTCCGCCTGCTCCAGACCTGCGCCGACAGCTACAACTACATCCTCATCGACGGCGGCTGCCACCTCGACGAGGCGACGCTCACCTCCTTGTCCGTCTCCGACCTCGTCTTCCTCGTCTGCACCCCGGACGTGCCCTCGGTGAAGAACGCATTCCGCCGCCTGCAGCTCTTTGAGCGCCTGCGTGTGGAGCAGGACAGCATCCGGCTCATCATCAACAAGTACGACAAGAAGACGGCGCACCTGAGCCTCAAAGACATCGAAGAGAAGCTCAATCTGAAGGTCGCGGCCGTTGTGGATCTCGACGAGAAGACGCTGAACCAGGCCGTCAACGAGGGCCGCCTCGTCTATGACGTGAACCGCCGCAGCCCCGCGGTCACGGCCTACTCCAGCATGGTCGACCTCATCACGTCCGACACGCGCATCGTGGAGCAGAAAGAGCCGAAGAAGTCGAGCGCGCTGTCCTGGCTGTTCAACTGATCCAGACCTGTTTGGTCCTGAGGACACAACGTGGGTTCTTCTCGCCTGATCGATCGTGTACGCGGCGCCCAGCAGCGCTACAAGGCCCCCACCGGCTTGGGCGGCTTCTCCGACAATGAGGAGTTTGAGCGCATCAAGCGGCAGCTCCACGCGGAGCTGATCGACGCCCTCGACTTTGACCAGGTCGGGCAGACCCCCCGCGAAGAGCTCGCCGCGCGGCTGCGCGCCACCTTGACCGAGCAGGTCGAGCTGCGCTCCTTGCCGCTCAACCGCCTGGAGCGTGAGCGCCTCGTCGAGGAGATCCTCGACGACATCTTGGGCCTCGGGCCCCTGGAGCCCCTGCTCCGCGACCCGGAGATCTCTGAGATCCTCATCAACGGGCCGGAGAACGTCTACGTCGAGAAGAAGGGTCTCCTCCAGAAGATCCCGCTGCGGTTCAACGACAACCGCCACCTCATGCAGATCATCGACCGCATCGTCTCCGCCGTGGGACGCCGTGTGGACGAGACGACGCCGATGGTGGACGCCCGCCTCACCGACGGCTCCCGCTTCAACGCCATCATCCCGCCCCTGGCGCTTGACGGCCCCTGCGTCTCCATCCGTCGGTTCGGCACCGTGCCGATCATGGCTGAAGACCTCGTCGCCTTGGGCTCTTGCCCGCGGCCGGTGATGGAGGTGCTGCGCGCGGCGATCCGCTCGAAGCTCAACGTCATCATCTCCGGCGGTACGGGCTCGGGAAAGACGACCCTGCTCAACGTGCTCTCCTCGTTCATCCCCGACGGCGAGCGCATCATCACGATTGAGGACTCCGCCGAGCTCCAGCTCCAGCAGTCCCACATCGTGCGCCTGGAGACCCGCCCGGCCAACTTGGAAGGCAAAGGCGAGATCAACCAGCGCGACCTGCTCAAGAACTGCCTCCGTATGCGTCCTGACCGCATCATCCTCGGCGAGATCCGCGGCGCTGAGGCCATGGACATGCTCCAGGCGATGAACACCGGCCACGACGGATCCTTAGGCACGGTGCACTCCAACAGCACCCGCGACGCCATCGCCCGCTTCGAGACGATGATCGCCATGGGCCAGTCGAACCTCGCCGACAAGACCATCCGCGAGATGATCGCCCGCACCCTGCACATCATCCTGCAGCAGGACCGCCTGCCCGACGGCGCGCGCCGCATCACGGCCGTGACCGAGGTGACGGGCATGGAAGGCAACGTCGTCACCACGCAGGACATCTTCAAGTTTGAGCAGCGCACCATCGACGAGGAGGGTCGTGTTCGCGGCGCCTTCGTGGCGACGGGGGTTCGGCCCAAGTTCGCCGACAAGCTGCGCAAGAACGGCATCGACCTGCCCCCCGAGCTCTTCCGCTTCAGGATGGAGGTCTGACGATTTATGCAGCGCTTCGCCATCATCTTCGTGACCGTCATCGTCTTCGTGGCCGTCATGATGGCCCTGCAGGGCTTCTACTGGTACCGCGTCACCCAGCGGGAGAAGGAGTCCAAGGAGCTCGCGCGGCGCTTAGGCACGATCACCGAGCAGGATCAGGACAACCTGTTCCGCATCGAGGTCAAGAAGCGCGGTGAGGAGGGCATCCCCGACCTCGGCGGCCGCATCGTCGCCTACATCGAGGAGCTCCTCATTCAGTCCGGGGGCGGCTGGACCTTCCAGCAGCTCGTGACCTACATGGTCGCCGCGGCCCTGGGCGGCATGGTGGTCCTGATCATCGTGACGAAGAGCGTCGCGGGCCTCGGCGGCCTGTTCTTCGGCTATGTGCCGCTCATGATGCTCAAGTCCCGGGTGGCCGAGCGCAGCCAGCGCATCACGGAGCAGCTCCCCGACGCCTTGGACCTCATGGCCCGCTCCCTGCAGTCCGGGCACGGCATCTCCGACTCCATGCGGGTCTGCGCTGAAGAGATGAGCCCGCCCATCGCCACGGAGTTTGGCCGGGTCTACGAAGAGAACAATCTCGGCCGCGACTACCGCGAGTCCATGCAGGGCCTCGTGGCCCGCTGCCGCGGCAACTTCGACCTCAAGATCTTCGTGTCGTCGGTCATCCTTCAGCGGGAGACCGGCGGTAACTTGGTGGAGATCCTGGAGAACATCTCCGGCACCATCCGCCAGCGTTTCGTCTTTAAGGGCAAGGTGAGCGCGCTCACCGCCGAGGCCCGGTTCTCGTCCTACGTCCTCGGCGGCTTGCCCTTCCTCGTCGGTGGACTCATCGCGTTTATGCGGCCTGAGTACCTCTCGCCGCTGATCGATGACCCCCTGGGTCGTTTCATGCTCGGCTTCATCATCATCTGGTTCACCCTGGGCGTGTTCGTGATGGGCGAGATCACCAAGGTGGAGATCTAGGATGTTTGGCCTGCCGATCGAGGTCGTGGTCGCGGTGCTCGCGGCGGTCGCTGTGCTCGGGATGGGCGTAGGCGTCTTCGTCTTCGTCAACCCGTCTCGTTCGGCCAAGGATCGTCTGGAGGACCTGACCGGCGGCGGCGCGTCCGAGCTGGCCGGCCCGGCGCCGATCTCGGCGAACACGCCGAGCCAGATGAGCGCGATCTCCCAGGCGCTCAACAAGGTCGCGGCCCCGACGGACGAGGAGGAGGCCGACGCCCTGCGCCGCACGCTGGTGCAGGCCGGGTACCGCCAGCGCAACAACGTGCAGATGTTCTCGGCGATTCGGGCCTCTCTGGCCGTCTTGTTGCCGACCATCTTCGCGTTGGTGCCCTCTGAAGCGTCGATGCTCAACGCCGTGCTCGTGGCCTTGCTCTTGGCCGCGGCGGGCTACTACCTGCCGGGCATCTTGGTGACGAACGCGCTCACCAAACGCCAAGAGGCGCTCCTGCGCTCTTTCCCCGACGTCATGGACATGCTCGTGGCCTCGGTGGAGGCGGGCTTGGGCCTCGACGCCGCCCTGCGCCGCGTGTCCGACGAGATGGGGGACTCCGCGCCGGAGCTCTCCGCCGAGCTCAAGCTCGTGAACAACGAGATCGCCGCGGGTGTGCCCCGCACCGAGGCCCTGGGCCGCCTGGGCTACCGCACGGGCCTGGAGGAGATCACCTCCCTCGTCAACGTGCTCGTGCAGGCCGAACGTTTCGGTACGCCCATCGCTCGCTCCATGCGCCTGCACTCCGAGCTCGTGCGCACGAAACGTATGCAGCGCGCTGAAGAGAACGCCGCGAAGATCTCGCCCAAGCTCACCGTGGCGATGATTCTTTTCATGTTGCCCTGCCTCATCATCATCCTCATCGGGCCGGCCATCGTGCGTGTCGTACGCCAGCTCCTGCCCGCGATGGGAGGCTGAGCAGGTGACCATGCTCCTTGGCGGCCTCGCGCTGCTCACGGCCTTCGCCGCCCGCGCCGATCGTGAGGCGGCGGTGCCCGAGGAGCAGACCTGGCGCGGCGCGGACCGGGTCGATGTGCAGCTCGACGTCATCGAGGCGATGATTGAGCAGGGCGCGATCCCCGCGGCGCTGCAAGGCATCACGGCATTGCGCGCTGAAGGTATGGAGAACGACCGCTTGGACATGCTCCAGGCCCAGGCCCTGCTCGCCGCGGGCCAGCCCTCGGACGCCTTGTCGATCCTGGAGCGGTCGCGGGCGAAGAGCGTCGAGCGGTTCCGCCTGCTCGGGCTCACTCACCTAGACATGGGCGCGCCGGACCTCGCCGCCCAGGCCTTTCAGCGGGCGATCCGCGTCGCGAAGCGCGACACCGAGAGCCGGGAGCTCGCCTCGCTCTACAACAACCTCGGCTTCGCCTTGTCGGCCACCGGGGATTTTGACGGGGCGACCCTCGTCTACCGCGAGGCCCTGCGCCTCGACCCGGCTTCAGCCCGGGCTCGCAACAACCTCGGCTTCGCCTTGGCCGCCAAAGGGGAAGACGACGAGGCCCTCGCGGCCTTCCGCCTCGGCCAGCCCGCGGGCATCCCCCCTGAGGACCGTGAGGCGAACGCGCTGTACAACCTCGGCCTCGCCCAGCAGGGCCGGGGAGAGGTGCACGCCGCGATTTTGTCCTACTCCAAGGCCGTCGAGACGCGCCCGGGGCACCGTGAGGCCCAGCTCGCGCTCAGCTCTCTGGCCGCCTCGGCGCCCTCACCGCTCTCTCCGACTCTGCCGCCCTCCTTCTCCCCCGAACCTCCCCCGGAGGCCCCGTGAAGCTGTCCTTGGCTGTCGTCGCCCTCGCCGCGCTCTGCGCGTGCAGCTCACCCAAGCACCTCACCTACGATCATGGGCGCTCGTTCAACGAGTCCTTCGACACCCAGACCGACCTCACGCGGCCCTCGGTGAAGGACGCGGTCTATCCCTTGAGCGGCGCTGAGGCGATCCTCATCCGGAAGGCCGTGGAGGAGAAGAGCACCGACGCGGAGTCGGGTGAGGCCGAGGCGACCGAGAACCTCGACTGATGCGCGCGGCCGCGGCGTGATCCGGCGACTCTCCGCGCGGGCGAGGCTGGCGAGCTTCGCCGCGCTCTTGTGTGTGGTCGCCGTGCTCGGCGTGGCCTTGCCGCTCAGCCTGGAGCTGAACAGCCAGCAGGCCCAGAGCCAGCGCCAGGCCGCGGTGACCTTGGCGCACACCGTGGCGCAGCTCCACAGCGGCGACGAGGCCCCAGCGCTCGTCGTGGACGGGCTCATCGGCGTCGGTGTGCTCAGCGACCGCCGGGAGCTGATCTCCCAGCGGGGGCTGTCCGAGTCTGTGGTGTCGGCCTTCGCCCGGCGCTGCCCGCCCCGCCTCGTGCGGGCCGTGGCGCTCTCATCGGCCGGGGAGGACGGGCCCGTCGCGGCCTGCGCGCCCCTCGCCGGGGGCAAGGCGCTCTTGGTGGTGACGGCGCGGGAGGGCTCCTCGGCCCGGCTGCGGCAGCGGCGGCTCCTCGTGATGGTCATCGCCTTTGGCTGCATGGCCGCGGGGCTCTCCGCCGACGTGGTGCGCCGGGCCCTGTCTCCGCTCAAGGGGGTCACCGACGCCGCGCGGCGGCTCACCCAGGGGGAGCTGGACGTGCGGGTCGCCGCGCCGGGGGACGCCGAGTTTTTGCCCCTCGCCGACGCCATCAACCAGCTCGCGGCGACCTTGGCCACACGCCAGGACGAGATCAGCGCGCGGCTGGAGCTCACCCGGCAGCTCGCGGCCATCGTCGCCCATGAGGTCCGGAACCCGCTCCAGAGCCTCACCATGCTCGCGGACGTCATCGCCCACGAGCCGGAGCTGGTCGAGCGGCTCAAGCTCCTGGACATGACGCTGCGGGAGGTGACGCTCATCGAGGTCGTCGTGCAGCGCCTCGTCGGCTCAGGCGGGGAGCTGCGCCTCGTGCGGGGGCAGGCCTCGCTCTCGGAGCTCGTCGAGCGCTGCGCGGCGATGCTCGGCCCCCGGGCTCGGGACGGCGCGGTGAACCTCACCTTACGCCTGCCCCCGGAGCGGCTCATGGCGAGCGTCGACGCGGCGCTCTTGCGGCGCGCCGTCGAGAACCTCCTGCTCAACGCGATCCAGATCCTCAGCGACGCCGGGGGAGGGGAGGTGCTGGTGACCCTCACCCGCGCCGAGGCCCCGGCCCGGGCGATCTTCACCGTTGACGACAGCGGCCCCGGAGTGCCCGTGGACGACCGCGCCCGCATCTTTCAGCTCGGGGTCACGAACCGCCGCGGCGGGACCGGCCTCGGGCTGGCGCTCACGAAGCAGGTGATCGACGCCCACAATGCTACTCTGAGCGTCGAGGACTCGCCCCTGGGCGGCGCGCGCTTCATCCTCTCGCTCCCCCTGGAGGTTGATTGAACGACCAAACAACGGTGCTCGTCGTCGATGACAACCGCTCGGCGGCGGACGCCTTGGGCATCGTGTTGCGTCGCAACAATTACGCGGCGGAGGTCGTCTACGACGGCGTACGCGCCCTGGAGCGGCTGCGCGCCGGGGGCGTCGATGTGGTGCTCACCGACCTCCGGATGGAGCCCATCGACGGCATCGAGCTGCTGCGCCAGGCCCGCGCCTTGCCGACGCCGCCCGAGGTCATCGTGTTCACCGGCTTCGGCACCGTCGACGCCGCGGTCGAGGCGATGCGCCTGGGCGCCCGGGACTTCTTGACCAAGCCCGTGAGCCCCTCGAAGGTGCTGGAGCACCTCAGCCGCCTGCGCGGGGACGCCGCGCCTACTCACGGCCTGCGGGTGGATGAGGGCAAGAGCGCCAAGGCCAAAGAGGTCGCCGCCCAGATCGAGGCCGTGCGCCGGAGCCGCGCCCCGGTGCTCATCTTGGGTGAGCCGGGCAGCGGGCGCTCGGAGCTGGCCCGGGCCCTGCACCCCAGCGCCGCCGACCGCCCGGCCCGGGCGCTCAACCACCCCTCCCGGGCCGCGGAGGTTGACCTCCGCTCCCCCGGCGCCTTGCTCTTGCCGAACGTCGATCTCCTCTCGCCCCAGGACCAGGTCGCTTTGGTCCAGGTGCTCAACGGCCTCGACCCGGTCGCGGGGCCGCGGGTGATCGCCTGGGCGCAGCCGGGCTTCGTAGAGCAGGGACCGAAGGACCCGGCGGGTCATGAGCTGACCCTCCGCCTCGCCGTGCTCGTCGTGACCTTGCCGCCCCTTCGGGAGCGGGTCGAGGACATCCCCGCCTTGCTCACCGCGCTCCTGGCCGGCCGCGCCCCGGCGGAGCTGGGCCCCACCGACGCCCAGCTCCAGGCGCTCATGGCGCACCGCTGGCCGGGCAACCTCCGCGAGCTGGCGGCCTTGGCGGAGCGCGCCATCGTCTTCGGCGCCTCGGCCTTCTCGCTGCCGCTGAGCGCGCCGCCCCCGGCGCCGGAGCCGACCTCGGCGCCGCCCGCCACCCCCGGGGCCCCGGTCTTGGAGGAGGGCTTCTCTTTGCAGGAGCACCTGGAGGCCGTGGAGAAGGAGATTCTCGTGCGCGCCCAGCTCCAGACCAAGGACGACCGCGCGGCGATGTCACGCATCTTGGGCGTCGAGCGCAACACCCTGCGCTACAAGCTCAACAAGTACCACCTGAACCCGAAGGGTGGCGGCTGAGCGCCGCGCCTCGACCGGGGAGCTGGCCATGACGGCGCCGCCCGCCCCAGACCTCCCGCCGGTGGCCGAGGCCGAGCCGCCGGTCGGCCGCGCCTTGGTCACGGCTCTGCTCGGCGTCGTCGCGTTGGGCCTCCTGAGCCTCGTGCTCGCCCAGGCCAGCGGGGCGGACACCCTCGACACGCTGCGGGCCCGGGCCGACCTGCCGATGCTCGTGCTCAGCCAGCTCGTCATGGCCGCGGGCATGACCTGTATGGCCCGGCGCTGGCGGGCGCTCATCCCCGGCGGCGAGGCCCTGCCCGTGCTGCCCGTGACCGGCATCCTCTGCGCCGGGCTCCTGCTCAACACCTCCTTGCCCGGCCCCGTCGGGGAGCTCGCCGCCGCCGGGCTCATCCAGCGCCGCTACGGGCTCCCGGCGACCTTGGCCTTCGCCGCGAACGTACACAGCCGCCTCATCGGCCTGAGCTGCGCCGCGCTCCTCGCCTTGGGCGCCTGGGCCGGGGGCTCGATGCCGACGCCGCCGGGCTATGAGTCCGTGGTGGGGCTCGCCGCGGGCTTCATCGCCTTGGGCGCCACGGCGATGGGCGTGGCGTCCTGGCGGCCGGACTGGCTCGTGCGGGCGGCGAACCTCACCTTAGGCGTCGTGGCCGCGCGTCTGCCCGGCGCGCTCGGCCGCGGGGCGGCGAGCGCCCTCAGCCTGGCCCTGGAGGTGAGCCGGGCCTTGGGGGAGGTGGCGCGCCACCCGCCGCTCACCTGGGCCCGGGCGATCTTCTGGGCCTTCGCCGGGCACGCCACGGCGACGACGGGCATCCTGCTCGGGGCCTGGTCCGTCGGCCTCGACCCCAGCGTCGCCGGGGTCTTGTTCACCTACTGCGCGGCGACCGCGGGGGTGATCGTGCTCTTCGCGGTGCCCGGCGCGCAGCTCGGCTGGGACGCCTTGTTCATCGGCTTCTTCGTCGCCACCACAGGGGTCGGCGTCGCCGAGGCCGTGCTGGTCATGGCGATGGTGCGCCTGCAGCAGGTCTTGTTGATGGGCGTCGGCGCCGTGGCCCTCACGGGCCTCGGCGGAGGTCAGGCGAGCCCGCTCAGGTCGTGATGATCGTGTCGAGGTTCGCCCAGCGGCGCCACAAGGTCTTCGTGAGCTCGCCGTTCTTCGCCATCTTGCCGACGGTGGTGCCCATCTTCACGAAGTTGGCGGCGTGGGCGGCCTGGATGAGCGGCCAGGGGTGCTTCTTGAGGAACTCGGACTTGGACAAGGCGCGCAGCGCCGGGCGCGGGATGAAGTCCTTCGACAACATCTGAATGAGGCTGATCCAGAAGGTGTCCTCGACAGGGCGCGGGTACTTCAGGTTCACGCGGTGCTGGTAGAAGACCTTGGTGTTGGTCCCCTCGATGTCGTACTCGGAGATGAGGCCCGACTGCAGGAGCTTGTGGTTGAGCTCGCTGCCGGGGAAGACCGTCATCGAGAAGAGGTAGAGGTCGAAGGGCCGGGGGAACTTCGAGACCATCTCAAACAGGGCGCGCTTGTCCTCCTCAGTCGAGACGGGGTCGTCGAAGATGAGCTGGAAGTGCGGCTTGATGCCGAGGCGGTGGTAGAGCTCGGCGATGTCGTTGATGTTGCTGTTCTTCACGCGGCGGTCGTAGAGGTGGCCGGTGACGCGCTCGCTCGACTGGATGCCCATGTAGACCGACACCAGCCCGGCGTCGCGGAGCATCGACATCCGCTCCTCGTTCACCAGCTTGGGCTCGATGAAGATCTCGAAGGGCAGGCCGATGGCCTTGGGGTAGAGGTCGCAGAACTCGACGAGCCAGTCCTTCTGGAAGTTGAAGACCTCGTCGTCGAAGCGGATACGCTTGAAGTTCCAGTGGGCGCGGGCGGCCTTGATCTCCTCGACCATGCTGGCGGGCGAGCGCACCCGGAACCACTTCTGGCCGGGGTAGACGTCCTTCTTGTAGGTCGAGTTGTAGCAGTAGCTGCACTTGTAGATGCAGCCGCGGCTCCCCATCATCTGGAAGACCGGGTCTCCGTGCATGGGGTCGCCGACGACGCGGGTGTCGCCGTAGAGGTGGACCTTATGCTCATGGGTCGAGTAGTCGCGGAAGGCGAGGGTGTCGAGGTCGCTCACCAGGGGCCGCAGGGCGTTCTGGCGGATGCTGCCGTCGGCCTGGCGCAGCCAGAGGTTCGGCGTGTCGGAGATGTCCCGGCCCGTGGCGAGGCGCTCGGCGAGGTCGAGGAGCGCGAGCTCCCCTTCGCCCTTGAGCACGAGCTCGGCGGACTCGATGGACTGCTCCGGCATGAGCGTCGGGTGCATCCCGCCCCACAAGACGGCGATGTCGAGCTCCTCGTGGATGTGCCGGGTGAGGATTCGCGCCGCGTTGAAGTAGGCCGAGGCCCGGATCGACACGCAGACGAGGTTGAGGCGCGCCTCGCGGATCACGGAGATCAGGCCCTCTAGCTCCTCGTCCGTGGCGGGGAAGATGTGGTTCGAGATCCAGTCCTTGAAGTAGATCTCGGTGACGTGAACCCCGGCCTGGCGTAAGGTCGCCGCGAGGATGCGCACCGCGTTGTTCTCCACGTCATACATGGAGATGATGCCGATGCGTGGGCCGTCCTGGCCTGCGGCGCGAACGAGCTGCTCCAGCCTGGGATTCATCTTGAAGCTCCGACCTCGCAGGGGGTTTGTAGAGGGGTCCTCCGCAGGATAGCACCCACGCCCCCGGATCGGTAGCGTAGAATAGCGAGCAGCAGTGACCCCCCAACCCAGCGTCGGCCAAGACGGCGCGACGAGCTTCTCGGAGGATTCAAGGTGGCGACGGTGATGGATGGACCCGTGGTCATTGTCGGCGGCGGCGTCGCCGGTCTGGTCTCCGCCCAGCTTCTCCAAGAGGCGGGGGCGAAGGTCGTGGTCATCGAGCGGAACGAGACCGTCGGTGGCCTCGCGCGCTCGATGCGCTACGACGGCTTCTCTTTTGATGTGGGGCCGCACCGCTTCCACACGGAGAACCCGAACGTCAAGGCGTACCTCGACCGGGTGATCAAAGGCGACGCGACGCTCTTCCCCCGGCTCTCCGAGGTGTACTTCCAGGGCAGCTACTACCGCTGGCCTCTGCACCCGAAGAACCTGCTCCAGCTCCCGCTGCCCCTCGCGCTCCGCTCCGGCGTCGATCTCGCGATCAACGGCTTCAAGGAGTACGAGCTCGACACCTTTGAGCAGTACGTGCTCAAGCAGTACGGCCCGACGCTCTACGAGCACTTCTTCCGGGGCTACTCCGAGAAGTTCTTGGGCATCCACCCCCGGGAGACCCACCCCGACTGGGCGAAGGTCGGCATCAACCGGGCGATCATCGACGACAAGCTGCAGATGCAGAACCTGGCGCAGCTCGCCAAGTCTACGCTCACGCAGTTCAACAAGGTCGAGATCCCCTTCATGTACCCCACCGAGGGCATGCAGCAGGCCTGGCAGAAGGTCTCGGCGATCATCCGCGCCAAGGGCGGACGTATCCTCACGGGCACGAAGGCGCGCCTGGAGGGCAAAAACGGGAAGATTGAGCAGGTCTGGGCTGGCGAGGAGCGCATCACGCCGTCGATGGTCATCTGGACGGCGCCGATCACCCTGGCGATGAAGCAGCTCAACCTGGAGCTGCCCGACCTGCCTTACCTGGGCTTGCTCCTGTACAACGTCTGCGTCGAGAGCGACGTCCCCCGCAAGTACCAGTGGTGCTACTACGGCGAGGACGACCTCATCTTTAACCGCATCTCCATCCCCAAGTTCTTCTCCCCGACCACGGTGCCGAACGCCAAGGCCACGGGCCTCTGCGTCGAGCTGACCTGTATGGAGGGCGACACCCGCTGGCAGAACGCCGAGCGCCTCACCGACTGGGTGGTGGACGATCTCGTGAAGGTGGGCCTCATCAAGAGCCGCCGCCAGGTGCACAACGTGCACGTCGAGCGTATCCCCGAGAGCTACCCCATCTACCACAAGCACTACCCGCGCGAGCTGGAGAAGGCCCGGCGCGCCTTGGGGCAGTTCGACAACCTGCACCTCGCCGGTCGCACGGGCATGTTCTGGTACAACAACATGGACCACTCCATCGAGAACGCGATGCAGCTCTGCAAGCGCCTGTTGCGCGACGCGGGCCGCGCGGACGTCGAGGAGAGCGCGCTCGCCCAAGGCGTGGCGTCCTGAGCGTCGCGCCTGGGTCGGGTTGAGCGAGCGGTCATCTCATCCGGACATTCCCTGTCCGGAAGGCGCCGCGTTATAGGCGCTGCGTGACACGCGCGCCTCTCACCTGCATCGAGCCTTTCTGCGGCGCTGGCGGCCTAGCCTTGGGTCTTCGCCAGTCAGGCTTCGAGCTCCGCGCCGCCTTTGACCTCGACGCCGACGCCGTGCGCACCTATCAGCACAACCTCGGCGACGGGGCCTTCGTCGCTGACGCCCGGGAGATTCGCCCCGAGGCGCTCCTGGAGCGGGCGGGGCTCGGCGGCGCGCGGCTGGACCTGCTCGCCGGGGGCCCACCCTGCCAGGGCTTCTCGCGGCAGAAGCGCGGCGCCCACCTCGGCGACCCACGAAACGAGCTCGTCGCGGAGCTGGGCCGCCTCGCCCGGGGCCTCAACCCGCGGGCGGTGCTCGTCGAGAACGTCGCGTCCTTCGGTGAGGCCCGGGGACGGGCCTTCGTGGCGGCCTTGGCCGAGGCGCTGGGCGACTATGTGCTCACGCCCCAGGTGGTGAACTCCGCCGACTTCGGCCTCGCCCAGACCCGGCGGCGTTACCTGCTCGTCGCCGTTCACCGCGATGAGCCCGGGGTGTTCCAGCTCACCCCACCCCAGGCCCCGTGGCGCACCGTGGGGGAGGTGCTCGCGGGCCTCGGGGAGCCCCCGGAGCGCCCCGATGAGCCGAGCCCCTGGCCGAATCACCAGCGGGCGCGGGTGACCGAAGAGAACATCCGGCGCTTCTCCTTCGTGCCTGAAGGCGGCGGCTGGAACGACATCCCCTGGGAGCACCGCCTGCCCTGCCACCAGCGGGTGACCGGCGCGACGAGCGGCGGCTGGCCCGACGTCTACGGCCGCCTGCGCTGGGACGGCCAGGCGCCGACCATCACCGCGGGGTTCGACAGCTTCTCCCGGGGTCGCTACGGCCACCCCCACGCCGACCGCCCCCTCACGCCCCGAGAGGCCGCCCGGCTCCAGGGCTTCCCCGATGACTACGTCTTCATCGGCAACCGCGCCGCCGTGCGCCGCCAGATCGGCAACGCCGTGCCGCCGCCCTTGGGCTTGGCCATCGGCGCGGCCTTGGCGGCGGTGCTGGGGGCGCCGGGGCAACTATAAAGCATCGCTTTATAGTTCAAAAGGGCGGAGATACGCCGATGATTGGGGGTAGAGGGCGCAGGGCGGGGCAGGTTTTGGCTCCTCGATCCCTCCAAGATCGCCCCCTGTGATCCACCCCCGCCGGGCGTTAGTCGGCAGGAATGGACAAGCTGCGCGCGCTCTTCGTGCTGTTTCACCTCGTCGGGATCACCCTCTTGTCCTTGCCCGCGCCGGGCTCGGCGCAGGATCTCGACGAGCCGGAGGTCGCCGCGCTCCTCGACGACCTGCGGGCCTTGGGCGCGCGGCTCGGCGTCGAGCGCAGCGCGGATGAGGTGAAGGCCATCGCGAAGGACGTGAGCGCTGAGGTGCGTGAGGCGCGGGCCACGGTCTTGGCGCCGTTTCAGCCCTACGCCCGGCTGACCGGGGCCCGGCAGGGCTGGAGCATGTTCTGGGCGATCAATCACCGGCCGTCGCGGCTGGTGATTGAGCTGGAGGGCCCGGACGGCGCCTGGACCCCGCTCTACGTCGCCCGCAGCGATGAGCACGCCTGGCGCCGGAAAGAGCTGGACCAAGAGCGGCTCCGGGGCGTGGTCAACCAGTACAGCCACCTGCGGGATCGGCGCTCGTACCGGGCCTTCGCGGCGTTCATCGCCAAGAAGGCGCTCGTGGACCACCCCGAGGCCGTCCGCGTGCGTGTGCTGATGGAGGAGCGGCCGAGCCAGCGGCCGGAGGCCCTGCGCGCCGGGAAGACCCCGCCGTCGAGGCGCCGCTGGGAGGAGCTCTACTCCCGGGAGACCCCATGAGGCTCCGCGCCCTCGCCGCGGCCTGGGTGGCGTACTGGGCCCAGACCGCGCCGCCGACGCCCCTCGCGCTGACCCGTGTGGCCTTGGCGCTCTGCGCCTTGGGCACCCTGGCCCACATGACCTGGAGCGGCGTGGTGCTCTGGGTCTGGGGGGACCTGGACTTTGGCGGTTACCGCCACAACACGCCGGGGCACTGGTGGTGGAGCGTGGTGAGCTACACCGAGGCGGGCCTCTGGGGGACGATGGGCCTCGCGGCCTTGGCCGGGGGCTTGGTGCTCGTGGGTCTGGGCGGCCGGGCGTCGAGCCTCCTGCTCCTAGTGCTCACCATGGCGCTCACCTCGATCAACCCCGAGTCCGGCGGCGGTCACGACCGCCTGCTCACCAACGCCTTGTGGCTCCTCGTGCTGTCCCCGGCGAGCCGGACCCTGTCCTTGGACTGCCGCCTGCGCACCGGCGCCTGGGTGGACACGACGCCGCGCCCGGCGTGGACGCGGGACCTGTTCTTGTTCCAGCTCGTGCTGGTCTACCTGATGACGGGCGTTCAGAAGATGGGCGGCGCGGACTGGATGCCTTGGGGGGAGCTGATGGCGCTGCACTACGCCCTGCAGCTCCCGAGCTGGCAGCGCTGGGACCTCAGCGCCGTGTTGGGCTGGGCGACGCCGCTCACCCAGCTCGCGACGGCGGGCACGATGCTCTTTGAGCTCGGCGCGCCCCTGCTCTTGCTGGGCGTGTGGGCCGAGCGCCACCCCGACGGCGGCCGCCTCGTGCGCTGGGCCCGGCGGGTTCACCTGCGGCGCTGGTTTGTGCTCGCCGCGGTGATGTTCCACGTCGGCATCGACGCCTTGATGAACATCGGGCCGTTCTCGTGGGTGAGCATGGCCTACCTCTTCGCGGCCTTTGAGCACCACGAGCTTGTGGGGGCCTGGCGATGGCTGCGGCGTCGCCCAGCCTAAGCCCTCAGCTCCCGTTCCCCGAGACGAACAACGACCCGCCCAGGCTCTCGATCTTGTCGAGGAAGGCGCGGATCTCCCGGCCAGAGAGCGCGAGGTTGTCGAAGATGATGATCGAGCCGCCGATGGACTCGACGGGGTAGAGGCCGTTGAGGTCGACGAGCTGCACGTTGCTGTCGATGCGCAGGTCGCCGCCGATGGACGTGAGCCCGTCCAGGCCGTTCATGTTCCGCACGTTGGGGTTGTCGGTGATGTTGAGGTCGCCGCCGACGGAGGTGAGCGCCTCCAGGCCCCGGAAGTGGAAGAGGTCGCTGAGCTCGCTCAGCGTGAGGTCGCCTCCGACGGTCGTGAGCGCGCTCAGCTCCTGGAGCTCGGTGAGCGCGGGCAGGCCGCTCAAGGTCAAGGAGCCGTCCACCTGGGTGACCGTCTTGAGCGCGCTCAGGTCGGTGACGAGGGGGAGCTCCTCTAGGGCCAGCGCGCCGCTCAGCGTGGTGAGCGACGGGAGCAACGGCAAGGCCAAGAGCGCCTCGAGGCCCGAGAGCTCCAGGCCGCTGATGGTCGTGAGCGCTCCGAAGTCGGGGATCTCGGCGAGGGCGGGGGAGCCCGCGATCTGGAGGGTCGTCGTGGAGGTGAGCGCCGGGAAGCCGCCAAGCTCGCTGAGGCTCGGGTGGTTGGTGATGGAGATGCCCCCGCTGACGCTCGTGAGGGCCGTAAAGGACGGCAGGGCGGGCAGCACGGTGTTGTCGTCAAAAATCAGCTCGCCGCGCACCTCCTCGAGCGCCGGGAAGCCGCCGAGGCTCGTGAGCGTGGGGTTGCCGCTGACGCTGAGGTCTAGCCCGACGCTGCCGAGCGCGGGCAGCGCCGGGAACGTGGTGAGCGCGGCGTTGTCGTTGACGTTGAGGTTGAGGGTGACCTCGTTCAGGCGGTCCAGGCCAGCCACGGACTCCAGCAAGGAGTTCTCGGAGATCTCGACGCCGCCGTACACCACCCGGAGCGAGCGCAGGCCGTCGAACTCCACGAGGGCCCGGTTTCGATAGACCCTCAGGTTGCCGGCCAGCTCGGTGACCTCGTTGAAGCCCCGGAACACCTTCAGGGCGACGAGGCTCGAGAGGTCGAGGCTCGAGGGGAGGGTGCGGAGGCTGTTGAAGCCGTCGATGACCTCCAGCGCGCTCTGCGTGGCGATGTCGATGCCAGCGTTGACCTCTCGCAGCTTGTCAAACCCGACGATCTCCGAGAGGCCCACGTTGCGCTGGATGACCAGCTCGCCGCCGATGGTCTCAAGCGAGGGGAAGGTGCCGAGCACGTCGAGCCCGTCGTTGTCCTTGATGCGCAGGTCGCCCGTGACGGTCGTGAGCCGGTCGAGGTCATCGACGGAGGCCAGGGCGTCGTTCATCTCAATGGTGACGTCGCCGCCGACCTGCTCCAGGGCCTCCAGGCCCTTGAGGCTCGTGAGCGCGGCGTTCTGGCGAAGGGTCAGCGAGCCGCTCAGCGCCGCGACGCCGCTGAGCCCCGAGGGCTCCGTGAGCGCGTCGTTGTCGCTGATGTCGATGTCCCCGCCGACGTTCGTCAGGCGGCTCAGCCCCGCGAGGCTGAGCATCGTGTCGTTGGAGGACACGGTGAGGTCGCCGCCGAGGGTCGTGAGCGCGTCAAAGCCGTAGAGGTCAGGGAGGAGCTCGTTGTCGCGGATGTACAGCTCGCCGCCGATCTCCTCCAGATCCCGCAGGCCTCGCGTCGCGGTGAGCGCGACGTTGTCCTCCAGGCGCAGGTCTCCGCCGACCCAGGTGAGGCCGTCGAGGCCGCTGAGCGACGAGAGCATGGTGTGGTCGTTGATCTGCAGGTCTCCGCCGACCACGTTGAGCAAGGCCAAGGCGGTCAAGGAGCTCAGCGCGGGGTTGTCCTCAAGCTCGACGTCGCCGGTCACCTCCAAGAGGGTCTCCAGGCCGTCGAGGCTCGTGAGCGAGAGGTTCTGCTCGACGCGGAGGCCGCCGACAGAGGTCAGCCGCGAGAGCCCCTTGAGGCTCGTCAGGGCGTTGTTCTGCGCCACCCAGAGCACGCCGGGGAAGGTCACGAGCCCGCCGAGGCCATCCAGGGACGTGAGCGCCGGGAGCACCTCAAGATGGAGGTCCACGCCGAGCTCCTGCACGCCGCTGAGCCCGCCCAGATCCGCCAGGATGGGCATGCGTTGGACATCGATCGAGCCCTCGACGGCGAACAGGCCCTCCAGACCGGTGAGCGACGACAAGCTGTCGTTCTCGGAGATCTCCAGATCCCCCGCGACCCGGCGCAGGGGGCTCAGCCCGGAGAGGTCGGCGAGGCGGTTGTTCTCGCGGATGTGCAGGCCCGCCACGGTGTCCACCTCGCCCAGCGCGATGGAGGTGAGGCTGTTATTGTCGTCGAGATCGACGGCGCCGCCAATGAGGCTGAGGCTCGGCAGGCTGAGGGCGCCGACGTTGGGGTTCTGCTCCAGGGTGAGGTCCCCGCCGATCTCCGCGAGGCTTGAGAGCCTGTTGACCCCGTTGAGCGTCTCGTTGTCGTCCAGACGCACCGACCCGCCCACCCGCAGCAGGGACTCCAGGCCGTAGAGCGAGAACAACTCGGGGTTGTCGTCAATGATCAGGTCGCCGCCGATCTCCCGCAGCGCGCGGAGCCCGGCCACGTTCACCAGCTCGTCGTTCTGCTTAAGCAGCACGTCGCCGGTCACCTCGGTCACGCAGGAGAGCGCCAGGAGCTGTTCCGAGTCGTCCGAGTCGATGACCACGTCGCCGTTCACCTTGACGGCGCAATACCCGGAGCAGACCGTGAGGGCGTTGTCTTTGGTGACCGTGCCGTTGAACTCGCCGCGTCGGCTCCAAGCGCCGGGGCGGTCGTCGTCGCAGTCCTCGGCCTGTGGGAAGCCGTCGCCGTCACCGTCGCGCCCAGCGCAGCCTGACGCGACGAGGGTGAGCGTGAGCGCGACGCCGAGACCAGTGATCCGAAAGGGCTCAGACGACATCCAAAGGCTCCTCATCTTCGCCGCGCGGTCGCCGCGGCGGCTCTCCGCATGTAGCCCAGGTCAGCGGGGGTTCGTGAGGTGCTGGGCGAAGAATTGCCGGAGGCGCTGGGCGGCCAGGGCCGCGGAGGGCGCGTGGAAAGCCGCGGGGTCACCCTGGCGCATAAAGGCGTGCCCTGCGCCCTCGTAGAGGTGCAGCTCCGCGGTGACCCCGGCGGCGGCCAAGGCGTCCCGGAGCGCCTGGACCCGCTCGACGGGGATCACCGGATCCTTGGCGCCGAAGTGGCCCTGAATCGGGGCCTTCACCCGGCTCCAGTCGTTGAACGGCGCCACCGGAGCGCCGCCGTAGAAGGGCGCCACGGCGTCGATCCCCTCGACGCTGCAGGCCGCGGCGAAGGACATCACCCCGCCCAGACAGAAGCCCATGACGCCGATCTTGCCGTTGTGACCGGGCTGGGCGCGCAGATAGGCCACGGCCTCGGCCACCCGCTCCATCGCGACGCCGGTCTTCATCCCCTGGGCGAGCCCCCGCGCCACGGCGGGGTCCGTGGTGGCCGCGACGTCGTAGAGGTTCGGCGCGATGGCGGAGATGCCCTCTTCAGCGAGGCGGTCGACGTGGCCGCGGAGCTCGTCGTTGAGCCCCCACCACTCGTGGAGCACGACGACGCCAGGGCCAGGCCGGGCGGAGGGGGCGAAGGCGGCGTCACAGGAGGGCAGGCGGACGGGCTGAGACACGGGGCGCTCCGGCGGTGTTGGGCGCGATGAAGCTAACCCAACCGCGCCGAGGGGCTAAGGGGCGTTGCCCGAGACCGTCGTGGTGCCGCCGATCTTGGGGATCTCGCTCAGCAGCGCGCTCACCTCGGCGCTGGGGAGCGTGACGTTGTCGGTGATGGTCACGTTCTTGGCGACGGACTCGAGCCCGTAGAGGCCGGAGAGGTCCACGAGGGCCTTGTTGTTGGTGAGCGTGAGGTGGTTGCCGATGGTCACGACGCTCTCCAGCCCGTCCATGCTCTCCAGGCGGTTGTTGCCCTCGACGTAGAGGGACTCGCCGATGGTCGTGAGCGCCGCTAAGTCGCCGAAGTTTTTGATCTTCTTCATGTGGTAGACCGAGAGGCGCCCGCCGATGCGGGTGATGTCACGAAACGTGCTCAGGTCGGTGATCAGCGGGAGGTAGCCGAGCACCAGATCCCCGCCCAGCGTGGTCGTTGGAGGCAGCTCCGGCAGGGCGGCCAAGAGGGGCAGATCGACGAGGCTGAGGCCGGAGAGGCTCGTCAGCCCGCGGATGTCCGGGAGCTCCTGGAGGAGCGGGCATCGCATGATCTCCAGGGTGTCGAGGGACGTGAGCGCCGGGAGCTCACCCACCTCAACGAGCGACTCGTTGTCGTCGATGGTGATCGTCCCGGCGCTGACCAAGGCGGGGAAGCTCGGCGTGGCCGAGAGCGCCGAGTTCCCGACGATCTCAAGGGAGCCGTTGGTGTACTTCAACGCGGGAAACTCGCCGAGGGAGGTGAGCTTGGGGTTGTCGGAGAAGCTGAGCGTGTAGCCGACGTCGGTGAGCGTCGTCAGCGCCGGGAGGGAGATGAGCTCGGGGTTGCCGTCGATCTGCAGCGAGCTGGTCACCGCGACGAGCCGACCGAGGCCGTTCACCGTCGTGAGCGCCGGGTTCTCGGCGATGATGAGGTCTCCGTACACCACCCGCAGGCCGTTGAAGGCGTCAAACTCCACGAGGGACGACTGAACCACCTCAAGGCTCCCGACGATCTCGGTGACCGACGCGAACCCACGGAAGATCTGCAGCGAAGGATAGTCGGAGAGCAGCAGGTCTTCGGGCCAGGACGGGACGCGGTTGAAGCCGTCGATGACCTGGAGATCTTGCTGGCGCTCTACCACGACGCCCGCGCCGGGGTCGCTGAGCTTGTCGAAGCCGACGATCTCCAAGAGCGAGGGGTTGTCACGAACCACGAGCTGGCCGACCTGCGCGAGCTGGGGGAAGGTGCCCAGCACGACGAGGCCGTCGTTCTCGCTCACCTGAAGCCGGCCGGTGACGGTCTGAAGGCGGCCCAGCGCCTCAAGGCTCGTGAGCGAGTCGTTGAGCTCGATGTGCAGGTCCTTGTTGACCTCGGTGAGCGCCTCCAGGCCCTTGAGGCTCGTCATCGACGGGTTCGATCGCAGGATCAGGTCACCGTCCAGCGCCGAGAGGCCGCTGAGGCCCGAGGGCGCCACCAGCGCCTCGTTCTCGGTGATCTGAACGTCGCCTCCGACGTGGGTGAGCAGGCTGATGCCCGCGAGGCTGGTCAAGGCGGGGTTTGACGAGACCAGGAGGCTGCCGCCGACGCTCGTGAGGTCGTCGAGGCCGTAGAGGTCGGTCAGGGCGAGGTTGCCCTCGAAGCTGAGGTCGCCGCCGATCGAGGCGAGGCTCCGCAAGCCCCGCAGCGCGCTGAGCTGGGCGTTCTCCCGCAGGCTGAGGTCGCCGCCGACGGCGGTGAGCGCGTCGAGGCCGCTGAGCGACGGGAGGGCGTCGTTCCGCTCGATGATGAGCTCGCCGCCGATGTCCTCAAGCGTGGCCAAGCCCGTGAGCGCGCTGAGGCTGGGGTTGTCGTTGAGGTGGAAGGCCCCGACGATCTCAACCAAGCCGTCGAGGCCATCCAGGGTCGTGAGGCTGAGGTTCTCGGCGACAGTCAGCTCGCCGACCGAAGGGAGCGTCGACAGCCCGCTCAGGCGCAGGAGCCGGTCGTTCTGTGTCACGACGAGGGCGCCGGGGACGGCCTCCAGCGCGTCGAGGCCGTCGGTGGTGGTCAGCGCGCTGAGCTGGCTCAGCGTGAGGTCACCGCCGACCGTGCGCAGGCCGCT
This sequence comes from Myxococcota bacterium, assembly GCA_023150845.1. Lineage (GTDB taxonomy): Bacteria > Myxococcota_A > UBA796 > UBA796 > CAJQPC01 > JADKFE01. The sequence continues at coordinate 16,121 of JAKLKD010000024.1, read as the reverse complement.
GAGGCCGCCGAGCTCCGCCAGCACCGGCAGCGCGCTGAGCGTCACCGAGCCGCCGACGTCAAACACGCCCTCCAGCCCCCGGAGCGAGGGGAGCACCTCGCCGTCGGTCACGCTCAGCTCACCCTCCACCCGGCGTAAGGTGTGGAGCCCGCTGAGGTCGGCGAGCTTGTTGTTGTCCTGCACGACGAGGTCCGTGACGGTGTCGAGGGCACCGACGGAGGTGATCATCTCAAGGTCGTCGTTGTCGTGGATGACCAAGGCGCCGCCGAGGACGCTGAGCCCCGTGAGCTCGAAGTTCTCGAGGCGGGGGTTGCCCTCGATCACGAGGTCGCCGTCGATCTCGCTGAGGCTCGTGAGCTGGTTGAGCCCGTGGAGGGCGTTGTTGCCGACCAGGCTCACCGAGCCGCCGACCCGGGTCAACGACGACAGACCGTACAGGGAGACGAGGGCGGGGCTGTCCTCCACGAAGAGGCCGCCGCCGATCTCCTCCAAGGCCATGAGGCCCGCGAGGCTCTCCAGCGAGGGGTTGCTCAGCAGGGTGAGGTCGCCGCCCACCTCCTTGAGGCCGGTCAGGCGCTTGAGCCCGTGGAGGGAGTCGTTGCCGACGACGCTCACCGAGCCGCCTACACGCTCCAGCGACGACAAGCCGTACAGAGAGACGAGCTTGGGGTTGCCCTCGACCCGGAGGTCTCCGCCGATCTCTCGCAGCGACACGAGGCCCGCGACGTTCTCTAAGGACTCGTTCGCCCGCAGCGTGACGTCGCCGGTCACCTCACTCACGCAGGCCAAGGCGAGGAGCTGGGTCGTGTTGTCGGCCTCGATGAGGAGCTCACCCTCCACCTTCATCGAGCAGTAGCCAGCGCAGAGGTCTTGGGCGTTCTCGGGGGTCACCGTGCCCTCGAACACGCCGCGTCTCATCCAGGCGTTCGTCTTGTCGTCGTCGCAGTCCTCGACACGGACGACGCCGTCGCCGTCATCGTCCCGCTGGGCGCAGCCAGCGCCCAAGAGGCCGAGGCCCAGCGCGAGGCCGACAGCCCCCAGGCCAAGGCGTGAGCGGGGGGTGAAGGGGACGTCACACGCGGGCAGATGGGCGGCTGGAGACATGCGGGCGCTCTCGGCGAGGGGGCTGTTGGGTCAACCCGCCTCTGAAGAGCGCCCGCGCGGCGCCATAGATCAGCCGATCAGGGGCTCAGCCACTCCAGCTCAATCGTGTACGGGTACTCCCCGGCGGCGCCCTCGTAGCCCATGAGCACGAGGTAGTAGGTCTGGCCAGGCTCCAGCACCGCGCCCCAGTTGGACAAGGTGAAGCGCTCGGGGTTCGTGTTCGCCTCGCCCCAGCCCACGGCGAGGTAAGCGCCGGTGGAGTCGTAGATGTGGAAGTCGAGGTCCGCCCCGCCTTCCCAGGCCACGGACGCCGAGAGCCCCAGGGGCTCGGACACCGTCAGGGCGAACACGTCGTAGTCGCCGTCGTTCCACGCGGGGTTGTCGATGGCGAAGCTCTGAACCCCCGTGATCACATCGACGTAGCCGAGGCCCGAGGCCACAGGCAGGGCGTTCGCCCCGGCCACGCTCGTCATGTCCAAGGCGTAGTCCGCGCTGGCGATGTCGACGAAGCCGGTGTTGGGCTCACTCTCGGCGTAGGTGAAGCCGATGAGCTTGGGGGCGATGGCGTCGAGCACGACCTCAGAGGGGGCCGCGTTCTCGGAGTTCGGGGTGAGGGAGACCTCGATCGGCGCGGTGTTGTAGAGGGTGCCCGCGGGCAGGCCCTGGTTCAACACGGTGAAGTCGCCCGCGACGAGCCACACCTTGGTCACGCCGACGCCGACGGCGTGGTCGTCGATCGTCTCGCCGTACTCGTTCGTGCCCGGCGTGGTGGTGACGGACTGCACGTAGATCATCTCATACGAGCCGACCCACTCCCCCGTGGCCTCGTCCTGGACCCAGTCCACGATCTGGGCCCCGGCCAAGGGGTTGCCGCGGGCGAGGTAGTCCTCGGCGCTGGAGTACGCGCCGACCATGATCAAGCCGTCGTTGGGGTCGCTGCCGCTCACGGCGACGGTGTAGGACTCGGTCTTGCCGTTGCCCAGGTACACCGGGGTGATCATGAAGCCGTACTCACCGCCCTCGGTGACCTCCTCGATGTCGAGGGTCACCGTGCCGCCCGTGCCGTCGCTGTAGGCGTAGGCGAGGGGCTCGATGCTGGTGTCGACCTCGGGGTCACCGAGGGCCAGATCGTAGACGGCGACCTCGTACACCACGAGGTCGGTGTAGGTCGGCGCGGTCTCTTCGGTGTCCGGCGTCGAGGTGTCCGGGGTGCCGGTGTCTTCGCTGGTGTCGCTGGTGTCGCTGGTGTCGCTGGTGTCGGACGCCCCGGTGTCGCCGGTGTCGGGGGCGGGCTTCGGCGGGCCCGCGGGCTCACCCAAGCTGACGGTGAAGGAGAAGGCGCCGGTCCCGGCGGGGCGGAACACGACCCAGTCCTTCTCGACGACGCCCTCGGCGGCGGCGTCGGCGCCGACCACACGCAGCTTGCCGGTCCAGGTCTCCGGCCGCCAGCTCAAGGAGCCGACGTCCAAGGCCTGCGCGAGGGAGTCCTTGGGGTTGTCCTTCACGTCCGTCTCGATATCGACGGTGGCGCCGGGCAAGATGCGCGCGGTGCCGGTGAGGGAGGTCTTGTCGACGTCGGACTCAGGGCCCGCGCACGAGATCAGGAGGATCAGGGGGAAGAGGTGGGTGCGCATCTCAGAACTCTCCACGGAGGCCGACCTGGAGGCGGCGAGGGGTGGCGAAGGACAGGGGCTGGCCGAAGACCGGATCGCCGTTGCTGTCGGTGTAGACGCCCTCACCGTCTTGGTCGCCGTAGGTGGTGTTCACGCTCGTCACCGAGCGATCGTTGAAGACGTTGGTGATGTCGGCGGTCAGCGCCCAGGTGGTCGGGCCCGCGCCGAAGGTGAGTCCGCCGCGCACGTCGGTGATGGACAGACCGGGGGTGCGGTAGACGCCGTCGTTGTTGGAGTTGACGTTGCTCCAGCCCTGGTCGTAGTTGTTCCAGTAGGTCGGCTGGTAGGGGAAGCCCGAGAACAGGCGGAAGTTCACGCCGTAGAGGTAGCCGACGCGCACGCTGCCGATGGTCCAGGCGGCGTTGTCACGCTTGGTGCCCGAGAACTTCGCGGCGTGGGTGCGATCGTAGCTGAGGTAACCGTCGGCGTACTGCTGCTGCTGGGGGTTGTCCCAGCTCACCGTGGCGCCCTGGTCCGAGGCGTTGCCCTTGGCCTGCGACCAGACGTAGCTGCCCACGAACCACCACTTCTCGACGTTCGCCGTGACGGTGAACTCCAAGGAGTTGTAGAGGGTGTAGAGCTCCCGAGGGGTGCGCAGGCGGTAGATGCTCGTGTTCTGGCCGTTGCGGAAGCCGATGACGTCGGTGCCGTCGGCGTTCCAGATGAGGTTGACCTCGTCGTCCTCCCAGAAGTTGCGGGCGTGCTCACGGACGTAGGTGACGTCCACCGAGGCCGCCTCGCCGAGCGCCCGGGTGATGCCCAGGTTCCACTCGTCCGAGGTCGGGAAGGTGAGGTTGTCGCTGATGAGGAAGGTCGAGGAGTAGGTCTGCGAGGGCTCCGCCGCCCAGTCACCGGCCTTGTCGTCCCAGCCGTACTGGCCGTAGCCCGTCGAGCGGTTGAGCGCGTAGCCGACCACGGTCAAGAAGCCCGGGTCCACGAAGCGGCCGTAGTAGGCGTGCACCGAGGTGCTCTGGTCGCCGAAGACGTCGAAGGCGGCGCCGAGGCGGGGCTGGAAGGCCACACCGGCGATGATCTTCTCACCGACGTCGTTCTTGAGCGTCGGCGCGTCCACGCGCAGGCCGGGACGCAGGGTGAGGCGGTCGATGGGCTGCCACACGTCCTGGACATAGGCCGACAGGATGGTGCCGCCGACGGTGGCCTCCTGGTCGCTGTCGTAGCGGTAGGAGAGGGTGGGCGTGTAGCCCGTGAGGTCCGCCGGGTCGCCGCTGTGGCTGTAGTAGTTGATGCCGTTCTCGATGCCCGGGTAACGGTCGTAGCCCGTGAGCTGCTCGACCTGGAGGCCGATCTTGATCCGGTGCTGGCCGATGAACTCGGGGAAAAGCGAGAGCGCGGTGTTGGCGCTCATACGCTCGCGGTTCGAGAGGTAGGCGTAGGGGAACTCGCCCGTGGCGAAGCCGTCGGCGTCGTACGCCAGCCAGCCCTCGCCGAAGTCATCCATACAGACGCCGTTGTCCCAGTTCTTGCAGTCCTCCCAGAGGATGCTCGTGACGTTGACGTAGGAGGTCTGGTAGTAGAGCTGCGACTCCAGGTTCATGAAGTTCGACGGCGTCCAGACGTGGCGCGCCGAGGCGATCCAGCCGCCCTGGCGCTGGACCCGCTCGCCGGAGGGCAAGGTGTAGGGGTCCTGCTGGGTGTTCTTGATCGTCGTCGGGTCGCCCTGGGCGTGCACGGCGACGAGGTGGTTCGCCGTGGGCTGGAAGGTCAGCTTGCCGGTGAGGTAGTACGAGCGCCAGTCGCGGGGGGCGACCTCGGACATCTCGTCGCCGGTGAGGGGGTCGGGGCCCGTGGGGCGGCCGACGACGGCGTTGTCAAAGAACACCGTGTCCCGGTAGATGTCGGCCTGGCCGGAGACGAAGTACCAGAGCTTGTCCTGGATGATCGGGCCGCCGACGTTCAGGGCGTACTGCTGGCTTGAGTAGTTCGAGGGGATGGTGGGGTCGTCGCCGCGGCTCGGGTCGGGCTTGTAGAGCTCGAAGTTCTCGTCCGAGTAGAAGACGCTGCCCAGGGCCTCGACCTCGTTGCCGCCGGACTTCGTGATGATGTTCACGGCGCCGCCCAGCGAGCGGCCATACTCCGCGTCCATGCCGCCGGTGATGACCTGCAGCTCCTGGATGGCGTCGTAGTTCATGTTCATCGAGAAGGTGTTGGTCACCGGGTCGGTGATGTTCACGCCGTCGAGGTAGAACTGGTTGGCGCTGTCCATGCCGCCGCGCATGTTCGCGTTGCCCGAGCCGACGACGCCGGGGGTGACGGCGACGACGGACTGGTAGTCGCGGCCCGCGGTGGGGAGGTCGCGGAGCTGGGCCGAGGTGAGGTTCACGCCGCCGCGCACCTTCTCGACGTCCACGACGGGCGGGGTGTCGGTGATGACGATGACCTCGCCGCCCTCGGCGAGGGTGAGCGTCACCGTGAGGGTGGTCGTGCCGCCGGGGCTCACGCGGATGTCTTCGGTGACCCAGGTGTTGAAGCCGGGCTTCACGGCCTCGACGCGGTACTCACCGGTCGGGAGCTGCGTGAGCAAGAACTCGCCGTCCGCGTTCGTCTCCGCCTGTTTGGGGCCGATCATCGTGGGGGAGGTGACGGTGAGCAGGGTGCCGGGCACCGCGGTGCCGTCGGTGTCGAGCACGCGACCGCGGATCTGACCAGCGAGGTCAGCGGCCTGGGCTTCGCTCAGCAGCGCGAAGGTGGTGAACAGGACTGCGAGGGTGCGGGAGACCATCCAGGTGTGCTCCGGTGTGAGGTCGAACAGCAGGGGATCCGGTCAAAGGTGACCCAGTTGTGTCGCTTTCGCAACAGGCGCTAACGGCAACAGGCCAACATCGGCGAAGACTTGCGCTTCTTGACGGGATCTTCGTGGCTGGGGCCGCGCGACAATTGATTTGGCGGCGGGCCTCGCGGCGCACAGGATGGGTTCGCGCCATCTCCGCTCCACGCGAGCGATCGGGATTGTGGACACTTACTGACCGGACTGTCGGGGCGTGTGTCGGGCCGGACTAGCCATGGTGCCGCTCAACTTCAGCGCAAGGCGCTCCAAGATGGCGCAGGTCGCCGCGCCAGATTCGTGCAGGTCCAGCGAGGGGAGGCGCCCGGTGCGCGGCATGAGCCTTGCAAAACTCGGCCCGGACCCAACCGGAGCGCCCCGATGCCCACCGCCGTCCCCCGCTGGGGGTTTGTCACCGCCGCCCCTCACGAGCACCTCATCCACGTCCGCGACGGCCGCGTGCTCAACGCCGCCCAAGGCGGGAGCTGCTTCAAGCGCCCCACGGACACCGTGGCTTTGGTCGACACCTCGGTGCACCGGGTGCAGTTCACGGCGGATCAGGTCACCCGGGAGCGCGCAGGGGTCGCCGTCACCGGCCTCGCGGTGTTCCGCATCGTGCGCCCGCTCCTCGCCTGGCGGATGCTCAACCTTGAGAGCTTCAAGGAGGTCGAGGCGTTGCTCCGGGAGATGTTTGTGGGCGCCACCCGCCGCCTCGTCGCGAACCTCACCTTGGAGGAGTGCCTCACCCAGCGGAAGGAGTCCCTCGCCGTGGAGCTCATGGCGGAGGTGGCCCCGGTGGTCTCGGGCCGGGGGCAGGCCCAAGACGACACCGACCGGGGCTGGGGCGTCGCCATCGACACCATCGAGGTTCAGGACGTGCGGGTGCTCTCGAAGGAGGTGTTTGAGCGCCTCCAGGCCCCGTTTCGGGAGCAGCTCGCGCTCTCGGCGCTCCAGGCCCGGGCCGAGGTGATGGCCGCCGAGGCCCAGGTGAGCGTGGAGCAGGCCCGCCGAAAGGAAGACGCCCGCCGGGAGATGATGGCCCTGGAGGAGGAGCGCCTCGCCGCCGAGCGCGCCCGCGCTCGCCAGGCCTTGGAGCACGAGGCCCAGCTCGCCCGGGCCCGGCTGGCCGCCCAGGTCGAGCGGGAGGACGTCGAGGCCGAGGCCCGCCGGGGGCGCCTGGCCCTGGAGGAGCAGGCGCGGCTGGAGCGTGAGGAGCGTGTCGCCGAGAGCCAGGCCCGTCAGGCGGAGCTGCGCGCCCAGGCCGAGCGGGTGAGCCGGGAGACCTCGGCGGCGCTCCTGCGCCTGGAGCGTGAGGCCGAGGGCACGATCACCGAGGGCCGCCTGCGGGAGCTGGCGCTCACCACGACCTTGCCCGAGGTCGCCCGGGCCTGGCGCGGGAGCTTCGACAAGGTGGTGCTCACCGGCGGCGCCGCCGAGGGCGGCTCGTTCTTGGCCCAGGGGCTCACCCAGGCCCTCGCGAGCTTAGAGACGATGGGCTTCACCTGGCCGCGCCAAGGTCCGGGTTAAGCTGGGCGCACCACCCGCGCCGCCGGAGGCTTCTTGGCTCAGCCGATCCTCGTCACCGTCACCGCCCCGCATGAAGACGTCGCCGTCTCGTTGGCCCGGGCCGCCGTTGAGCAGCGCCTCGCCGCCGGGGGCAACGTCGTCCGCGGCCTGCGCTCGATCTACCGCTGGAAGGACCAGCTCTTTGACGAGGCCGAGGTGATGATCCTCTTCCAGACCACCGACGAGCGCTTCGAGGCCCTGCGCGCCTTGCTCGTGAGCCTGCACCCCTATGAGTGCCCCGAGATCATCGCCACGCCGATCACCCAGGGCCACCCGCCTTACCTCGCCTGGATTCACGAGAACACGGGCTGAGCCGGGGCTCAGGCGCCCTCGCCGAGCAAGGTCTGGAGGCGCCGCCGGGCCTCTTCAGCCCGCCCCGTCTCCCCGACGTGCCGCGCCCGCCAGAGCCGCCCGAAGGGGCTCAAGGCCGGGGCCCACAGCTCGCTCGTCTCGACGGCGTAACCCGCGGCCTCCAGGCGTAAGGTGCGCTCGGCGTCAACCACGGCCAAGGAGAGCCGCCCCCGCACGAGGCCCTGCCGCGGGAAGCCCAGGCGCTCGGCGAGGTCCAAGGCCCGAGCCTGTGCCGGGGGAGGGGACCAGCGCCCCTCGTGGGCCTGCGCCCCGCCGTAGCAGCAGGGCAAGAGCAGGATCCACCGCGCTTGGGCCGCGGCGGCGTGGTGGATGATGGCGTCGGTGGCCCCGCCGCAGGCGTGTAGCCCCACGACGATGTCTGGGCGCTGGGTCCAGACCTCGGGCTCGTTCACGTCCGCGCAGACGAACCGCGCGGCGAGGCCCAGGCGCGCGGCGGCCTCGGCCCCGGCCTTCGCCCGCTGGGGCTCCCGCTCCACACAGAGCGCCTCCCAGCGCCGTCGACCCTGAAAGACGTGGGCCAGAGCCGTGAGCGCGACCTGACCTCGACCGGCGGCGGCGTCGATGAGGAGCCCGGGCTCGGGCCGGGCGTCCCCGGCGCAGGCGGCGATCACCGGCAACAAGGCGGCGAGCTGCGCGGCCTTGCGCTCGTCGTCGGCGCGCAGCCGGGCGGCGGGGTCTACGACGTAGAGCGCGTGCAAGGTGCGCCCGAGGGCCTCAGGCGTCATCCGCCGAGGACGCTCGCCCGCAAGGCGTCGTTCACGGCCAGGGCGATGAGGATGGACACCGCGAGGCCGATGAGCGCGAGGGTGAGGTCCTTCGCCAAGAGCCCGGCCGCCTGGCGCGCGTCGTAGTCGCCCACACGGCGGAGCGCCATCGCCAGCTCACGGCCGCCCAAGAGCCCGATGAACACCCAGGTGGTGCTCATCGGCACGTTGGAGAGCTCCTTAAAGACGTAGAGGATGATCGCGTAGACGAAGTCAATCACCGTGGCCGGGCGCACGTCCACGACCTCAGACTTCTCGTTGACCACCTGCTGAATCTTCTCGCCGCCCTGCCAGAACAAGAGCCCGAGGCCGAAGAAGGGCAAGACCAAGACCGGGATGAGCTCCGTCGCCGTGATCTGCCGCGGCAGGTACACCGCGACGTTCGCCGCGTCTTGCTGAATCCACACGCTCCAGAGGAGCCCCGAGGAGATCCATTGCCCGACGCGCCAGCCGGGGTGGGCCTCGCCCTGGAACCAGCGCTGGAAGGCCCGGCTCAGCAGCATCCACAGCCCGAACGCCGTGATGAACGCGACGCCGTAGCCGCTCACGCTCTTGACGAGCATGTCCCAGATGCCCGTCGCGCTCGTCGAGAAGCCGCTCAGCAACAAGAAGGTTGTGCTCACCGGCATCTTGAGCCGGGTGAGGATGAGCAGCACGACCGGCGCGGCGATCTGCAGGTACGAGAAGCTCGCGGGCGCGGTCTCAAAACCTTTGGCCGTGAGGCGCTCGAAGGAGATGTCGCCGCTGTAGTTCACCCACGACCACGCGATCGTCGCCACCCAGATGCCGGCGATGAACAGCCACAGCTTCGCCCAGTGCGTCGTGCTGTTGGAGGCGATGAAGGTGCCGATGGTCTGGATGCTGTCGTTGCCGACGGCGGAGTAGGTCGCCAAGGCGAAGCCGAGCCAGCGGGCGGCCTCGGGGTACGGCAGCACCACCGCGCAGGCGACGAAGGCCACCGCGACCACAGCGAGGAAGGCGCGGTCCTTGACGAACAAGTCCAAGAACAGGTCTTGGAGCACCGCCAAAGAGAAGGTGCTCTCGGGGCTGCGGGACGCGACCTCGGCGTTGGCCGTCAAGGGGGCTCCTGGCTCGTGGACCCCCACGATATGCGCGCTGAGGCCCTCCCCTCAAGCGTCGACGCAGAACATTCGCTCTGCGTCGAACGGGTGACAGACGCCGGTCATGGCGTCACGCCGCGACGATCACCAGGCGCCGGAGATGCGCTTGATGAAGTCGTAGGGGTAGCCGAGCTCGAAGGCGCTGGCGTCGTCGAGGCGGGTGAGCTGGGCGGCGCTGAGCTTAAGCTCGGAGGACTTGAGGTTGTCGTTGAGCTGCTCGACGCTGCGGGCGCCGAAGATCACCGAGGTCACGGCGGGCTTGTGCAGGAGCCAGGCCAAGGCGACCTGGGACGGCGTGGCGTCGAGCTCGGCGGCGACGGCGATGAGCGCCTCGATGGTGCCCCAGCAGCGCGGGTTGTCGTAGCGGGTGAGCCACTCCTTCCAGCGCGTGAGGCGGCTGCCGTCCGGGGGCGGCTGGCCCTGGCGGTACTTGCCCGACAAGAACCCGCCCGCGAGCGGCGACCAGGGGATGACGCCGAGGTTCCACTGCCGGGCCAGGGGCATGTGCTCCCGCTCCAGGTCACGCACGGCGAGGCTGTACTGCATCTGCAGCGCGACAAAACGCTCAAGCCCGAGGCTCTTCGAGCGCCACAAGGAGTCCACGAGGCGGTAGGCCGCGTAGTTGCTCGCGCCGAGGTAGAGCACCTTTCCTTGGCGCACGAGGTCGTCCAAGGCGCGGAGCGTCTCCTCCTCGGGGGTGTCGTTGTCCTGCATGTGGATCTGGTAGAGGTCGATGCGGTCGGTGCGCAGGCGGCGGAGGCTGTCCTCGCAGGCCCGGATGATGTGGCGGCGTGAGGCCCCGGCGCCCAGGGGCCCGGGCGCGGTGCGGAAGCGGAACTTCGTGGCCAAGACCAGCTCGTCCCGGCGGCCAGACTTGTCGAACCAGGCGCCGATCACCCGCTCGGAGAGGCCGTCCTGGCCGTAGATGTTCGCCGTGTCGAGGAAGTTGATCCCCGCCTCCAAGGCGCGCTCGATGAGCTGGTGTGAGGTGTCCTCATCACACCCGACCTTGTGCATCATCGACTTCTCATCGGCCTCGCCGAAGGTCATGGCGCCGAGGCAGAGGGTCGAGACCTTGAGGCCGGACTGGCCGAGGTTGCGGTACTCCATGGGGGCTCCTGTCGCGTCGTGGTTGGGGGTGTCCCCTAACCCGCGTCAGGCCGCGCCGGGGCTCAGCGGAACGCGACGTAGAGGACCGGATCGCCGGTGATCACCGTCGGCTCGGACACCTCGCCGTCGCGCAGGCGCACCCCGGCGACGCCGCCGCCCTCCACCGCCACCCAGAGCTCGGCGTCGCCGCCGTCTACGCCCGTACGAAAGGCGTGGCCGTAGCGCTCCTGGGCGAGGGTCACGGGCAGGGTGAGGGCCTCATCGACGCTGGCGCTGGGGTCGATCCGGCGCAGCTCTTGGGCGAGGCTCACCTCGTCCCAGAGGCGGAGCACCTGGTCGCCGCCGATGGCCCCGGACCAGGCGCCGACGCCCCAGTCGTCGTTCGTGTAGGCGACGGCGACCTCACCGCTCGTGGGGTCGATCTCTTTGACGCCGCCGAAGGCCCCGTTGTCCCAGAAGCTCCAGGCGAGCACGACCCGCTCGTTCACGAAGCGCAGGGGGCCGACGTCGTTGGTCTCGGCGAGGGTCGTGGGCGTGCTGTCGGCGTCGCAGGTCAAGACGTCCAAGTAGGCGGAGTGATCACGATCCCCGGCGTTCCAGCTCGCGTAGAGCTTACGGCCGGACGCGCCGAGGTAGAGGTACTTCCCCGCGCCCCAGGTGTCGCTGCTCGGCGGCGGCCACTCGGCCTCCTCGTCGCCCGCGGGGTTCACCACGGCGAGGCCGTAGTTCGTGAGCACGACCCAGGCCTTCCCGCCGCACCAGGTCGCCTCGAGGGCCTCGCGGGGGAGGTCGACGGTGGTGTGGCTGAGGTCCTCACGCCCGACGAGGGTGACCTCACGGCGGCTCTTGGAGAGCAGCACGACGCTCTCGCCGTCGCCGGGCCGGGCCATGGTGAGGTCCCCTTGGGAGTGCGCCAAGACCGGCGCCTCGTCGCCCGGGTCGAAGGTGTAGACGTCCCCTTCAGTCGTCACCCACCACAAGGCCGCGGCGGGGCTGGGCGGCGCGACGAGGGGCGGCGGCGCGGTGTCGGTGACCTCATCTTTGCCGCAGGCGACGAGAAACGAGAGCATCAGCGGGGACATGGAGACTCCAGGGCTCCCGTCAAGGTAGCACCGCGGGCTCCGGGGGTTGTCGAGGGCCTGTCAGGGGGCGTCGGGGGGCTCGTCGTTGAGGGTCGCGAAGGAGAGCTCCCGCTCAAGCTCGGCGACGCTCGGCAGGTTCCCGGCGAGCTCCTCGGGCAGACTCTCGACGAGCTGGGTCTCCCAGTCGGCGACGCCGATGGGGCGCATCAGCCCTCGCAGGGCGTACTCGGCCTTCACGCGGTTCTTTCCGCGGCACAGGAGCAGGCCGATCGTCGGGCCGTCTGTGGGCTGCCGAAGCTGGTCGTCCACCGCAGACAAGTACATGTTGAGCTGACCCACGTCCCGTCCGTCAAAGGGGCGGGCCTTGAGCTCGATGACGACGTAGTTTCTGAGGCGCAGGTGGTAAAAGAGGAGGTCGATCTTGTGGTCTTCGCCGCCGATGTCCACGGCGACCTGCCGCCCGATGAAGGCGAAGCCCGCGCCGAGCTCCAACAAGAAGCGCTCGATGTGCTGCATCAGCGCCCGCTCGATGTCGCGCTCGTTGGCGCTGGCGTGCAACGTCAAGAAGTCGAAGAGATAGGGGTCGCGGGTGGCTTGCAGCGCGAGGTCGGAGTCGGGTGGGGGCAAGAGCGCTGGGAAGTTGGTGACGGCCATGCCCTCGCGGCGGTGGAGCTGCCCGGCGATCTGAAGGCTCAGGATGGCCCGGCTCCAGCCGTGTTGCAGAGAGCGTTCGGCGTAGAACAGCCTCTGGGACGGGGTTCGGAGCTTCTCCAACAGCAGGGTGTTGTGACCCCAGGGCAATTTTGCCACAGCCTGTGGCAGTTTCTTCTCTTCACCCGGCTCAACCTCGCCCCAAGCCAGGTAGAACGCCCGCATTCGGTGGAGGTTACGCGGCGAGAAGCCGTCCATGTCGGGGAAAGCCGCCTGTAGGTCTCTCGCCAGGCGGTCAATGACCTTCGCCCCCCAGCCCTCCTCGGCCTGCCGGGCGACGATGGACTGGCCCACCTCAAAGTAGAGCGTCATCAGCTCTTGGTTCGCCGCGGCGATGGCCCGACGGCGCGCGTCGTGGACGCGGCGCTTGAGCGAGTCCAGGAGCGCAGCGTAAGAGCTGGCGTCAGCGGGCAGGAGGGGCGTGGACACTTCGCGGCTCAGCGACAGAGGTTGAACCACATCCGCATAACTCTGGCGCGGCAGAGCCGCCCCCGCCGCTCAGCTCATGCTCAACAGCCCAAACGACCCCGAGCGCCGGGGGTCACCGGCCCCGGCGAAGCCCTCGGCCGTGCGGGCGGCGATGTGTAGGCCGCCGAAGTACAAGGCGCGCTCCCCGAACGGCACGAGCTTGGGGAAGACCTCACGCAAGGCGGACTCGGCGCCGTCCGGGCGGTCGGCGAGCTCGATGGCCAGCTCGCCGGACTCCATGTGGCAGCGCGGCGCGGCCGTGGCGGCGGCGGGGGAGCGGCCGTGATCGACGAGGTGCACGACGCCGTGCAGGAGCGCCGAGCGGATGCGGCTCGACCCCCCGGTGCCTAAGGCGTAGCGGCCCTGGGGCGAGTCCACCAGGGTCGGCGTACACATCGTCATCAGCCGGGCGCCGGGTGGGCGGGGGTAGTCCGGCGGGTTGACGTCGGCCTCGCCGAGCAGGTTGTTGAGGATGACCCCCGTCCCCTTGACGACGACCCCCGCCGTCTCCCCCAACGAGGTGGTGATGGCGACGGCGTCGCCCTCGGCGTCCACCGTGGAGATGTGGGTGGTGAGGCCAGGCCCGACGTAGCGGGTGACGAGGCCCTCGGAGAACAGCGCCTCGGGCCAGGGGTGCTCCTTGGCCTGCTCGGCGGCGGACATCGCCTCGGCGAGGCGCTGGACGTGGGCGGCGCCGTCGGGGGTGGGCAAAGGACCGGCGCGCTCCAGCTCACGCAGGGCGCGCAGGGTCAAGACGCCACCTTGGCTCGGCGGGCCGGGCATGTAGATGGTCGCGTCGCGGTAACGGAGCGCCAAGGCCGGGCGGAGCTGAGGCCGCCAGCCCGCGAGGTCATCCAGGCTGAGGTTGCCCTCGTCGCCGAGGGTCTTCAAGAGCGCCTGGGCGATGTCCCCTCGGTAGAAGGGCTCGGGGCCCTCCACGGCGAAACGCTCGATCGTGTCGGCCAGATCGGCGTTCTTGTACAGCGACCCGGCGGTGAGGGGCGCGCCGTCGGGGCAGAACAGCGCGGCGATCTCCGGCGTCGAGGACAGCACCTTGTGCAGCACCCGGAAGACGATGGCGTGGGTGGACAACATCGTCACCCCCGCCCGGGCGGCGGCGGCGGCGGGGGCGGCGAGGAGCGGCATCGGCACCCGGCCAAAGCGCTCGTGCATCAGCCAGAGCCCACCAGGAACGCCGGGGACGGCCACCGCCCCGGGCCCGGAGTGGAACATCTGCGTCGTGGGCCCAAAGTGTACGGGGCACTCCCACATCGGCTTGAGCGGGGCGCCGCGCCGGGGGAAGTCGGAGAAGAGGTCACAGACCATCACCTCGCCGCCGACGCGGATCGTCGCGATGCCTGACCCACCGAGGCCGGTGAGCGCGGGCTCGGCGACGCAGGCCATGAGCTGCGCGGCGACGGCGGCGTCGATGGCGTTCCCGCCAAGGCGCAGGGCGTGCAGGCCCGCCTCGACGGTGATGGGGCTGCCCCCGGCGACGGCGCCGCCTCTCATAGGTTGCACCGAAGCGAAGACCTGATGTCGGCCATGATGGACCTCCAGACCCCCGCAGTAACCGCCTGAGCGCCGCCGCGCCCAGGGCTCCGCGTCGCGGGTTAGAGCGAGCGTATGCCCCTGAACCCGACCCTGCCGCCCCCCGCCCTCGGCGACCGCGCGCTCTTCCCGAGCCTCGCCGCCGCGGTCTACCTCAACCACGCCGGGATCTCCCCGCCGAGCGCCCTCGTCACCGCCGCCGTGACCGAGGCCCTGGCGGTCTGGGCTGAGCAGGGCTCCGGGGCCTTCCCCCGGTTTATGCTCCAGCGTGACCGCCTCAAGGAGCGCCTCGCTGGGCTCATCGGCGCCACGGCCCGGGACCTCGCCTTACGCCCCAACACCACCCAAGGGGTCATCGACGTCGCGGTGTCCTTGCCCTGGCGGGCCGGGGAGCGGGTGCTGACCTTCGCCGGAGAGTTCCCGGCGAACGTGACGCCGTGGCAGCAGGCCGCCGCCGCCCACAGCCTGCGCCTGGAGCGCCTGCCCCTCGACGGCTTCGGCGATGGCAGCGGCGACGGCCTCGGCAGGGTTGAGGACGCCTTACGGAAGGGCGGGGTGCGCCTCATCGCCGTGAGCGCCGTGCAGTTCCGCTCCGGGCTGCGGATGCCCCTCCACGAGCTCTCGGCCCTGGCCCGCCGCTATGACGCCGAGCTCTTCGTCGACGCCATCCAGGCCGCGGGCGTGGTGCCCCTGGACGGCCTCGCCGAGCGTGTGGACTACCTCACCTGCGGCAGCCACAAGTGGCTCATGGGCACCGACGGCAACGCCTTCTTGTACATCGCGCCGTCGCGGGTGCGGGCCCTGCGCCCCTTGCTCGCGGGCTGGCTCTCCCACGAGCAGGCGACGAGCTTCCTCTTTGAGGGCCCCGACGCCCTGCGCTACGACCGCCCCGTGCGCGCCCAGGCCGACTTCTTGGAGGGCGGCGCCCAGGACAGCCTCGGCTTCGTGGCCTTGGAGGCGGGCATCCAGCCCTTGCTGGAGCTGGGTATCCCGACCATCTACGCCCACATCCAGGCCTACCACGACGCTCTGGAGCCCGGCCTTCAGGCCCTCGGCTTCACGAGCCTCCGCGCCGTCGAGCCCGACGCCCGCTCGGGCATCCTCTCCGTGTTGCCCCCGCCGGGCCTCACCGCCGCCGCGCTGTCCGCCGCCTTGGGCGCCCGCGGCGTCATCTGCGCCACCCCCGACGGCGCCCTGCGCTTCGCGCCCCACTGGCCGAACGCCGTGGCCGAGGCGACCGCGGTGCTCGGCGCCGTGGAGGAGGCGGTGGGGGTGTTGAGATGAACGTGTTCAATGAACAAGTTCACTTCATCGAGTTGACCCCAAAATACACCCGCGCCCCCAAGGCCGCGTCCAGGTAGACCGTCGTGTCGGGGAACAGCCCGACGATGGGCGCGAGCTCGACGAAGCCCTCGATGGGCACGGTCTTGGGGTGGACCGCGACGCCGACGGGCACCCGCAGGCCGAGGTTGGGGTCATTTCTGTAGGGGCTGTCCCCGGCGCGGAAGCGGGCGCCGATGCCGACGTAGAGCGGGAAATCGACGGTGTCCACCTCCTCGGTCTCGTATCGTTTGAGCACGAGCTGGTAGTCGAGGTGGAGCTGCACGTCCCGGCTCGACACGCTCCAGGCGAGGCCCGCGGCGAAGGCGTGGCGCGGGTCGTCGAGGCGGTAGGCCACGCTGAGCCCCGTCGGCGCCCCGAGGAGCACACCGACGCCCAGACCCTCCGGGCGCTCGGCGAGGCTGAGCGGGAAGGACTTCGCCGCGGGCTCGGCGGGCGGCGCGGGCTCGGCGGGCGGCGCGGGCTCCGCAGGCGGC
>JAKLKD010000363.1 GCA_023150845.1 Myxococcota bacterium | reverse complement strand
TGTCTGCGGGCGCTGCTCATTGAGCGCTGCGCAGAGAACGCCCTAAACAAGCCGTGGAAGCTGATCGCGAACTTCAAGGCCAAGGGCAACTCCTCCGCGCCGCAGGTGGCGTCCTGCGCTGGCGCGGTGCTGGAGGCTACCGGCGTCGATGGTGTGCTCAACGACGTCTATAAGCAGCTCTGCGAGCGCATCGGGCTTCAGCCCCGGGGGCAGCTGCGGATCAAGGTCTACGTCGTAGGGTCCAGCGGAGATCCGTTGATCGACCTTCACCGGACGCTGGACTACTCGGGGGACGAGCTGGAGGAGTTCGGGTCTGACGCCTACTGGCGCAAGGTCGCGATGGAGGAGCGTGCCGAGAACTTCCGGCTTCGTGAGCAGAACAATCAACTGATGCTCAACGCATTTCAGGCCACGAACGCCGCACATGGACTGCTGGCGCAGATCACCGTGGAGCAGGCGAAGGGCTTCAGCCAGGTGGCCACCCTCCGCGCGCAGCTCGGCGGGCTCTCCGAGGCCGGCACCGTCACCAGCGCCGCCGGCATCTTCGTGATGCTGCTCGGGCTGCCTCTGCTGCGCCAGGCGTTCAAGATCCCCGCAGGCGCCCCGCTGGAGTCCATCGGCGAGCTGCTGGCCGAGCAGCTCAAGGCGGCCATCAGCGGCGCTCCGCCGCCCAAGGCGCGGCCCGCGGTGCGCATGACGCCGGCGGCGACGGCGGCGGATCCCGTCCAAGAGCCCGAGGCCGCGCCCCCGGCCGTGGTGCTCACCGCCGAGGCCGTGATCGCCTGGCTGCGCGAGGACACCACCCGCATCGACGAGCTCCTCGCGCTGGCGATGGATGACCTGGTCTTGATGTTCGCGTTTCAGAAGAGCTACACCACCCTCAAAGAGCGAGCCGAGGCCGGTCATGCGAATGACGACTAAGAGCACCACCCCGGGCTTACCCGACAAGATGCCGAAGCCGGTTCACCCGTTCCGCTTCATGGCGGCCTACCTCGAAGGCCAGGACTACCCGACCGCCGAGGCCTGGGCCGCGGCCTCGGCGATGAGGGACAAGTGCCTAGCGGCGATCAAGCTCGCGCCGGAGCTGGAGACCGACGACGTCGCGCTCGCGCTGCTGCTCGCGGGCGCGCTGCTCAACCGTCGCCAGCGCCGCACCCTTATGGCTTTGTGCAGCTCTCAAGAGTCGATCGATCTGCTCTGGGCGATGGACGCCCAAGACAAGGAGGCGTGATGGGCAAGAAGAAGGCGAAGAAGGCCGCCGAGGTCGTCGCGGTGAAGGGCTACACCCGCAAATGGAGGCCTGAGCGGGCGCCGCCCAGAGACAAGAACGGCCGCTGGCGCTCCAAGGGCAAGCGCCGCGGCCCGTCAGCTCAGGGGAGCTTTTTCTAGTCGCAGGTCAGGTCTGCGACGTGGGTGCCGCTGGAGCAGTCGGTGTACACAAGCCAGCTCGTGTACTGCTCCCACTCCCAGCACCAGCGCTCGGCGCCGCGCCAGGCCTCGACCACGAACGCACGGTAAGGCAGCTCATCGAGGCCGCTCCAGGTGAGGGCCTCACACTGCGCGTCGCCGTGGTCCACCGTCTTGAGCTCACCCGTATAAGACTCGGCTGCATACTCCAACACCCGGACGGCCTCGACGTCGCCGAGCACCTGAAACGAGATGCTGTAGTCGTACAGGGCATAATACGTCCCCGCATCGTCTCGGTTCGGCACCATGTCGAGGGTGTACTCCAGCGAGGGCGCCGCCGCGGCGCTCCCGCCGCCCTCTTGTAAAGACTCCAGCTCCGAGAGCAGGGCCGCGTTCTCAGCCTCCAGCTCCTCGATGAGCACGGCCTGGTCTTCGACCGTCTCCGCGAGCTCCGAGAGCTCCTCGTCGAGGTTGTCGAGCTGGTCATTCACGTTGCCGAAGAAGCAGCCCACCAGAAGAATCAAGGTCAGCATCGGTTTACTCCTGCGCATGGTACGCGGCGCTAGTGTGCCTCACCGCTCTGCGCTGTGCCAGTGGACGATCCGCCGGTGCACGGCCGGACACACGAAGTGCGTTGAAGTGCGCGAGCGGTTGTAGCAGCGCGTCTTGCGCATATGCCGCGCCAACGCTATTTCTAGCCAAGACACGCTCCTGGAGAGCGTGCCATCGCCCGCCGCCATTCTACTCTTCTGACCAACCTATGAAGCGTCTATGATGACGCTGTAACCGGAGGTCGAATGGACGAAGTCATTCTCTCGGCCCTGCGGCTGCCCCTCGCGCAGCGCCTCCGCCTGCTCAGGCTCCTCTCCGAGAGCATCGAGGCGGCGCCGCTCGTTGAGGATGAAGAAGAAGATCGCCTCGATCTCTTGGCCGCGGACGAGGTGCGGGCCGCGCTGAAGAGCGGGCAGGAGCAGATCTTGTCCTCCGACGAGGTTCGGCGAGCGCTGGGGTTGTAGGTGGACGGTTACGCGATCGAGTACACCAGCCGCGCGCTGCGTGATCTCAAAGAGCTGGACATGCCGATCCGCGCCCGCGTCTTTCGGGCGATCGAGGCGCTGCGCGCGGACCCGCACCCCCCGGCCAGCAAACGACTCAAAGGCAGCGAGACCTTTCGGCTTCGGGTGGGGGATTACCGGGTCATCTACGAGGTCAGCGAGGACTTTACGCTGCGTGTGCTGGTGCTCACGGTCGGGCACCGGCGCGAGGTCTACCGCTGATCCCGGCCTATTCGCCCGCGCCCTCGGCGATCCAGTCGCGGACGAGGTTGATCGTCTCCTCATCGAGCGGCGTGCCCGGGGGCATCAGCTCTCCTTCGATGTCGGGGCCGCCCTCCAGCTTGTGCACG
This sequence comes from Myxococcota bacterium, assembly GCA_023150845.1. Classification (GTDB taxonomy): domain Bacteria; phylum Myxococcota_A; class UBA796; order UBA796; family CAJQPC01; genus JADKFE01. The sequence continues at coordinate 1,458 of JAKLKD010000363.1, read as the reverse complement.
AGGTAGCTGGCGTCGGGATCGCCCGGCACGACGTAGGGCACGCCGGTGACGCTCTCGCCGCTCAGAAGGCGCGTGTGGTCCTCGGCGCTGCCGTCGAGGGTGAGCCCGCCCGTACCGCTGCCGTGGCAGCTTGAGAAGGCGCACCCGGCGATGACGTTGTCGCTCACGGTCTGGAAGGCCACGGGCTCCGCGGCGCAGGCCGTGAGCAAGGGGAGGAGGAGGAGCGCGCGCATCTCAGCCGCCGTCGTCGCAGATCCAGGGGAGCTTCGCGGGGTAGATCAGCGCGAAGGTCACACACATCTCGTGGGGGAACACGAGGTCCTCGGGCTCGTCGTTGAACCACTCGCAGGTCGTGGTGAGCTGGTCACCCTGCTCAATCACCAGCTCGCCGGGCTCAAACTGCTGCATGTTCGGCGCGTCGCGGTAGACGGGATCCCAGACGGGCTCGTCGATGAGCACCTCCTCCGGGCCGTCGCCGCGGGTGCGGGTCGTCTTGAAGGACTTGCCCCACTCGTGCATGTGGCCGCCCATAAACAGGGCGTTCACGGGCTCCTGATCCCAGGTGCAGGTGAAGGAGCGGCTGTAGCTGTCCGTGCCCGCGGGGATGAGGAAGGTGTCGGAGGAGAGCGCGAAGGGCGCCGCCCAGGTCTGAACCTCCTCCTCGGGCACGATCTCAAACTGGGCCTCGTCATGGACGAGGATGTCATCGGCCGTGGCGTTGATGTAGTGCGCCTGCACCACAAACCGCTGGTTCGCCTGCAAGAGCACCGCCATGCCGTCGGGCAGGTCGAGCTCGTTCAGGGTGACGTCCTCCAGGCGCTCCAAGGTGCCGCCGAAGATGACGGGCTCCATGTTCTCCATCTTGAGGTCTTCGGTGGCCGTGCAGTCCCAGGTCTCGCCGTCGGGGATCTCACGCTCGGGGGTGGTCGTGCCGAACATCACCAGGTGGTGCCCGCCGGGGCCCTGGTAGTTCTTCATGTGCACGATGCCGGCGTCGTCCCCGGTGTAGGTGAGCGCGGTGCAGAACTGCACGTCGCTGTAGGCCGGGATGACGAGGTCCGGCGTCTCGAAGACGATCGCGCCCTCCGCGGGCTCAGGGTAGTCCACCCGGAGGTCAACGGGGCCCGTCTCGGTCTCCGTCGTGGCGTCGCAGGCGACGGTGAAGAGGGCGAGGGTGAGGAGCGGAGCGCGCATGGGGCACCTCAGGGGTTGCGGAAGCCTAAGAAGATGACGCCCTCGGAGACCGTGTTGGCCACGACGAGGAGCTCGTTGTCGAAGGGCAGGGTGACCGGGTCGCCGGTGTCGGGGTCGGCGTTGTCGGGGTCGGCGTTGTTGTCGCTGTCGAAGAAGCCCAAGGCCGTGACGTAGCCCGAGGGCAGGTCCGAGACCGTGAGCAGCACGTCGGTGGGCTCATACGAGCTGAGGTCGACGGTCTCGATGTAGACGTCGGCGAGGGCC
>JAKLKD010000362.1 GCA_023150845.1 Myxococcota bacterium | reverse complement strand
CGGCTCACCTCGCCGCGCACCTGCTGGACCACGACGGGGTCGAGGGGCTCAGCGCGGAACAGCCATAGCCAAGCCACCGCGCCCAACACGAGCACGGCCACCGCGGCGACGAGAACCTGAACCACGTCTCTCACCCGGCGATTCTACCCCGCGCGATGTGAATCTGTACGGCGCGCGGCCTCGGATGGGAGCGTGACGATGTAGACGGGGATCTCCGCGCCGGGCTGGGGCTCGTCTAAGCGGCCTCCATGCTCGGCGAAGACCTGGCGCGCGACCCAGAAGCCCATGCCCGAGGCCAGCCAGTCATCACCGCCCGCCCCGCGCCAGCCCGAGAGGCGGAAGCTCACCCGCACCTCCTCCGACCCGGCGACGCCGTGGATAAACAGGCGTCCTCCGGGCACGAGCGCCGTGCGTAAGGAGCGCAAGAGCTGGGCGAAGGCCTGGGCGAGCTGGGCGGAGTCGCCGAGCACCCGCAGGGGTGGCTCCCGCTCATGGCTCAGGTGCTGATCTCCGTCACGAAAACTGCCGCCGACGAGCACGAGCACTTCAGCGATGAGCTGCTGCAGGTCGAGGGGCGCGCGCTCCTCGACGGCGCCGCGGCTGGAGAGCCGGGTGAGGCTCGCGAGGATGACCCGGCAGCGCTGGGCCTGCTCCTCGATGGCCTGAATCATCGGCGAGACGTCCCCGCCGCCTTTCGCCCGGGCGAGCTGGGCCATGCCGAGGATGCCCGCCATGGGGTTGTTCAGCTCATGCGCGAGCCCGGCGCCCAGCTCGGCGACGGCGACCATACGTGAGGTGTGCACGAGGCGCTGCTGCGACTCCTGCAGCTCCTTCGTGCGGGCCTCGACCCGGGCGAGGAGCTCGCGGTTCCAGGCCTCGATCTCGGCGTTCTTCGCGGCGATGATCCCCTGGTCGGCCAAGAGGCGCGCCGACATCTGGTTAAACGCCCCGGCGAGCTCACCGAGCTCGTCCTGGGCCTCGATCTGCACCTGCCGCCCGAGCTCACCCTCGCCGAGGCGCACGGCGGTGTCTTTGAGCGCGACGACGGGCTGGGCGATCTGCCGCGCGCCGACCGCGCCCATCGTCGCCACGAGCGCCGCGGCGAGCAGGTAGATGAACAGCGTGCGCTGGGCGATCTGGCGGCCGCCGAGCGTCGCCTCGGAGAGCGGCACGGCCACGACGGCGACCCAGCCGAGGTCGGAGACCGGGGCGAAGGCCACCAAGGCGTCCTCGCCGTCGGCGGCGGTGAGGGTCATCCAGCCCTCGACCTGGCTCGTGAAGCTGGCGAGCACCCCTGGCTCGATGAGCCCGGCGGCGTCCCCGGCCAAGAGCTTCGCGCGCTCGTCGAGGATGAGCGCCGCGCCGCCCCGGCTCGCCTGGCGCCGGAGCTGCTCCTCCACCGCCGCGAGGCTCAGCTCCACGCCGATCACCGCGTCCCCGCCCGAGCTCACGATGGCGACGGGCATCACCGCGTGGGTGGAGCCCGCGGGGAAGTACGCCGGGCCGAAGGCCACGCCGTCGGTGAGCGCCTGGGTGTAGGGCGTGCGGGCGAGGAGCTCGGCGAGACGGGCGTCATCGACGGCCTCGTGCTCGGCCAGAGCCCCGGTGAGCAGGGCCGGGTCGCGGATCGCCGTCGGCGGCACCAAGGCCTCACCCTCGGCGTCCAAGAGCACGACGACGTTGATCGCGTCGTACTGGCTGTAGATGAGCCGGGCGAGGCCCTCGGCCCGGGCGGGGTCCAAGGCGCGCACGTCCCAGGACGAGGCCATGAGCTGCACCCCGCGCACCTGGGCGGAGAGCCAGGTCGCGGCGAAGACGGCGAGGCCATCGGCCTGGCGGGTGTAGAGCTCCCGGGCCTGGGCGAGGTGGGCGTCCCGCGCGACCGTCGTCGCCATCACCCCGGCCACCCCGAGCGGGATGAGCGTCGCGAGGCCGATGAGCAGGGTGAGGCGGGGGCGAAGCCGCATCGGGAGGGGCTCCTCAGCCCGTGATCGGGAAGCTCAGAGTGAAGCGGGTGCCTTTGCCGACGGTGGACTCGACGCTCACCTGCCCGCGGTGCTTCGCCATGATCCGATAGACGATGTTGAGCCCGAGCCCCGTGCCTTTGCCCGGCGCCTTCGTCGTGTAAAAGGGGTCAAAGACGAGGTTCAGGCGGTCGCTGGGGATGCCCGCGCCGGTGTCCTCCACCGTCGCCCACACCCGGCCGTCGCTCACGCCCGCGCGCACCGTGACCTTGCCGTTTCCGGCGTCGCGGTCCTCGATGGCCTCCACGGCGTTCTTCACGAGGTTCACGAAGACCTGCTGGACCTCGCTGGTGCGGGCCTGAACGAAGGTCTGCGGCGCCACGTCGACGCTGATCGTCACGCCGCGGCAGTCCGCGCTGCGCTCGACGAGGCGCACGGCGTCCTCGATGACCCGGGCGAGCTCCACCGTCGTGAGGTACTCCGCGGACGAGGCCCGGGAGTAGGACGAGAGCTCCTTCACGATGTCGCGGATGGTGCGGCTGTACTCGACGATGTCCCGGGCGTACTCGTGGCAGAGGTCCAGGCGCTCCTCGTCGGTGATGGCCTCGGCGAGCCCCATGATGCCGAAGAGCGGCGAAGAGACCTCGTGCGCGATGCCCGCGGCCAAGGTGCCGATGCCCGCGAGCTTCTCCGACTGGATGAGCTCGGACTGGAGCTGCTGGGTCTCCTTGAGCGCCGCGGTCAGCTCGATGTTCTTCGCCCGCAGATCCTCCAACAAGCGGCGGTTCTCCAGGGCGAGATCCTGCTTGTCAACGGCGCGCTGGACCTTCTTGCGGATGTCGAAGACGTTGTTCAGGGGCTTGAGCACATAGTCGAAGGCGTCGAGCTCCATCGCCGTGAGCGCCGTCTCCAAGTTCGCGTAGCCCGTGATGATGATCACCTCGGCGAGATCATTCACCTCGCGGGCGAGCTTGAGGAGCTCGAGCCCGTTGCCGTCGGGGAGGTTCTTGTCGGTGATCAGCACGTCGACGCCATCGCTGCGCAGCACCTTCCGCGCCTCGGCCGCCGACCCGCAGGCCGTGATCTCCCACGGCCCGTCCTCCAGGACCGCTGAGAGGATCTGGAGGATCACGGGCTCGTCATCGACGAGCACCACCCGACGCACACGCCCGTCTGCCTTCATCACCGTGCTCACGTCACCCTCAGGCCCTTGAGCGGCGCAGAATAGCATGAGGCTCTCCCCTCGGCCCCCTCCTGACCCTGAGCATTTGACAGAGCCCCGCTTACCGCTAAACTTGTCATGCGAGACGCTCTGGCGTCCGAACCCTCACCTCATGGACGCGGCGGATGTTGCGAAGCCACCTGACGGTCTCCCCCCTTCTCCTCGCGCTCTCTCTGAGCGCTTGTGGGCCTAAGTCCGGCCAAACGACTGAGGCGGCGGCCGCAGAGGCGACGCGCCCCTACGTCGAGCGCCCCAGCGAGGAGGGCCTCGTGCTCGTTGAGATCGACCTCAACAGCGACGGGCGCCCCGACGTCTTCAACCACTACCGGGAGCGCTCCCAAGCGACGCGCCTCCTCGTACGGAAAGACGTCGATCTCAACTGGGACGGAAAGGTCGACATCACCTCCTTCTACGACGACACGGGCCGCCTCGTCCGGGAGGAGATGGACAACGACTTTGACGGCAAGGTCGACATCGTCGACCACTACCAGGGCGGCGTTCGGGTCATGTCCGAGGTCGACACCGAGTACGACGGCCGCTTCGACCTCTGGAAGTACTACGAGAAGACCACCGGCGAGAAGCCGCAGCTTCGCCGCAAAGAGCGCGACACCAACGCGGACGGCAAGGTCGATTACTGGGAGTACTTCAACGACCAGGGCCAGGTCGTCAAGACCGGCCGCGACATCGACGGCGACGGCGTCATGGACGAGCGCCAAGAGGTCGGCGGCCCCGGCAGCCCCTCCGGCGCCACCGCCCAAGGCGACTGACCTCCAGCCGTCGGCGCTCAGCCCTCGGCCAACAGCTCCGCGAGGCTTTGCGCCAGCGTGATCCTCGGCGCCCACCCCAGGGCGCCGAGTTTTTTTGGATCTCCGACCAAAACGGGCACGTCCCCTGCCCTCGCGCGGCGCGGGTCCTCCAGGATGGGGCGGCCCTGGGCGATGAGCTCGGCGAGGTCACGCAGGGGTCGCCCGACGCCGGTGCAGAGGTTGTAGACCTCCCCCGCGCGCCCGGCGGCGGCGGCGACGAGCAGGCCCTCGGCGGCGTCGCGCACGTCGAGGTAGTCCCGCACGAGGTCGAGGTGCCCGGTGCGCAGGGCCTCCGCCCCGCC
>JAKLKD010000023.1 GCA_023150845.1 Myxococcota bacterium | reverse complement strand
ACAGCCGCGCCTCGGGGGGCGGCGCCTCGGCGCAGCGGCAGGCGGCCAGAAAGGACAAGCAGAGCAGGAAGAGCGCGCGCATCTCGGCTGTTTAACCGGGCTTCGCCGCCCCCGTCGGGTTAGGCGAGCCTCGCTCGTCATCGGTCGGAGGGTCCATGAGCAGCCCGGCGCCTCGCACAAAGTACTGCAGCCGCTGCCTCACCACGTTTGAGGGCGACCCTGAGTCCTGCCCCAACCTCGCCTGCCGCGCCCGCCGCCGCCGCGACGGCTGGGGCGAGCTCCTGAACCCCAGCGACGTCCTGGATCGCCGGTACAAGGTCGATCGTTGCCTCGCCATCGGCGGCGCCGGGGCCACCTACCTCGCCCAGGAGCTCAGCGATCACCAGGAGCTCATCGGCCCACGGCTGGCGATCAAGGTGCTCTACGCCCACCGCGACCAGGGCCCTTACCTGCGCCGCCTCGCCACCGAGGCCCAGATCCTCACCGAGCTCGACCACCCCGGAATCGTGCAGATCCTGGGCTTTGTGCACCGCGCCGGGCACTCCCCCTACCTCGTGACCCGCTTTGAGGAGGGCGGCAGCCTCCTCGACCACCTCTCGAACCAAGGCCGCATGAGCGTCACCGCCGCGGCCGCCGTCGGTGTGCAGCTCTGCGACGCCCTGAGCGTGGCCCACGCCAAGGGCGTCATCCACCGCGACATGAAGCCCGAGAACATCCTGCTCACCCGCACCCCCGGCCCCGGCGAGGTGCCGATGGTGCGCCTCACAGACTGGGGCATCGCCAAGGTGAGCGGCGGGGTCGGCGAGGGCCTCACCCGGGCCGGGGCCTTCGTCGGCACCCCGCAGTACGCCGCCCCGGAGCAGTTTGAGGGCCAGGCGCCCACGGCGAGCACCGACCTCTTCGCCTTGGCCGCCGTGCTGCACTTCTGCGTCACCTTGCGGCACCTCACCGACGACGAGGGCCTCAACTTCGACCCCGAGCGCACCCTCGACAGCCTGCGCGTCGCTTTGCCCCCGCGCCTCGGCGACGGCTGGGACCGCGCCGAGCGGGTCGCCGGGTGGAACCAGCTCCTCGCCGCGACGATGCAGCCCGACCCCGCCCGCCGGGTGACCATGGCCCAGGCCCGGGAGCTGCTCTTCGCCATCGCCGCCGACCTCCCCTTGCCCGCCGTGGGCGCCCCGGCGACCCCGCCGCCCGCCCCGCCGCCGCCTGACGCCCCCCACGCCGCCGAGGACACCTTCGACGACGGTGAGGTCATCGACCTGAGCACGAGCCAGGCCGTCGCCGTGTCCTCCGCCGCCCTGGAGCTGCCCTCCTTCGACGGCGCGGACGCCCCCACCACCCTCGCCGGGTCCCGCTCGGCGGACGACGCACCGACCACCATGGCCAACGACGACAGCGCCCTCAACGAGCCCCCGCCGGTCTACACCGGCCCCCAAGGCGACGACCCCGTCTTCCCGCCGCCCGACCCCGGTGGCCCGCCGCCCCTGCCCGTCGAGGCCAGCGTCCCGCCGCCGCTCCCCGGCGCCGTGCGCTCCCGCACCACGGCCCCCGACCCCGACGCCCCGCCGGTCCCAAGCCAGGTCCCCGTCTTTGAGCCGCCGCCGCCGGAGCGCCTCCCGCCGGGCCTCAGCCCCAGCGCCTCGACGCCGCCCCCCGCGCTTGAGACCGACCTCAGCCCCAAGCCGAGCTTCATCCCGCCGCCGGACCCCCACGACATGACCGCGGAGTGGCCGCCGCCCCGGAGCTGGGGCTGGTGGATCGTCCTCGGCTTCTTGCTCCTCGGCGGCTTCGCCGGGGGCCTCGGCTTCACGGCCTGGTGGGTCGCCCCCTGGAGCTTCCCCGACGAGCTGCTGCCCCCGGCCCGGGCGCTCAAGGTCGGCTCGCCGGTGCACACCGCCCTCACCGACGCCGTGACCGCCCGGGTGTCCGCCCTGCGGGAGCCCTGCGGCCTGCAAGAGGTCGGCCCCATCGAGCTGACCTTGACCATCGAGCCCACGGGCCGCCTGCGTCGGGCGAAGATGGCCGGGGTCACCCAAGAGCAGGGCAACTGCCTGCTCAAGGGCCTGCGCACCGAGCCGATGCCGACGAAGGGCCTCAAGGCCGTGAAGCTCGGGGTCATCCTCCAGAAGCCCGGCGCCGCCGTGCCGACGCAGTCCGGGGGCCGCCGCCAGCCGCCAGCCGTCCCGCAGGAGAAGCGCCCCGACAAGCCGCCCGCCAAGACGAAGGCGCCTTAGGGGTTGAGGTCGAAGGCCTCGTACTCGCCCTCGGAGGGGCGGCCCCAGACCGCCCAGAGCTGCCGCGCCGCCGGGCGCATCACCACCGCCCCGCAGGTCTCGTACTCAAAGGGCGGGTCGGGGTGGCGGCAGATCCAGGTCTCGTCCCGGGTGAGCGCCATGAGGGTCTCGACGTTGATTGGTCGAACGTCCAACAATGCGTCGGCGTGCCGCAGGCGCTCCAAGGACGAGCGCTGCAGGGCCTCGGGGCGCGGGGCCTGGAGCGCCCGGGTGCTCGGCAGCACGCAGTGGTTGCTGTGGGCGATGGGCGTCTCGCCGAGGGGCGTGACCTCGACCCGGCCCGGCATCCACTCGATGTTGACCCCGGCGCCGTGGCGGTCCATGAGCTGGTAGTTGTGCCCCCCGGCGAGGGGCGCCTCCACCACGGCCCGCACGGCGTCGTTGAGGTTGTCCTGCTGGAGCACCTTCCGCACCACGAAGGGCCAGGTGACGCCCAGCCGCCCGCCCAAGGACGAGAGGTCGTTGATGCCGACGCAGATCCCGGCCTCGTTCATGCCGATCTGCCCCAAGCAGCCGACGGTCGTGAAGGTCAAGGCCGCGAGGCCCTCTGTGGGCTCGTGGCGCAGCATCACGACGTGGGGCGTCGCCGAGGCGTGCATGTCCCAGGTCTGCGTGAACAGCCCGCCGAGCCCGCCCGTGGCCGAGGGCGGCACGAGGGCCGCGGTGCAGGTGTCCTCGATGGGGGCGCCCATGTCTACGGCGCGCACCACGTCCAAGAAGTCGGTGTATCCCCCGACGATGACCCCCTCCGCCGGGCTGATGCCCGCCGCGGCGCACATCGCCAAGAGCTCCGCGGTGAGGTCTGGGGCGTAACGTTCGTGGTGCGGCAGGCAGCGTGTGGCGAGGTCCAGGGCGTCCTCGCGGCCCAGGCGCGTGCCGAGGGTCGAGAGCCGCACCCGGGACTGGGCGTAGACGGCGATGGACTCGGCGTAGGTGGCCCCGTGGAGCGCCCCCCGGGCCTCGGGGGTGCCGGCCAAGGTGAGCCGCCGGATGGTCTTGCTCACGCGGCACCGCCCTTCGACACCCCGTGGCGCTCCAGCACGACGCGGAGGCTCTCGGCGACGACGTCCATCGCCTCGTCGAGCTGCTCGTCGCTGAGGTTCAGCGGCGGCAAGAACCGCACACAGTTGGAGAACAGCCCGGCGCGGATCGTGATGACCCCCCGCTTCACCGTCTCGGCGCAGAGCGACGCGCAGAGCTCCATCCAGGGGGCCTTGCTCTCGGAGTCCTTGACCAGCTCCATCACGAGCATCGAGCCCAGGCCGCGCACGTCGCCGACCTGCTCGGGGTGCTCGGCCTGAATCTGGAGCAGCCGGGCGCGCAGGCGCTCCCCGACCTCCGCCGCGCGGCTAAGGAAGGCCGGGGTGGTCAGCTCGTCCAGCGCCGCCAGCGCCGCCACACAAGAGAGGGGGTTGCCGGAGTAGGTGCCGCCGAGGCCGCCGGGGTGGGGCGCGTCCATGATCTCGGCGCGGCCGGTGACCGCGGAGAGCGGCATCCCGGCGGCGAGGGACTTCGCGCTCACGACCACGTCCGGCACGACGCCGGAGTGCTCGATGGCGTAGAGCTTGCCCGTGCGGCCCATGCCCGCCTGCACCTCGTCGGCGACGAGCACGATGCCGTGCTGGGTGCAGAGCCGCCGGAGCGCCTGCAAGAAGGGCGCGGGCACCGGCAAGAAGCCGCCCTCGCCGAGCACGGGCTCAATCACCACGCAGGCGACGTGGGAGGGGTCCACGATGCCCATGAAGCAGTGGTCGAGGTTCTGGATGTGCCAGTCCACGAAGGCCTCGGCGCTCATCTCTTTGGGGCGCCGGTAGACGTTCGGGAACGGGAAGCGGTAGACCTCGGGGGAGAACGGCCCGAAGCCCTTCTTGAAGAGGTTGAACTTCGAGGTCATCGCCATCGTGAGGTTGGAGCGGCCGTGGTAGGCGCCCTCAAACACCACGACGCCCTGGCGTTTGGTGTAGGAGCGGCAGATGGCCACGGCGGCCTCGACGGCCTCGGCGCCGGTGTTCAAGAGCACCGTCTTCTTGGGGAAGTCCCCGGGGGTGAGGGCGTTGAGGCGCTCGACGACCTCGACGTAGGGCTCATAGGTCGAGACGATGGCGCACATGTGCAGGAGGCGCTCGGCCTGGGCCTTCACGGCGTCCACGACGGCGGCGGGGGTGTGGCCCACGGCCAAGACGCCGATGCCCCCGGCGAGGTCGAGGAGCTGGTTGCCGTCTACGTCGGTGACGACGGCGCCGTGGGCGGACTCTACGGCGATGGGGGTGAGCTTGGCGGCGCCTTGGGGGGTGGCGGCCTCGCGGCGGCGGACGATCGCCTGGCTCTTGGGGCCGGGGATCTCGGTGACGAGGCGAATGGAGCGGCTCTTCTGGGACATGGCGGACCTCGGGGTGGCGCGGCGCTGAGCCCTCCTATTCTCCCCGAACCCCAGGCGCGAGCCCCGACGCGCCCGCCAAAAAGGCCCTGCACAGGGGCGCACGGCGCTGCACAGGGGCGCACAGCGGCGCACGGCGCTGCACAGGGGCTCCGGCGAACCCGACCCCCCTAAGGCGGCGGGATGGGCCGCCCGGCGAGGTAGACCCAGCGGCCGCCCTCCTTGGCGAAGCGGCTCTCTTCGCCGAAGCTCGTGTCCTGCTCCCCTTGTTTGAGGCTCACCCAGAAGCGCACCACGCCCTGCTCCCCGGCGGTCTCGGCGCTGAGCACCTGCAGGCCGAGGAAGGTCGTCTGGGCGCAGAACTCCCGCAGCCGGGCGGTCCAGGCGCTGAGGTTCGCCTCGCGGTGGGGGCTGAGGCTGTGGGTGGTGCGCTGCACATAGGGCACGTCGCCGACGCTATAAGCGACGTAGCGGCTGCGCATGAGCGCCTCGGGGCTCGGCGCGGGCTGGCCGTCGAGGAGCGGGCCGCAGCAGCGTTTGGCCTTCTTGGTGGACCCGCAGGGGCAAGGGGCGTTGGGCGAGGGCTTCACCAGGGGACTCCGAGGGCGTGAAGGCAGGCGGCCTCGTTCTCCCCGACGCCGATGGCGGAGATGAACTGGGCGTCGGGGCGGGGCTCCGTCGTGAACACCACCCCGCCGCGCCAGAGGCCGCGGGGGTCAAGGGCGGGGGCCGGGCGAGCGGCCGCCCAGGCGGCGACGCCCCGATGCCCGGCGCGTTTGAGATCCTGGACCGACAGCACCCGCCACACCCCGACGGCGCCGGGGCCGAGGCGACGCCCCAAGGCCAAGGCCACCCGGCCCATCGAGAGGCGGGGGTTCAGCTCGACGAGGGGCCGCAGGCGCAGGCCGTCCGGGGTCTCGTGGATGAGGGCGTCGAGGCCGATGGGCCCGGCGTACCCGAGGCGGTGGGCCTCGGCGGCGGCGACCCGGGCGGCGCGGGTCAAGGCGCGCTCCAGCCAGGCCGGGGACTGGCCCTCCCCGGTGACGAAGCGGGCGATCCGGGGGTCAAGGCCGACGGTGGGGCGGCCCACCCAGCTCCCGAGGTACCGGCCGCCGGGGGAGGTGAAGAAGCGGTGCAGGCCGCGCACGGTGAGCGCGCCGTCGGCGCCGACCTCGACGAGCAGGCTGAGGTCGAGCACCCGGTGGAGCCAAGGCTCGACGACGACGGGGCCCATGGCGGTGAGGCGGTGGAGCGCCGCGAGGCCCCGCTCGTCCGGGGCGGCGCGCAGGCGCAGGCGGTCGCGGCCCGCTGTGGAGAGCGCGGCCTTCACGATCACCTCCGGCGCCCCGTCGTGAAGGAGCGCCGCCACGGCGTCGAGGACCTGTTGAACAGTGTTTAACACGGCCCCGGCGAGGCTCGGCGGGTCGAGGCGGGGGTCGGTCTCCGCCGCCAACACCCGGCCTAGGAGCTCGGCGGCGAGGGCCTTCGAGGCGAGCTGCTCGGCGCCGCGTCCCGGCGCCTCCCCGGCGTTGAGCCCGGCGGCGCGTAAGCTCGGCGTCCAGGCCCAAGGCTCCACCGCGGCGGTGGCCCGGGCGGCGAGGCGCGGCGCCGCGTCGGCGAGGGTGGGCGCCTCCATGAGCTCTGGGACCGGCAGGCCGAGGCGGCGCCAGTCGGCCAAGAAGGCCGGGGACGGCGCCTGGGGCAGCACCACGAGGTCATCTTCGCCGGAGAGCAAGGCGGGCAAGAGGCCGAGGTCTCGCGCCAAGGCCCGGGACACCGCCGAGGGCGGCTCGCCGCGCCACTCCTCCTCGCCGCTGGCGACGAAGGCCCGCACCACCGGGGGCCTGCCCTTCGAGCGCCCATAGGACGCGAGGCGCTGGATGAAGTCCTCGGGCAGCCCCACGGCCCGGCGGGGCGCGGCGTCAAAGGAGAGGCCCCGGGCGCGGGCGGGGCTCAAGGGCGGCTTGAGCAGGCGCTCCCAGGCCGAGAAGAGGTCCTCCTCGTCGGACTGCCAGTGGCGCACCCAGCGCAGGCCGTGCCGGACGTGGCGCAGCTCATCCCGGAGGATCTGGTCCATGAGCGCGCCGCTCTCGTCGTCGCCGACCGCGCGGAAGGCCGCGGCGTAGTGCACGCAGAAGTCGAGGTTCGCCTGCTCCAAGACGAGGCCCAGGCCCGCGGCCAGCTCCGCCGGGGAGCCCACCCCGGAGAGCGCGTCCCAGAAGAAGCGGCTCACGGGCAGCTCCCCGAGCTGAACCCCGAGGGCCTCCATGCGGCTGAGGTAGAGCCCGAGGTGGCGCTGCTCGTCGCGCAGGGCGTTGGCGAGGCCGAGGCGGAACTCGGCGGGGGCCTGGGGGAAACGCAGGAGCCCGAGCGCCATCAGCTCCATCGCCAGGAGCTCGTGGTTGGCGAAAAAGTGTAAGGCGCGGCCCCGGGCGGCGGCGGGCGCGAGGTCCCGGGGGAACTCGGCCTTGCCCCGGAGGCTGTCGAGGCGGAGCCCCGGCGGCCGGGCCGGGAGCGCCACCTCCCCGACCGCCGGGCCGGGGGCGGCGTCGGCGAAGGACTCCGGGCGGCGGAGCTTGTCCTCGATGGCGTCGGAGAAGAGCACCCGCTCGGCGTAGGCCGAGAGCTCCTCGGCGCCGCTCATCGACGCCACTCCGGCCCCGACTCCCCGCTCGCCGGGGCGGGCGGCCCCGGGAGGATCTGCCGCAGGTAGTGGGACACCCCGGCCTCTTGGCGCCAGTGGCGGGGGTAGCCGAGGCTGACCTCCTCGTGGCGCACGCCCTCCCGCCAGTCCGTCGAGCGCATGTGCAGGTGGCCGTAGACCACCACATCGACGGGGAAACGGCGCAGCCAGGGCTCCGTCGCCGTCGTGCCACACCAAGGCGCGAAGCGTGGGATGCGGTAGAGCCGCACGAGGTCTTGGCGCAGGGGCCAGTGGTTGATGAGCACGAGGCGCACCCCCGGCGGCACCTCCCTCAGCCGGGCCTCGGTGAGCTTCACCCGGGCGGCGCACCACTCGCCGATGTGGGCGTAGGGCTCTGGCTTGATGAGCAGCTCGTCCGTCGAGATGATGTGCTCATCACGCGCCCAGGCCTTCACCTGCTCCCGGTCGAGCCCCGGTGGGCCGAAGCTGTAGTCGTAGGGCACAAACAGCGGCGCGAGCATCGTCGGCGGGCCGTCGCCCGGCCAGAGCGGCCAGGGGTCCTCGGGGGTGAGCACCCCGGCGCGGCGGCAGAGGGCGACGAGGTGCTCGTAGCGGGCGACGCCGTTGAGCTGCACCGGGTCCTTGCTCGTCGTGTAGAGCTCGTGGTTGCCCGGCACCCAGAGGATGCGCTGGTAGCGGCCCCCGAGCACGTCGAGGATCCAGCGGACGTGCTCCGGCGTCTCCCCGAGGTCACCGCCCAAGATCAGCCAGTCCTGGGGGTGCGCCGGGAGCTGGGCGATGGCCTCCCGGTTGATCGGGTAGGCGACGTGGAGATCGCTCAGGGCCCAGAGACGCATCAGGAGCCTCTATCGTGGGCCCGCCCGCGGCGCGTCATCAAATCACCATCGATTCGCCGTGGTGCATCGGGCGGCCGATTCGGAACGCGGCGAGGTCCGCCTGGCCCGTGGGCAGCTCCAAGGCGTCCAGCGGGCGCCCGGCCTCGGCCAAGGCGGCGGCGACGGCGGCGGTGAAGGGCCCAAACATCGCCCCGTGGCCGGAGAAGCCGACGAGGCGAATCAGGTTCGGCACCTGGGGGTCGAAGTCCAAGAAGGGGTTGTGGTCGGGGGTGCTGCCGTAGAAGCCCGCCGTCGTGGCGCTGAGCCCGGCGAGCTCCCCGAGCGGCGGCATCGCCTCGGCGAGCTGCATCCAGGCCATCACCGCCCGAGACTCGGCGCCGCCCCGGTGGTCGTGGGCCTCCTCGATGCTGTCCTGATCGGCGTAGTCGAAGGAGAGCGCCACGTCCGGGGCGTCGTGTTTCCAGCCCATGAGCAAGGAGTCGCCGTTCTCGGGGCGGCAGTAGGCGCCGCCGGGGGCGACGACGAGGGGCATGCCGAGCAGGGTCTCCGCGGGCAGGGCCTCGCCGCGCTCGGCGAACCAGAGGTAGCGCTTAAACGCCGCGACGGGGAGGTCGACGCCGCCGAGGACACGCGCCGTGCGGCGTGCCCAGGCGTTCGTGCAGTCGATGAAGAGGTCGGCCTCCAGCTCCCCCTTCGCCGTGGTCACCGAGCGCAGGCGCCCGCCCGCCGCGCGCGCGCTCAGGAGCGGCGCCTGCTGGAGGATCGTCGCGCCGAGGCGCCGGGCGCAGTCCGCGGCGTCGTTGTACACGGCGTCAGGGCGCAAGAAGCCGTCGGTGGGGCAGAAGGTGCCGCCGACCATGGCCTCGGAGACGTAGGGGAAACGTGCCTGGAGCGCCGGGGCGGCGAGGGTCTCCACCTCGGTGAGCCCCCAGCCGCGCTGGCGCTCGGCGCGCTCCAAGGCGGCCTGCCAGGCCTTGGCGTCGTCGTAGAGGAAGAGGTAGCCGCTCTGGTGGATGGGGCTCAGGGGGCCGCCGATGAGCTCCCGCCAGCGCCGGAAGAAGTCCACGGCGTAACGCATGCCGACGACGCTCTCCCGGGTGGAGAACTGCTGGCGGATGCCCGCCGCCGTGCGAGAGGACGACCCGGCGCCGATGTGCGCGCCTTCAGCGAGCACGACCTCCCAGCCCGAGCGCGCCAGGGCGACCGCCGTGAGCGTCCCGGTGATGCCGCCGCCGATGAGCACGACCCGTCGTGAGGGACCGACCATACCGAGAACCTCCGCGCTGGCTCCCTAACGCGGCGCCCCTGCCTCTGACAGACCGCCCCCTTCGGGACGAGCGCGGCCGCTGAGGTGTTATGCTCCTGCCCTGAGCCCTCTGGAGCCCCCATGCGCGTAACCGCCGTCCCCATCGGAGTCCTCGCCCTCGGGCTGGCCCTGGCGTTCGCCCCAAGCGGCCAGGCCGGGCCCGCGTTCCACGATCTCAAGGAGGCCCACGGCTGCTCCTTCCTCATCAGCGACCCCCGGGAGAGCGGCTACCACACCCTGCGGGCCGAGTGTGACTGGCCGAAGATCGCCGCCGCCCGGGTCGAGCGGGTGATCGTCGACCTGAGCGGCTGGGACACGACCTTCTCCCACCTCAGCCGCAGCGTCGTGATCAAAGAGGACGAGGGCCAGCCCCTCGTGCTGCGGGTCGGCTACACCGGCAAAGGGTTCCCCGACCAGAGCGCCGATCTCAGCGTCACCCAAGAGCGCCGGGGCGAGACCCTCGTGCTCTCCTGGACCAAGGCCCCCCAGCAGCGCAGCGACGACCTCATCGTCGAGATCGACACCGGGCGCTTTGAGGTGAGCCCGGCGCCGAGCGGCGGCACCCGCCTGATCTTTGAGCGCAGCTTTGAGCCGACCGGCGGCGGGGTGGTCTCCAAGAGCGGCGAGACGGCGGCGACGCTGCGCCTCATCGAGGAGCTCTACCTCAAGGCCACGTCGATCAGCTCGGGCTGAAGAGGGCGTCGGCGCTGGTCGAGACCGCCGCGCGGACGATCCAGCCGTCGAGGGCCGCGCGCTCCGCCGCGTCGATGAGGGCCTCTTGGGCGGAGGTCAAGGACAGGCCACGAGCGCCGAGGATCGCCCGCAGGGCGCGCTGGAGCGCCTCACGTTCGCCCTTGGCTTCACCCGCCGCCTCACCCTCGGCGAGGGCCTCCTCACGCAGCGCCTCTAAGCTCGCCACCCCGCGCCGGTTGAGCAGGTTCCGAAAGACCGCGGCCTCGGCGTGGTCCGGGTCGTAGAGCGCGTCGACGTTCACCGGGTTCGTGAGCACACCCTCGGCGATGAGCGGCTCTTCAGCGGTGACCACCCGCATCGGGCGATCGGGCTCGTAGACCTCGACGCGGCGTGGGCCGACGAGCCGCACCACCCAGACGTAGCGGGTGCCGTGCTGGAGGAGGTCGCTGATGCGCTCCAGAAGCTCCGCCTCGTCGCCGCCGCGATCGGCGTACTCCACGGCCAGCGGCGGCGCCGTCTTCGCCCAGCCCGCCTTGTGCAGCTCCGAAGGATCTCCGTACACCGCCACGTCGGGGGCGCGCAGGGTGCCCGGCTCGGGAGAGAAGCCGAGGTCAACCCCCGCGACGGCGACGGCGGGGTCGCTGGCGATAACGTAGCCGCCCGCGAGCTGAGGCCCCGATCCCCGAGCGCCCGTCGGCGCGCAGAGGATGGAGTGGCCCCGCGACAGCTCGTAGGGCGTGCCTGAGGAGAGCTGGTCGGCCCGGAACGGGCCCGGAGCGAGCATCTTGCGGAGCGGCGCCATGAGTCACCTCACGAGGCCATTATAGCGCCGCCGCAGAGGATGTCACGCCGACGGGCGCCGCCGACGGCTCACCAGGGCCGCCGCCGCGAGCATCACGCCGAGGGCTGCGCCCGCGCCCGCGTCCGCGCCCGCGCCGCCCGTAGAGCAGGCCTTGCCGGGGTCGTCCTCGCCGGTGTCGTCGGCGGGCTCGCTGTCCTCGGGAACGCCGCTGTCGTCGTCGCCGGTCTCTTGGGGCTCGGCGCTGTCGTCGGGCTCGGCGCTGTCGTCGGGGGCGCCGCTGTCGTCGGGGCCGCCGGTGTCTTCAGGCTCCGTGGCCTCGTCCGCAAGGGCCTCACGCACCCAGCCGATGGTGTCCTCCTCGGCGTAACGGCGGGCCAAGGCGAGCTTCCAGCCGTCCTCGACGGGGTCCGCGGCGGCCTCGGCCTCGAGCACCGCGGCGGTGACCGGGGAGGCGTAGAGCAGGTCGAGGTGGCTCAAGTTCGCCGCCCGGGCCTCGACGATGACCGCGCCGCGGGCGTTGAGGGCGTCCTCGTTGAGCGCGCTCGTCGTGAACACCAGGCCGTCGCTGGGCCCGGTGACCTCGCCGATCATCAGCTTGCCTTGGGCGAGGCCCTGGACCTCCTCTTCAGTGATGCCAACGGAGACGAGGCCGTCGCCGACGAGGCTCGCGTAGAACGCCGCCCACTGATCCGAGGTGGCCGTGGCCATGTCGACGAAGGCCTCGCCGAACATCAGGGCCAAGAAGTCCTCAGTGCCGTTGGGCATCAGGGGGTTCTCGCCGCCGAGGAGGTAGATCTGGAGCGCGGGGTCCGCGCCGTTGGCGGCGAGGCGGGAGATGAGGTGGTCCCCCGACTCAATGGCCGCGTCGATGCCCTCGCTGTAGGTGTAGTACCCGAAGCCGCCCTCATAAGACGTGTACCAGTCGATCTGGAAGGCGTAGCTGCCCAGCCAAGGCAGGCTGCCGGGCAAGGGGTACTCGTCGTGGCGGGCGAGGAGCTGGTCCTGGCCGGGGAAGAGGTCGCCGTCGCCGGGGAAGAAGTCCTGGGCGCTGAGATCCTCGTAGATCCAGTAGTAGCCCGTGCCGTAGGGGTAGTACTCGCTCCAGGAGGTCGGGGCGAGGGCCGTCTCGGTGTCTAAAGAGAGGATGTTCGCCGAGGGCCAGCGGAAGCCGGTGTCGATGCCGCCCAGAGGGGTGCCCATGAGCACAACCTTCCGGACGTCGTCGCGGTAGACGGTGCCGACCTCGCTGTAGACCGTGTCGCCCCACTCCGCGTCTTTGGCGTTGGAGATGTAGATCGCCACGGCGATGCCGCCCTTGCTGTGGCCGACGAGGTCCACCTTCTTCGCGCCGGTGCGCTCCTTCACCCGGGCGATGGCGTCCGCGACGATCTCCGCCTGCTGGAACATGTCCTGCTGGGCGTTCGGGAAGGTCAGCGCGTACACCGGGCGGCCGCGGGTGTCCATGTGGATGCTCAGGCCCGCGAAGCCGCGGCTGCCGTTGTCCCCGGCGCCGTGCACAAACAGGATCGGCGTGCCCGTCGCCGTGGCCTCGTTCGCGCCGATGTGCAGCAAGAACGTGGAGGAGTCGGGCTCGGTGCTGCCGAAGAGATCGGCGATCCACGGGGCGTAGTCGGCCTCTTCAGGCCAGGCCGTGAGGGTGTTGTACTCGAGGGGCCCAAACAGACGCCGGTCGGGGTCGTCATGGCGCTCGACAGCGCTCCAGAGCTTCGAGACGCCGTCCTGGGTGTAGGTCTCTTTGCCGGTGAAGGTCTTCAACGGGGCGGAGGGGTCGTATCCCTCCGTCGCCATCGCCTGAGAGACGAGGAGAGAGGGGAGCAGCCAGAACATCGGGTTCATGTGGACTCCAAGAACTCCAAGACGGCGGCGTTGAAGGCGTCGGGGGCGTCGTGGTGTACGGTGTGGCCCGCCTTGGGGATCAAGACGAGCCGGCTTCCGGGGATTCCTTCTTGCCCGGCCTCGGCGACCGTCCTCGTGCGGCCCCCATGAAAGATCGGGTTGGGGATCATGTGATCGTCCTCGCCGAAGATGATCAAGGTGGGCGACCCGAGCTCCCCCAGCCGGTTGGCGACGGGGTGGTCGACCATGCCCGCCACGCAGCGAGACACGGCGACGGAGGTGCCCTTAAACTCGGGCGTGCTCGACATCCGGACGCGCTCTTGGATAAGGCGCTCCACACCCTCATCGTAGCGGTTGAACGCCAACATCGTGAAGTTCGCCCGCACGTCCTGCTCGCTGGCCTCCAGCGTGCGCGTCTCCGTCCAGTAGGTCTTCATCCACTCGCCCTCGCCGGGCGTGAAGCGCTCAATACCCGCCGGGGCGCTCAGAATGAGGCTCTCTACACGGTCGGGCGTCTCAAGGGCGAGGGTGATGGCGATCTGGCCGCCCATGCTGTGCCCGACGAGGTGGGCCGAGGCCACGCCCAGGCCGTCGAGCCAAGCGCGGATGAGCGCGGCGTACCAAGGCGGGGTGTAGGGCGCGTCGGGACGGCCTGAAGCGCCGAAGCCCGGGAGATCGAGGGCGAGCACCCGGTACCCGGCAGCGGCCAAGGGCTGCACCTGGCGCTCCCAGAAGCCGATGGTCGAGGACAGGCCGTGAATCAGCACGATCACCTCCCCGGCGCCGCCGCTGTCGACGTAGGCGACCTTCACGCCGTTCACGACGGCGTGCTGCAGCGGCAAGGGGGTGGTCAGCTCGGCGGGGCTCATCGGCGGCAGCTCCGCGTAACGGGGCACACAGCCCGACACGACGAGGCCCAGGGTGAGCGGCAGGATCAGGCGGATGAGCGGAGAGCGTCGCATCAGAACACCAGCCAGTCGAAGCCGAGGTAAGCCGCGTAGGCCGTCTGATCGACGAGCGCGGCCTCGCCAGGGGTCATCATGGCGCCCCAGAGACCCACCCGCATGAAGAGGTAGGGCTCGGTCACCACACGGAGGTTCAGCTCGCTGCCGTAGGGCGACCCGGAGCCGTCCCGGGCGTGGCCGCCGCCCACGGCGACGGTCACCCGGCCGGGCACGAGGTCGTAGCCGACGCTGCCGGTCAAGGCGCGCACGCCGCCGCCGCCGCCGGAGACGTCATACACCACAGACGCCATACGGTTGATCGAGAACAGATCCGAGAACAAGAGCAGGGTGCCGTGGCTCGCGTAGATCGCGCCGACGATGCCGTAGCTGTTGCCGGTGATCACGCCGGAGTAGGTCAGCGGGTCGGCGTCATCGGCGCTCGACCAGAGGGCCTCCAGCCGGGCGACGCTGCCCTCGCCGGGGGCGTAACGCAGGCGGACCTCGGCGTTGGCCAGGGCACCGCGCACGGCGACGTTGTCCGCGCCGTCGGCGTAGAGCGTGCCGGTGTTGGCGGTGACCATCGCCGTCGCGCCGATCGGCGAGAGGCGCAGGTCGCGGTTAAAGGCGGCGTCGAAGGTCACCCAGTACAGATCCGCGCTCACCGCCGGGGCGATCGTCTCGCCCTCAGGGCGGAGGTCGAGGCGGGCGGCGCCTTGCAGCTCCGCCAAGGACGAGGTCGGGCCGATGCCGAAGATGCCCTGGTTGCCGCCGCTGCGGTCGCGGAGCGTCCAGAGGTGCGCGCCAAAGTGGGTCGCGAAGAGCGGGTTCACCTGCACGTCGGCCATCACGAGCCACACGTCGTCTTGCTCGTAGGTGCCACGCTCATAGAGGGTGTAGGCGCCGAGTCGGCCCTTCACCACGTCGCCCCAGCCGTTGCGCAGCCGGGCGTAGGCGCTGACGCCCGTGGCCTCGGAGCCGAAGAACATGAGCTTGCCGCCGGAGCGGAACAGCTCGTCCGGGCCCGAGACGGCGGGGTCGTTCACCGAATCCGACACAAACTGCTGGCCGAGCACGAGGCTCAGGCGGAGCTGGTCGCCGAGGTTCGGCTTGATCGTCGCCATGAGGCGGCGGGTCTGGAGGTTCACCGCGTCGGCGCCGAAGGCCCCGCCGACGTTGCCGCCGGAGACGTAGGACTGGTCGCCGAAGGCGTAGTCCACCTCAAAGCCCGCGGTGAGGCTCGCCCGGCCGCTGAGCACCGGCGGGGCGTAGGTGAAGAAGCCCGTGAGGCGCTGCTCGACGGCGGCGCTGCGCCCCTCACCCACGGTGAGCCCGTTCGTGCCGCCTAAGGTGCCGAGCACCTGGCCGTCCAAGAACGGGTTCGTGCTCGTGAGGTTCGAGGCCGTGGCTTTCGTCTGCATGAGCCCCAAAAACTTGAGGCCCGTGTCGGGCTTGGGCGCTTTCGGCAGCACGTCGGGCAGCGCGGGCGCGCTCACCTCAGGCGTGGCCTCGGGCGCGCTCCTCTCGGGCGGCGCGGCCATCGCCGCCAGCTCCTCCTCCGCCGCGGCGGCGCGGCTCTCCAGCGGCGCGGCCTGGTCTTGGGCCAGGGCCAACGACGGCCAGAGCAGCGGGAGGAGGGTGCAGGCGGCGAGGCGGCTCACTGGCGCACGTACTTCTGGACGTTGTCGCCGGGGTTCAGGCCGGGGCCCGAGGTCGAGCCGAAGCCCGTCTCCGGCGTCGGCGCGACGAAGCCGTTGGGGTTGGGATCGGTCTGCACGACCTCGTAGGTGAGCAGGTCCGCCTCGTCGATGGCGTAGATGCCCTCAGCGGTCACCACGCTCGGCGTCGCCTGGGTGAGCACGATGGTCGCCGGGGACGTGGACTCGTCGATGACGAAGCTGCCCGTGAAGTCGTAGGTCGAGCCCGCCTGATCGACGGCCTGCACGACGTAGCTCGCGTCGGCCTTAAACTCGGCGCTCACCGAGACGTACTTGAAGAAGCGGCCCGCGAAGAGCGGGCTCAGGTTCTCACCCTCGGAGAGCCAAGACCCGACGAGCTTGGAGTCGATGACGGGATCCGCGCTGTCGTCCGCGGTGGAGTCATCGGTGACCGTGCTGTCATCCGTGGTGGTGCTGTCGTCGGTCGGGCCGTCGTCTTTGTAGGGATCCCCGGTGCAGGCGCCGAGGGCGAGGAGCAGCAGGGTGAAGGAACGCGTCATGTCTCCATCTCCAGAGTGCGGGTGAGCGCTGGCTTGTCGATCTTGCCGCTGGCGGTGCGGGGCAGGCTAACCGTCAGGATAAACCGCTTGGGCATCTTGAACCGGGCGAGGCGACCGCTGAGCGCCTCACGCAGGCCCGCCTCGGTGAGGTGATGCTCCGGCGCGGGCTCAACGAAGGCCACGCCGACCTCGCCCCAGCGCGGATCGGGGACGCCGACCACGGCGACCTGCCCGACGCCGTGGAGCGACAGGATCGCCGCCTCGACCTCCGCCGGGTAGACGTTCTCGCCGCCGCTCTTGTACATCTCCTTGGCGCGTCCGCGCACCCAGAAGAAGCCCTCAGCGTCTCGGGAGAGCACGTCGCCGGTGTAGAACCAGCCGTCGCGTAGGCTCGACGCCGTCGCCTCGGGCCGCCGCCAGTAGCCGCCGAACACCGCCGGGCCGCCGAGCACCAGCTCACCGGCCTCATCAACGGCACACTCGCCGCCGTCGGGGCGCACGAGCCGCATGGCGACGTGGTGGATGGCCTTGCCCACCGCGCCCATCTTCGCCTCGCTCGCGGCGTGGGGCATCGAGAAGCAGTTGGGGCCCACCTCGGTCATGCCGAAGCCTTGGCGGAGAGGAACCTTACGCTGTAAGTATCGGGTCCAGAGCTCGACGCCTAAGGGCGCCCCGCCGCAGAGCGCGTCCCGCACGGAGCTGAGGTCCGTGTGCTCAAAGTCGGGGTGGTCCGCCAACATCTGGAAGATGGTGGGCACGCCCATGAGCAGGGTGATTCGCTCCTCGCCGATGAGCCGGAGGGCCTGGCCGGGGTCCACCCCGCGGGTGAGCACCACCCTCCCGCCGCGGTGCAACAACGGCGTCGAGAGCGAGTTCAGCCCGCCGGTGTGGAACAGCGGCGTGAAGGTCAGCGTGCTGTCTTGCGGGGTGAGGTCGCAGGCGAAGAAGGTGTTGAGGGCGTTCCAGTGGAGCTGGTTGTGCGTGATGAGCGCGCCTTTGGGTTTGCCCGTCGTGCCCGAGGTGTACATGAGCACCCAGGGGTCGCTCAAGGCGCTTCCGGGGCCCTCCTCCGGGGCGTGGTCGGGGCCGTCTTCGACGCGCAAGGTCTGGGGCGCCTCGACCACCCCGGCGAAGGTGGCGTCGGTGAGGAGCACCTTGGGCTCGGCGTCGTGAATCTGGAAGGCGAGCTCCGCCGGGCTCAGGCGCCAGTTCATCGGGCAGAGCATCGCCCCGCGCTCGGCGCAGGCGAAGAGGATGGCGAAGGTGTCGCCGCGGTTGTGGGCCAACAAGGACACCCGGTCGCCGGGGCCCACCCCCATCGCCGCGAGGCGGCCCGCCCAGCGCAGGCTGTCCTCGTAGAGCTGGGCGTAGGTCCAGCGGCGGCCCTGCTCTACGTCAAAGAGCGCCTCGGCCTGGGGCCGAAAGCGCGTGTGCATCTCAAGCCAGTTCGTCGTCGCCTTCACGCCGTCACTCCTTCGGGGCCTGGGGCTCACCCTTGGCGATCCGCCGCAGCCATCGGTCGAGCAGCGGGAAGAAGTAGCGGGGCCCCGTCGCGCCGACCACGACGCCGATATGCCCGGCGTCAGGCTCAACGAGCTCTTTGTCGGCGGACTGGATGCGCTCAAAGAGCGGCAGGCCCGACCGGGACGGCGCGATGAAGTCGCGTTTACACACGACGATGAGCGCCGGGGACCGGATGTCCTCCAGGCGCACGGTCTCGCCGTTTAAGGACCAGCGCCCCGCGATGAGCGCGTCCTCTTGGTAGGCGTGGCGGACGAACTCCCGGCAGAAGGCGCTGGCGCAGGGGACGTGCTCCTCCAGCCAGCGCTCCCGGGCCATGGTGCGGCTGAGCTTCTTGGGGTCGGCGGCGGCCTCCTCGATGGCCGCGTACTTCGTGAAGCTGCCCATGGGGTCGAGCATCTGGAACACCGGCTTCATCAGCCAGGTGGGGACGAGGGTGCCCGCGGGGAAGACCTCGTCCACGTTGACCACGTCAGGGCTCACGAACTCGCGGAAGCGCCCGGCCTCGGCGAAGTGCACCGGGGCGTTCAGGGTCGTGAAGCCCAGGAGCCGCTCGGGGCGTAAGGCGGCGTACATCGCCACCAAGGTGCCGCCCATGCAGTAGCCGAACACCGCGGCCTTGGGGGCCCGGGCGTGGCGGCAGGCCCGGCGCACGGCGCGGTCGAGGAGCTCCAGCACGACGTAGGCCACGTCCTCGTCGGCGTCTTCAGGGCCGGGCTCACCCCAGTCCACGAGGTAGACCGGGTGGTTCATCCCCGCGAGGCTCGCGACCATGCTGCGGTCGGCCTCTAAGTCGAGGATGTACGCCCGGTTGATGAGCGAGGGGACCAGCACCACCGGGGGCAGGCCCTCATCCCGCTTGGGCGCGTAGTAGCGCAGCTTCAGCTTGTCCTGCTCATGCACGATGACGTGGGGCGTGACCCCCACGTCGGGGCGCGGCGCCGTGGCGTGCACAAACATGCCGCGGCGGATGCGCTCCAGCTCGTAGAGCCCCTCAAACCCAGACAACAAGGCGCCGAAGGGGGCGAAGGGATCTACGAGGGGGGTGCTCATCGCCGGATCCACTCCAGGAGGCTCTTGGAGATCACGCCGTTCGCCGCGATGGCGACGTGGCCTCCTTTAACCGTCTTGGTGGTGACCGCCCCGCCCCAGGCATCAGCCAGGGCGTGGGCCGCGGCCGGGGGGACGATGTGGTCGCGGTCGGCGGCGATGGAGTGCGCCTCGATCTTGGCGTTCTGGAGATCGACGGGTTTGCCGTCCAAGATCCAGACCCCGGGATCCCCGACGTGCTTGAGGAGCGTGTTCTCAAAGTAGCAGCGCCGGACGTACTCCCGATAGGCCTCGCCGGGGAAGTCCACGGCGTCGGTGTTCCACTTCTCCAGGGCCGCCCAGAGGTCGCGGAACTCGGGATCCTCGATCTTCTCCCAGAGGCCGACCCACTTGCGGGTCTGTCCTTCGGGGCGCAGCCAGGAGAAGGCCTCGCGGATGACCCGGCCGGGGTAGTTGCCGAAGCCGTCGATGGCGGCGTCTACGGGGAAACACGAGGGCTGGGCCCAGACCGCGAGGCGGCCGGAGCTGTGGAAGTCGATGGGCGTACACACAAACGCCGCGCGGCGGGCGCTCTCATGGCGGGAGAGGTGCACGGCCAAGAAGGTGCCGCCGACGCAGTAACCCACGGCGTCGAGCGCCTGGCCCGCGTGGCGCCGGGCGCGGTCAAACATACGCACGAGCAGGTCGTCCACGAGCTTGCCCAAGGTGACGCCTTGGTCTTCAGGGCCGGGGGTGCCCCAGTCGAGCAGGTAGACCGGCACGCCCGCGGCGGTGAGGTCCTCCATCACCGAGCGGCCGGGGAGCAGGTCCCAGACCTCCCACTTGTTGATCAGCGGCATCGACACGAAGATCGGCGTGTGCTGCTGGCCCTGGGGGTGGGTCGGCGCGAAGTAGCGCAGGGTGGCCTTGTTCTGGCGGAAGATGACCTGGTGCGGCGTGACGCCGATGCGCAGGCGCTCCGCGGGGCGCTGGCTGAGGTAACGGGCGGTGGTCGCCGTGCGGTCGAAGAGCGTCATCATGCCGACTCCTCCTTGCCGCGGCGGGCGCGGCCCTTCTGCTCAGCGGGCTCGGTGGCGGCGGGGGCGGCCTTGCCCTCCAAGGCATCGAGGCGGGCCTGGAGCGCGGCGAGCTGCTCACGGGCCTCGATACGGGCCTCGGCGGCGTCCACCCGGGCGAGGAGCGTCTCGCGCTCCTGGGCGGCGAGCTGGTCGCTCACGGCGAGGAGCTTGTCCTCCAGGCTCAGGAGCTTGTCCTCAAGCATCGTGGCGACGCGGGTGAGCCGGATGAAGTCTTTGCGGCTCGGGATGTGGAGCTGCTCAAGGGTCTGATCGACGGCCTGCTCGTAGTTGGCGCGGGCCTGGGCCTGGCCGGAGAGGCTCTGCCCCATGCCCGAGAGGAAGGCCGGGGACTCCAGGACCTGATCCCACCACTGGGCCATGCCCTTCTCCCACTGGCGGTACAGCTCGCCGGAGAGCTTGGAGAGGTCGGGGGAGGTGTCGCTCATGGGAGCTCCAAAGACGTGGGGGTCAGAACGGGAGATGGCCCTGTCGGGCGCGAGGGAGTCACGCGCTTCGACAGGGCCATGGGGGGAAGGGCTCGGCTCAGGCCTTGGCGGCCTCGGCGGGCATGAAGGTGTCGACCAGGGTCTTGCTCATGTCGAGCATCGTCTTCTGGGACATCTCGACGCCAGCGCGGGCGGCGTCGGTGAACGCGCGGGACTGCTGGTCCATCACCTTGAGCTGCGCCATCTGCCACTCGAACACCTGCTTCTGGGCGGCGATCATCTCGTGCGCGAAGGAGCGGGCGTTGTTGTTGACGTTGAAGAGGTTGGTCATGGGAGTCTCCAGGAGGTTGCCGGTCGTGCGCCGGTCGTCAGCGGTTGTCTTGGGGCGGCGACATCTCCGCCCGACACCCACAACCTAAACCTTATGTTGCAGTGCGTCAAGAATCTTTTTTGCATGGCAGCATGAACGATCCCCGGGATAGCGAGAGCGTTGATTCGCCGAGGGCCCCCGCCCGCTCCTGGAGCCTGAATGGTCATCATCAAGAAGTACGGCAACCGCCGCCTCTACGACAGCGCCCGGTCCCGGTACATCAACCTCGACGAGCTCGCGGCGATCATCCGCGCGGGCGAGGCCGTGCAGGTGGTGGACGCGAAGACGAACGAGGACCTCACCCACGAGGTGCTCATGCAGGTGGTGCTGGAGGTGCTCAAAGGCGACGCGCTCCTGCCGACGGCCATGCTGCGCCGCCTCATTCGCCTGAGCTCCGACGACCCCGTTCAGGCCCTCGTGCGGAAGCAGTTCATCGCCGGGCTGGAGCTGCTGCACACTCAGCTCGACCGGGTGGAGCAGGTGATGGGCCTCGCCACGGCGGGCATGCCTCCCGGCGCGAACCCCTTCGAGCGCTTCACCCCGAAGCCCAGCGCGCCGTCCACGAGCCAGGCCGCCCCGGAGCCCGAGCCCGAGCCCGAGGAGGCCCCGCCGCCCCCGAAGGCCCCGCCGAGCGGTGAGGCGGGTGAGGTTGACGCCCTGCGGGCGCGGCTCGACGCGCTGGAGAAGCGGCTGAAGAAGGGGTGAGAGGAGGGCCGCGCCGTGGGCATCCCA
Organism: Myxococcota bacterium; assembly: GCA_023150845.1. Lineage (GTDB taxonomy): Bacteria > Myxococcota_A > UBA796 > UBA796 > CAJQPC01 > JADKFE01. The sequence goes on along the minus strand of JAKLKD010000023.1, from coordinate 23,624 downwards.
CACACCCCGCCCGCCCGGTTTGAGGTGGAGGAGGACGGCGCCGTGGTGCTGCCGATGGATCATCCCCTCGCCCACGACGGGGTGTACCTGAGCTGCGCCCTCGTCGAGCTGGCCGCGCAGCTCGCGGGGCGCGCGCTAGCGTCGTCCACCGCCGCCCGCGCCGGGGTGCTCGTCGAGGTGCGGGAGCTGCGCCTCGCCGCGCGCACGGTCGCCGGGGGCACAAGGCTCGTCCCGGAGCTGGAGGTCGAGCGCGCCGAGCCTCCGCTGCCGCGGGTCTTCGTGCGCCTCCCGGGGGTGCTCGAGGCGCGGCTCACCCTCAAGGTGTCTGGATGACGACGGAGCGGGCCTTTGTGGACGTCCCGGGGCACTTCGACGGCGACCCGCTGGTGCCGGGGGCGGCGCTCTTGGCCTGGGTGCAAGAGGCGCTGCCGGGGCTCGTCGGCGTGCGCCGGGTGAGGTTCACCGCGCCCCTTCGCCCGGGAGAGACCGCGCGCCTCACGCTCACCCCCCGCGGCGAGGACGTGGAGTTCACCGTTGAGGGGCCCCACGGGGTCTGCGCCTGGGGCGTGGCGCAGGTCCAGGGGGCGTGGCCGTGATCCCGGTCGTGGTCACCGGCCTGGGCGTGGTCTCGGCCTTGGGGTCGAGCCCGGAGGAGCTCTACCGGCGCCTGCTCGACGGCGAGCGTGGCCTGGGCCCCGGCCCGTGGCCCCCGGCGCGCCCCGACCAAGACTGGTGGGCGGGCCAGGTCAAGGGCCCTGCGCGCACGGCCTCGGAGATGGCCATTGCTGCATCACAGCAAGCCCTGGGCGGCCGGTCGGCGGATGGTATGTGGGTGGTCTGCGGGACGAGCGCGGCGGACATGGCCGAGGGGGAGGCGGCCTGGTGTGCGTGGCATCGGGGTGAGCCCTTCGCGGCGCCTTCGCTGCTCTGGCCGCAGCTCCCCGACCGACCGGCAGAGCGGGTGCGTGAGGCCTTGGGCGCGAAGCCCCCTGCCCTCGCGGTCTCCACGGCGTGTACGGCGGGCGCCGTCGCCGTCCAGGTCGCCGCGGATCTTGTGCGCTGCGGGCGAGCCGCCGCCGCCCTCGCCGTCGGCGTCGACGCGCTCAGCCAGCTCCTCTGGTATGGCTTCGGCGCGCTCTCGCTCCAGGCCCAGGGCCCCTGCCGCCCGATGGACCTTCATCGTGGGGGCCTCAACCTCGGCGAAGGTGCGGCGGCGATCCTGCTGGAGCCCGCGGGCGGACCTCGGCGCGCCCTGGCGACCTTGAGCGGCGCCAGCGGCGTGTCGGAGAGCTTCAGCCTCGTCGCGCCGCGCCCAGACGGGCGTGGGGCGCGGGCGGCCATCGCCGGGGCCTTGGGCGGGCGGCGTGACCCGATCGGCTGGGTCCACGCCCACGCGACGGGCACCCCGCAGAACGATCAGGTCGAGGCCGAGGCGATCTCGGCGAGCCTGCCCGGGGTGCCGGTCTCGGGCACGAAGGGCGCCTTGGGGCACACGCTCGGCGCCGCCGGGGCCTTGGGCGCGGCGGTGGCGATCTGCTCCTTGGGCGGCGGCTGGATCCCGCCGTCGGCGGGCACGGAGTCGCCCGTGGCCGGCCTCGACGTGGTGCGCGGCGGGCCTCGTCGGCTCTCAGCGCCGCGGGCCTTGTCCTTGGCCTTCGGGTTCGGCGGCGGCGGCGTGGCGCTCTCTTGGGAGGCGCCATGATCCTCAAGGCTTGGCGCGGCCTCGCCGGGGCGCCAACCTCGGCGTGGCTCGCGGCCATCGAGGCCGGGGAGCGCCTGGGCCCCCTCAGCGAGCCGCCGCGCCCGGAGGGGGTCGATTCGGGCCTCTGGCGGCGCGCGGGGGCCTTGGGCCGCCTCGCCTTGAGCGTCGGGCTGCCGCTGCTGCCCCAAGAGCCGACGATCCTGCTCTGGGCCTGCGGCCTGGGTGAGCTCGACGCCACCGGGCGCTTCTTGGGGCGGCTCGCGGAGGAGGGCCCGGGGCAGCTCAGCGCGGCGGCGTTTCAGGCCTCGCTGCCGAGCACGGCGGGGGCGATCCTCTCCATCGCCGCCGAGCAGGCCGCGCCCGGACGCTGCGCCTCGGTGGAGACCTTCGCCGGGCGCGGGGCGGGCGGCGCGGCCTTGCTCCGGGCGGAGACCCTCCTCGCCCTGGGCGCCTGCGAGACGGTGCTCGTCGTGGGCGCTGAGGCGCCTCATCCTGTGCTTCAGGCGGCCGGGGCCAAGCCCCCGGGCGGGGTGGCCGCGGCGCTCTTGTTCACCCGAGGCGGCGTCGGCCCGCGGGTCACCGTCGAGGAGGGCGCCTCTGAACTACGACCGAGCGCAGCTTTTGGTGAGGTCGGCGTCGGGGCCTTGATCGGCGTGGTGGCCCTCGCCGAGGGCGGGCGCGGCGGCGTGGTCGGTGAGCTCGGCGTCGGCGGCGCGCTCCGCGCCCGGGTGAGCTTCGCGCCCTGAGGGGGCCTGGGCTATGATCCTCCGATGAGCCCCACCGCCGTAGATCCCGCCGACGAGGCCCCAGACACCCTGACGCTTAAGGTGAAGGAGGCGCTCATCCGCGCGCTCCTGCTCACCGACATCACCCCGGCGGACCTCGCCGACGACGCGCCGCTGTGGGCGGATGGCGGGATGAAGCTCGACAGCGTCGACGCCATTGAGCTCGCCGTCGAGCTGGAGCGGACGCTCGGCGTGCGCATGCCCGACGGCGAGGAGACCCGCGAGATCTACGCCTCCATCGGCAGCATCGTCGCTTACCTGCGCGCCCAGGGCGCTCGTTGAGCGCGGTGGATCCCCAGGCCGTCGACGTCGCCCGCCTTGAGGTGGATCCGGCCTACCGGGTCGCCTACCTGACCGCGGTTGTCGGGCTCACCGAGGTCGATCGGGCGCTGATCCGCGCCTCTCGACCCCACCTCACGCCGTGGCTCGACGCGCTGATGGTGGCCATCGAGGGGCGGCTGCTCGGCTTTAGCAACACCGCCCGGCACTTTGACGGCCTGCCTCCGGCGATGGTCACGGTGCACCTGCGGGCCTACGTCGACACGATCTTGCGCCCTCGGGACGAGGCCCAGCTCGCGGTCTACCTGGACCACGTCGCCCGCGCCCACGGCCCTGACGGCGGCGACCCCCGGATCGTCGTGCCGCTCGTCGAGGTGAGCGGGCTCTTGGCCTTCATCACCGACCAGGTCATCGGCGCCGTGGCCGAGCTCGACCTGCCCGTCGAGCGTCGATTCGCCGCGGCGCGGGCGTGGTCGAAGCTCTTGTGGATTCAGGCGGACCTCTTCCACTGGGACGCCGCCCGCCGGGCGCGGGCCTGAGCCTCGCTCAAGTCGCCGCGCACTCCGACCACAGCTCGGCCATCCAGCCGCTCGAGGGCGGCGCCGCCATGTCCCCGGCCAGCCACCGCCGCAGCCGCCGCATGACCCCGTGGTGTAAGCGGCGCTGGGTGCGGGCCACGTCGTCCAGGCTGCGCCCCGTCGGGTCTTGCACCGCGCGGTCGAAGTGCCCGTCGAAGCCGCCGAGGTTGCCCGAGAAGTAGCGCCCCTCCTCACGCAGCCGCCGCCCGAGCTGCGCGAAGAGCTGGCCGGCCTCGGCGAGGGCGCCCTCGGTGCGCTCCTTCATGTTGAGCCGCTCCCGCAGCCAGACCGGGTCCAGGTGCACGTCTTGGGCGTAGGGCGTGAGCAGGTTGAAGTAGTTGTAGAGGTCGTACAGGTAGCGCAGGCGGAAGAGGTCGTAGCTGCCCAGGTTCATGTACTGGTCGCGGTAGACGCTCACCGAGAGGCTCACCTGATGCTGGATGAAGCCGCTGGCGAGCTCGGTGAAGGTGTGGAGGTCCTCCCCGGCGAGGTCGCGGCGGATGGCCTCGACGGTGAGGTCGTTGGACTGGGCGATGAAGTCGCTGCCGGGGCTGTAGAAGGGGTCGGTGAACGAGCCCGCCTCGCCGACCAAGGCCCAGCGCGCCGGGCTGAAGTAGCGCTCGCTGCGATGGGCGAGGCCCAGATAGGCGCCGTGGTCGAGGAGTCGGGCGCCCTCGGGCTCCTCCGAGCGCCGCAGGAGCTCGTCTAAACCTTTGTGTTCCCTGAGAAACTCCCAGAGCCCGGCCTGAGAGCGCAGCGCGCGGGGAGAGAGCGGCCCGCCTTGGTCTTGGGGCACGCCGACCACGCCGACGCTGGTGAGCCCGTCGCGCAGGGGGATGAGCCAGATCCAGTAGCCCGGGTAGTTGAGGTGGGTCGTCGAGAGCATCCGGCTGGTGTGCCGAGCGCGGGCGCGCCAGCCCTCATCACCCAAGGCGTCGAGGTCGCCGAGGCCGTGCACGCGACCCCAGGCGGCGATCATCTGGTGCTCGGGCACGGCGCGGCTGAGGCCGAGCTTTCGGGCGAGCAGGCGGCTGCGCCCCGAGGCGTCCACCACCCACCTAGACCGAACGGTCTGGACAGCGCCGTCTTGCTCGATCTGCGTCTCATGGGGCTCGCCCAGGCTCACCTGGGTCACCTTCGCCCCACGCCAGAGCGTCACGCCGTCGGCCACGGCCAAGGCCAAGAGCCGCTCCTCCAGGCGCGCCCGATCGACCTGAAAGCTCGGGTTCACCGCGAAGCTCGTCGTCCCCAGCTCGCTCTGCGCGGGGATCGGCGCGTCGCGGCCGGGCTGGTCAAAGAAGAAGCGCAGGCCGTTCTTGGGCAGGTGCTCGCGGTAGAGCAAGGACGAGAGCCCGAGGCGCTTGACGAGGTAGTGCCCGGCGAGCTCCACCGTGGACTCGCCCACCTTCCAGTCCGACGTCAGGCGGCGCTCGACCACCCCGATGGAGACCGAAGGCAGCGCGCGCCGGAGGTGCCGGGCCAAGAGCCCGCCCGCCAGCCCGCCGCCGAGGATCAACACGTCAACGTCCGTCGTCATGAATCCACCCGATGCGTGAGGTCTGCGCGTCTGTGAGGGGTGTGAGGGAGAACAACCGCCAGCCGGCGGGCAGCTCCAGGCGCGTCGTGCTGCGCCCGCTCCTGGGGTCGAGCTCGACGATCTTGGGGGGCCCCGCCCCGCGCCGCCCGGCGCCGAAGTGGGGGTTGTCGAGCAGCAGCAGGGTGCCGCGCCCCGAGGGGCAGGCCGCCTGCACCCAGCGCAGGCCGGGGCTGAACGTGGCGTGATCGGAGAGATCGTCGGCGTGAAGCGCACGCACGGCGCCGCGTGGGCTCTCGCAGAGCACGAGGCTCCCCGGCGGCAGGCCGCCCTCTTCCCCGGCCAGACACAAGGCGTGGGGGTGATCGAGCCCCGCCCGGCGGCGGCTGAGGGCGCCGTCGTCTCGGCCAAGCGCCAGGAGCTCCCCGGTGTGGAACGACGACAACAACACCCCGTCGCCCCAAGGCAAGGCGCTGTTGAGGTGCAGGGCCCGGCCCAGGGTCGCGTAGCGGCGGCCGCGGTGATCGGCGTGTGGGTCGGCGCGCTCAGGGCCGGGGATCGGCGTGGGCCAAGGCGGCGCCCACCACACCCAGGCGCGCTCCGGGGCCTCGTCGGGGTGAAGCGCGACGACGGCGTCCACCCCGGAGCAGGTCACGAGCAGGCCCCCGCCGCTCGGCACGACGGTGTGCAGGTCGTTGAACGCCGGGTGTGAGAGGGCGCGAAGGGTCCGCCCGGTCTCGGGGTCCACGGCGAGGAGCGTGTCGCCCCACATCGACGCCACCCAGATCGGCCCGGCGGGGTCGGGCCAGCACAGGCCGCTCGGCGTCGGCAGGTGGCGCTCTCCCAGCACGACGCCGCGGCTGAGGTCCACGGCCAGGAGCCGCCCGCCCATCTGGCCGACGAGGGCCTCGGGCACAGGGTCCGGCGCGCCGATGCGCCCTGGCGGCGGCCTCCCAGCGGACTGGAGCGCCGCGCGCACCTCGACAAAGTTCTCCATGACCACGGTGACCAGGGCCTTCACCCGACCCCCAAAAGCCGCGCGTCGGCCCGGGCCCAGGCGCCCTCGCCAAGCAGATCTTCGCCGCCGACCTCCAGCAGCGCCACGACCACCGCCTCGCAGCGGCCCAGGCGCAGCCAGTCTTCAGCGAGGGCGAGGGCGACCTCCGGCGGGTCCAAGAGCGCCATCACCGGCCCGCGCAGGCCAAGGGTCAAGCCGGGGCCCATGAGCGGCGCGCCGGGGACCGTCGCGGCGAAGGTTCGGGGCGAGACGAGGGCTGGGCCCTCATGCACAAGCCGGGCGTGGTGGCGTAGATCCGCGAGGACCGAGCCCCGCGGCGCGCTCAGGATCAGCCCGGCGTCTTGTGGTGGCGCCAAGGCGAGGAGCGCCCGCCGCGTCGCGACGTGGCTGGGGTCTTCGCCCGCGGGGCTGGCCTGGGCCTCCACGACGATCGCCCGCTGGGTGACCACGGCGATGGGCGGCGCCGACGGGAGCCCAGCGCCGGGCTCAAGGCTGAACACCACCGCGGCGTTCACCCCGCCGAAGGCCATGGACCAGGAGATCCCGGTGTGGGGCGCCTCCGCCAACTCTCTGCTCTCTGGCCAACTGACGGGCAGTTGTTCCCCCAGGCTCAACATCAGGGCTGCGGCCTCGACGAGCCCCGCGGCGCCCATGGTGTGCCCCAAGACGGGCTTGAGCGCCTGAAGCGGCGGCCTCTGCTCACCGAACAAGGTGTGGAGCGCCGCGGTCTCGGCCTGATCGTTCGCTGGGGTGCCCGTGCCATGAATCGAGACGAGCTGCGCGGGGTGACCTCCGCCCCGGGCCAAGGCGAGGCGGGCGGCGTCGATGAGCCCTCGGCCCTCGGGGTGTGGGGTGAGCGGGTGCCAGGCGTCTTGGGACGAGGCCGCGCCGGTGAGCTGGACGCCCCCTTCACCCACCGCCAAGACGAGGATCGCGGCGGCGGCGCCCAGATGAAAGCCCCGCGAGCCCGGCGTGAGCGGGCGGCAGCCCTGGGGATCCACGAGCTTGAGCGCCTCAAAACCCGCCAACACGAACGGGCACACCCCGTCCACCGCGGCGACGACGACGACCCGCGCCCGGCCCGCCTGCAGCCAGTCCAGGGCCATGCCCAAGGCCGCCGTGCCCGACGCGCAGGCCAAGGAGACGTTCGCCCGCGGGCCCAAGACGCCGAGCCGCGCGGCCAAGGCGTCGCCGGGGGCCTGCCGAGGGCGCAAAGGCGGCGGCGAGGGGTCTCCGGCGAGGGCGGCGGTGTGCCAAGGCGACCAGTCGTCGCCAAGCCCACCGGAGGCCGTGGCGAAGATCAGCCCGGCGTCTTGGGGCAGCGGCGCCAAGGCCGCGTCCTCCAGGGCCTCAAAGAGCAGGGCTTCAGCGGAGCGCTCTGGCGAAGAGAGCGGTCGCCCGGCCTCTAAGGCGGCTTTGAGCGCGGCCCAGCCCCGACCCGCCGCCGTGGCGAGGCCGATGGCCTGGACAACAACCTCAGGGAGCCTGTCGCATGAGGTCCTGCCGTCGGAGGTCGTGCCGTCGAGGTCTGCGCGCGCGGTCATCCCACCCGACCTATCCCGGCGCGTCGCGCCCGAAGGGGCCAAGGCCTCACGCCGGGCGCGGCGGCGGGTCCGCGGTCCCGAGGATCCGCAGGAGCGCCTCCTCATCAAAGCGCTCGAAGATGGGGATGTAGATCCCAAAGAGCACGAGGGCCAAGCCGGTCAGGAGCAGCGCAGGGCCCAAGAAGAGGCAGAAGACGTAGCCGAGGACGATCGGGCCCATGCCCAACAGCGCCGGGAGCGCGATGGAGAGCAGGAGACCCCCGACGGTGACCGAGGCCCCGATGCCCATGAGCTTGAGGCCGAGCAGGACGGTCTCCTCCGGGGTCAACAGCCACTGGCCCCACCGCCGCGGCTCATACAGCGCGGGCTCATACAGCGCGGGCTCAGACGGCGCGGGCTCAGACGGCGCGGGCTCAGACGGCGCGGGCTCAGACGGCGCGGGCTCAGACGGCGCGGGCTCAGACGGCGCGGGCACGTCCTCGACGGTCTCCATCGTGGCGCTCGTCCCCTCGCCCCGCGCCAGGGCGGCGCGCTCTTGGGCGGCGAGGGCGTGTCGGTCCACCCCCTCCTCCCGCGCGGCGTGGTCCACAAACAGGATCAGCTCGTCGAGGAAGGCCTCAGGCCTCGCCCCGGCCCGCCGAGTGGCTCGGGCGAGGTCACCGAGGGTGCCTCGTAAGGCCCTTCGCCGCGCGGGGTTCATGCGTTCCCCTTTGCGGATGAGCGCATGATCGAGGATCGTCATCAGCCGGTTGGGTCGCGAGAGCAGCGCGCCGATGGCCCGGCGCCTCGCGCGGTCTACGCCCTCCATCCAGCCCGCCATCACCACGGCGCGGCGGGCCAAGAGGTCGGCGGCGCGGAACAGCCGCGCCTGAAACGCGGGGTGCTGGCGGACCCCCTCATCGCTCTCTCGCCAGGCGGAGAACAGGGTGAGCGTCGCGAAGGTCTCCCCCATGAGCCTCGGCGGCAGCCCCGCCTCACGGAGGGCCGCGGAGACCTCCGCGGCGGGCGCCCGCGCGCGCATACGCTCGAGGTCCTGGTCGAGCGCGGCGAGCCAACGCTCAAGCGCCTGGGGTGAGGTCGGCGGCGGCCCAGCGGCCTCAGCGTCATCCAGCACGAGGCCAGCGGCGAAGAGCGCGGACAGGCCGCCCAAGAGCTCTCGTCGGTTCACGGTGGACTCCGCGGATGAAGGGGTCTGCTCGCCGTTCGTCTCGCCAGTATCAAATCGGGCTCCGACGCCCACAAGGCGCATCGCCTGAACGCTGGCCCCGATCTGCGGTTGTGACGAAGCGCGCGCTCAGGCGGGCTGGGGGCTCCATGGCTCCTCTGGGCCGAGCAGCTGCAGCAGCGCCTCGTCCTCAGCCTCCAGCGCCTCCTTGGCGTCTCGCCTGCGCCTCACGCTCCCGACGATCAGGAGCACAAGGCCCGTCAGGAGCATCAGCGGGCCGATCACGAAGCACATGAGGCCGGTGAGGATGAGCGCCACACCAACCAGCGCTTGGAACACCGCCACAGAGAGGAAAAAGAGGACGACGCCCCCGAGGGAGACCAGGACCGCGAGGCCCATGAGCCTCAGCCCCAGCCGGATCGTCTCGTCAGGGCTGCTGAACCACTTGTCGAGCCGCGAGGTCTCCTCCACGGTCTCCATCGTAGCGTTGGTCTGCTCGCCACGCTCCTGGGCGGCGCGCTCCTGGGCGGAGAGGGCGTGGCGATCCACCCCCTCCTCCCGAGCCGCGTGGTCCACAGCCAAGATCAGCTCGTCGAGAAACGCTTCAGGCTTCGCGCCCGCCTTGCGAGTGGCCCGGGCGATGTCGCCCAAGGTGCCCCGCAGGGCCCGGCGGCGGGCCGGGTTCATCCGTTCGCCTTTGCGGATCAGCGCATGATCGAGGATCGCCATCAGCCGGTTGGGTCGAGAGAGCAGCGCGCCGATCGACCGGCGACGTGCGCGGTCCACCCCCTCCATCCAGTCGGCCATCACGACCGTACGGCGCGCCAAGGCGTCGGCGGCGCGAAACATGCGGGCCTGAAACGCCGGGTGCTGGCGGACGTCTTCGTCGCTGTCTCTCCAGGCGGCGAACAACGACAAGGTGGCGAAGGTCTCGCCCATGAGCCTCGGCGGGAGCCCGGCCTCGTGAAGCGCCTCAGAGACGCCCTCGGTGGGCGACTGGGCCTGCATCCGCTGGAGGTCTTGGTCCAGCTTGGCCAGCCAAGGCTCGACCTCGTCGGGCGTGGTCGGCGGCGGCCCGGCGGCCTCGGCCTCCTCCGTCATGAGCCCGGCGGCGAAGATCGCGGACATGCCGCCCAAAAAGTCACGTCGGTCCATGGTGTCCTCAGCTGGGGAGAGGGGCGAGGTGCCCGCTGTGACGCCAGTATCCGGGCAGACTCACCCCCTCACAAGGCGACCGAGCTGAGGGCTGATCTGGATCTGGCGTTGACCACCAAGCCCCCTCACCCCCGCTCAATCCCCTCGCCGCCCTCTCGCAACACGCCGTCCTTCGCCCAGGTCGTCAGCAGGCGCAGAGCCAGGCCGGGCACGCCGCCGCTCTCCCGCCAGAGCTGGTCGCAGAGCGAGTCGGCGAGCCCCAACCCCTCCCCGAAGGACTGGCGCAGGTCGTCGATGGCCAAGGGGCCCAAGGTCACGCCCTCGACGCCCTCACGCTCCAGCAGCTCGGCGAGGCGGCCGACGCGGAGGTCCTCCGGGGCGCAGCGCACGAGCACCAGGGCCGTCACCGCCTCGTCGGGGTCAAGCACGGCGTCGAGGAGCTCGGGCAGGCCGTCGGCGTGGGGATCGCCGGTGATCTGGAGGAGCGGCACCCGGCGCCGGGCGGCCTGGCGGAGCTGATCGAGGGTCACGTCAGGCCAGGGGCGGCGGCCGCTCGTCGGCGTCGGCAGGTGCAGGCTGAGGTTGTGGGTGACGCCGAGCTCGTGCGCGCGCTGGCCGACGAAGCTCGCCACACGCTCACGCCCCGAGCCCGTCGGCCCGGCGAGCAGCACCACCCTCCCCTGCTCCCGGGACGCCACACGCCAGAGGTTGGTCCACACCCGGTCGAGCACACGGTCCCGGCCCACCAAGGGCGGCTCCCGCAGCTCCAGCACGCCTAAGCCCACCGCGGCCGGGCGCGGCGTCGCCGTGACGCGGCGCTGGGGCCGCCAGGTCTCGGGCACCGGGGGCAGGCCGGGCCGCGACTCCACCGGGGAGCGCGGCGGCGTCGGCCCTGAAGGCACCACCGCCCGGCGCTCCCGGGGCAAGGTCGGCTCTTGGGAGAGCATCGACGGCCGGTACCGCCGGGCCTGGGGGGAGAGCGCGTCGCCGAGGCTGTTGAGGTCGGCCAAGGCGTCGGAGGCCCGCTGGTAGCGGTCCTCGGGGTGCTTCTGGAGCAGGCGGCGCACCCAAGACTCAAAGTCCAAAGGCACGGGCTCCATCGGCTTGAGCCGGGGCAGCGGCGCGTAGAGCTGCCGGGTGACGACCTCCTCGACGGGGCCGTTGCCGAAGGGCGGCGCGCCCATGGAGCGGGTCCAGGCGATGCAGCCCAAGGCGTAGAGGTCCGTCCAGGGGCCGAGGCGCAGCTCACCCTCACGGAGCTGCTCCGGCGCCATGTAGGCCGGGGTGCCCCACTGGAAGTGCTCGTCGTCGGGGTCGGGGCGGTGGCTCGGCTCCAGGCCCTCGGGCTCCACCAGGGGCCAGAGCTCCGGGCGGTGCAGGCTGTGGCGCTGCCAAGGCCCGATGGACAGCCCGAAGTCCGAGAGCTTGGGGCGGCGGTCGCGGCCGACGATGAGCACGTTCGAGGGCTTGAGGTCGCGGTGCAGCACGCCCCGGGCGTGGGTGTGGGCCAGGGCCTCCAAGAGCGAGCGTAAGAGGCGGCGCTCGACCTCCCAGTGCCGGGCCTGGGTGCGGTCCACCAGGGTGCCCTGGTCGGCGTACTCCATCGCCATCCACGGGCTCCCCGGGGTGATGCCTTCAGGCAGCCCCGGCGCGTCCGGCACCTCCCCCGCGTCGAACAAGGTCACGACGTTCGGGTGGTCCAGGGCGCAGATCGCCCGGACCTCGTTCAAGAAGGCCGCGCGCTGCGTGGGCTCCCGGGCGCCCTCGGCGCTGAGCACCTTCACCGCGACGGTGAGCGGAGGGTCCTCCGGGCGCCGCGCCGGAGCCGAACCGCGCCACACGACCCCCATGCCGCCCGTGGCGATGGGCTCTTCGAGGGTGAACGCGCCGAGGTGAGAGGACTGGAGACGCACAGGTCGGGAGTATATGAGCGTGCGCCGCCCTTGTCCTGAAAAACCGCGCGGCGGCCCAACCGAGGCGGCGGCCGGATATAACGACACCCCCCGTGGTGGAGCCCATGATGCACTCCAAGAGCCCCGTTGATCCCGCGATGATTGGCCGCGAGGCCCTCGGCGCCTGGCGCGACGACCAGCCCAAGAGCTTCTTTGAGGCGGTCCCCCTGCTGACGCGCCTCATCGAGCGGGACTGGCCCGAGGCGGAGCGCGCGCGTCGCCTCCCCGCGCTGCGCAGCTTCGGCGCGGCCGCGGCGGGCCCCCTCGACGCCGTGGTCACCGAGAACAACCTGCACCGGAACCTCCCCGTGCTCGACCCCTACGACGGCGTCGGGCGCCGCCAGAAGGCCATCGTGCACCACCCGACCTACGCCGAGGCCGGGCGCATCATCTACGGCTCCGGCGTCATGGCGGCGTATGGTGAGACCCCGACGCCCCACCAGCACATCCTCTCCTTGTTCTTCTTGTCGAGCCACGTCGGCGAAGGCGGCCACAACTGCCCCTTGGCCTGCACGGCCGGGGCCATCCGGGCGATTCAGCGCGTCGGCAGCCCCGCCCAGCGTGAGTGGGCCCTGCCGCGCCTGCTCGACCCCCGCTGGGACCACAACTTCACCGCCGCGCAGTTCCTCACCGAGGTCCAGGGCGGCTCCGACGTCGGCAACAACGGCGTCATCGCCCGGCCCGCGGGCGACGGCGGGGTCACCCTGCACGGCGAGAAGTGGTTCTGCAGCAACGCCGACGCCGACGTGATCCTGCTCACCGCACGGCCCGAGGGCGGCGCGCCCGGCACCCGGGGCCTCGGCCTCTACCTCATGCCCGAGCGCCTCCCCGACGGCAGCTACAACCACTACCGCCTGCGCCGCCTCAAGGACAAGCTCGGCACCCGCAGCATGGCCTCGGCGGAGATCGACCTCAACGGCGCCTGGGCCGAGCCCTTGGGCCCCGTCGAGCACGGCTTCCGCACGACGATGGAGGAGGTGATCAACACGAGCCGCCTCTACAACGCCTTCTCCGTGGCCGGCCTCGCCAGCCGCGCCCTGCTCATCGCCTCGGGCTACGCCCACCACCGCCGGGCCTTCGGCCAGCGCATCGTCGATTACCCCCTCGTGGCCGAGACCTTGGCCTGGATGCGCGCCGACGTGGAGGGGGCCTTGGCCGCGAGCTGGCTCCTCGCCGGGGTGCAGGAGCGCCTGGATCTGGGCCAGAGCGACGAGGCCGAGCGGGCCTTCTTCCGCGTCGCCTTAAACCTCAACAAGCTGCGCACTGCGATTCAGGCCCACGACGTCATCCTTCGGGGCATCGAGGTGCTCGGCGGCAACGGCGCCATCGAGAGCTTCTCCGCCCTGCCGCGCCTGCTCCGCGACAACGTCGTCTGCGAGAACTGGGAGGGCACCCACAACGTGCTCCGCGCCCAGGTGCTCCGCGACGCCCGGCGGCTCGGCGTACACCAGGGCTTCTTTGAGACCCTGCGCGCCCGCCTCGATCCCGGGCTCGTGGACCCCGTCGTCCAGGCCTTCGACGCCACCTTGGCCCAGCCCGAGGGCCTCGACACCTTACGGATGCGCGGCGTGGCCGACCGCATGGCGACCTTGGTCCAGCTCGCCGGGCTGCAAGGGCTCCACCACGAGGGCACCCAGGCCCGGGCCGAGCTCCTCGCCCGGCGGCACCTCGGCGGCGGCGGCGACGGCAGCTTGGCAGAAACTGCCAATTATCCTGCGCTGTTGCGCCGCGCGGAGGCCCCATGACAGAGCTGGAGCGGCTCACGGCCCGGCTGGATGATCTGGAGATCCGCCACGCCTTTCAGGAGGACCTCATCCGTCAGCTCGACGAGGTGACCCAGGCCCTCCACGACCGCGTGGACACCCTGACCCGCGAGGTCGAGGCCCTGCGCGCCCAGGTCGCCCAGCCTTCGGGCCAGGTGAACCGCTTGGAGGACGAGCGTCCCCCGCACTATTGACGAGGGCGAGCGGCGCGAGAAAGCGGCGGTCGGTGGTTGAAGCCTTGGGATCTTCCTGGTATATCCCGAGACTTGTCCCACGATTGCCACGGAAGCCACGACGTGAACCAACGCAACGCCCTGGACACGCTCAACGACATCCCGCCGCCCAAGGACCACGACGCCTTGGTGCGCGCGCTCGCGGACGTCGCCGACACGAAGGGCCTCTGGGCGCTCAGCCTCGCTTACCTCCGGGTGCATCACGGTTTTGTTGGCGCGGTCTTTATGCTCAACCGCAGGGAGGATGAGCTTCAACGCCTGGTGACCACCGACGAGCGGGGCGAGCTGCGGCAGCTCTCCAACACCTTCACGCTCCAGACGGAGATGGTCTGGGAGGTGCTGAGCAGCGGCGCGCCTTACCACTACGCCTTGCCCGACCCCGACCCCGACGACGACCTCGGCGTCGCCGCCCGCCAGCACGGCATTCGCTACTGCGCGATCTTACCGCTTCGGCGGGGCAAGCTCTCTTGGGGCATCGCCATATTCCCCCAAGACAAGGCCTTCACCGAGGAGCAGCTCAGCGAGCTCGACCTCATCGTGCGCCTCACCTGCGCCCACGACCTCGGCGTGCAGGCCAGCGCCCGCCACACCGTCGCAGAAGGCATGCTCAACGCGCTCATGGCCGGCACGGACCAGGGGGTGATCGTCGCCTCGGAGTCTGGGGAGATCCTCCACTACAACGACCGCCTCGCCGAGCTCTCCGGCTGGTCCCGCGCCGACGTCGATCGGGTCGGCTGGCTGAACCTCGCCTACCCCGACCCGGCCTACCGCGCCCAGGTGACCGCGACGATCCGCGAGCTGCTGCGCTCGGACGGCTACCGCGCCCGCTGGCTCATCACCTGCCGCGGCGGCGAGGAGCGCCCCGTCGAGGTCTCCACCCGCGCCATCACCGACCCCCTCAGCGGGGAGCGCCTTCTGCTCGGCATCTTCCGCGACCTCACCGAGCTCCGCCCCGCGGGCATCGACCCCGCGCCGCGCAGCCGGGCTGAGCCCCCGCGGGGGGATGAGCGGGTCTGGGTGGCCGACGCCCTCGCCGAGCTCGTGGACCTCGCGGGCATCCGCCTGCGGGGCCTGGGCTACGAGGTGCGCACCTTCCAGCGCGCGGACGCCCTGCTCAGCGCCGCCGAGGATCCCGCTACGCCGCGCCCCCACCTGCTCATCCTCGACGCCGGGCTGCCTGACCGCGCCCCGCTGAGCCTCTCCCACCAGCTCCGCGCCCGCGGGGTGAACGCGCCGATCCTCTGGACGTCGAGCCTCACCCCGGAGACCTCGGGCATGACGCCCGAGATCAACGAGGGCTTCTTGAGCAAGCCCTACACGGGCGGGGAGCTGGCGCTCGCCGCCCGGGGGCTGCTCGACCGCTGGCCCGCCCTGCGTCGCTGACCGGGTTCGCCGGGCTCAGCGGGGCGCCACCTTCGACGGCGGCGGGGCCGTCGCCTCGGCGTCGATGAGCATCGGCGTGGCGCCGTCGGTGATGATGACCTTCGTGCTCGGGGACGACGCGAGCTCCTGGAAGACGACGAGGGACTGCCAGGCGATGATCTCGTCGTTGAGGCTCTCGGTGAGCAAGGCGTGGGCCTGGGCGACACCCTCGGCCTCGATGCGGCGGCGCTCGGCCTCCTGCTGCTCCTGCAAGAGCACAAACTCCATCCGTTGGGCGGCCTGCTCCGCCTCAAGCTTGTCCTCGATGGCGGCCTGGAGCCCCGGCGGGAGCTGGATGCTCTTGAGGAGCACGTTCTCGATGGTGAAGCCGCGGGGCGCGAGGATGCTGTCCATCCGGGCCTTGATCTCCCGCTCGATGTCTTGGCGGGCGCTCGTGTACATGTCCTTCGCCATGAACTGGGCGCAGACGTCCGCCGCCGCCGAGCGGAAGACGCTCAAGATCATCACCTCCTCGTAGTTTGTGCCGATGGTGCGCACGATGTCGTCGGCGTAGTTGGGGTCGATGCTGTAGAGGATCGAGATCTCCGCCCGGATGTTGAGGCCCTCGCTGCTCGGGAGGTCGAGCTTCACCTCCAGGTTCACCGTGCGTGTCGGCAGGGCGATCACCCGGCTCACCAGGGGGTTGTAGACCACGGGGCCAGGCTCGTAGACCTCCGGGGCGAGGCGCCCGAGGCGCGTCTTCACCCCGACCTGGTCGGCGTGGATCACCGCGCAGCCGGTGAAGAGGGTGAGCGCGCTCGCGGCGAGGGTGAGGCGGGTGCCGGTCATCGTACCTCCGTGGGCGGTTAGAGATCATGTGCGCATATTTTAATGTATGCGCATGACGATCTTTTACACCGAGACGACGACCGTCAAGGCCCAGAGCACGACGCCCCCGGAGGGGCTCTCCGAGGGCGCAGGGCGCGGGCCTTTGGCGGCGGGACAGGCGCTTAGAAGCAGGTCCGCGCGGAGGCCGTGGCGATGCTGTCCTCATCGACGATGAGAGCGTCCGGCCAGCGGATCGTAGCGACGCTCCAGACCTCGTTCCGCTCCAGCACGCGGCTGTAGGTCCCGGCCAAGGTGCCGTAGATGTAGAAGCGCACCGTCGCCGTGGTGGCGCCGTCGCCGTTGTCGTCGAAGTAGTGCACCCGCACGGGGTACTCGCCGGGGTAGGGCTCCTGGACGTTGATGTTCTCCGGGCCGTAGCCCGAGAGATCGTCGATGTCCAAGCGCGGGTCGTCCAGGGTGGTGCTGCTGTCGCCCCACTCCGGGTGCGGGTTGCAGTAGGCCACGTCGTCGGGGGAGTCAAAGAGCGAGACGCCCGTGGCGTTCGACATGTGCAGGTCGAGGTCGGCGCGGGGGGTGTCCCAGAGCAGCTCGACGTGGATCTGATCCTGGGGGATGGCGTCGATGACGCAGCGCGCCGGGGCAGACTTGACGCCGATCTCGTTGGTGACCTGGAGGTTCACCTCGTACTCCCCGGCGATGTCCATGTAGAGCTCGCTCGTCGTGCCCGCCGAGGCCTGGAGCGTGCAGGTGGAGCCGTCGGGGCAGTCGTCGTCTTCGCCGTTGGGGAAGTACCAGTTGTACTCCACGAGCGCGTAGCCCATGGGATCGACGCTGCCCGAGCCGTCGAGCACGATGGTCTCCGGCGGGGCGCCGACGCCGGGGCAGTCGATGTCGGCGATGGGGTACTCAAACGTGCTGCCGCCGTTGCCGACGAGCTGAATCTCGACGGTGGACTCGTCGGGATCGTTCGTGGTGAGGGTGATCACGCCGTCGTCGCCGATCTCTTCGCCCTCAACGTCGGGGATGTTCGGCGAGTACAGCACGATCATCTGCACGCTGCCCCCGGCCACGATGGTCTGGCCGCGGGGGTCGGTCGCGATGGAGAAGTCGCCGGAGCCGGTCTGGGCGGTGGAGTTGATGACGAGGTCGCCGTCACCGACGTTCTTGAGGGTGACCCACTTCGTCGAGATGGTGCCCGGGGTGACCTCACCGTAGTCGAGCGACATCGGCTCAAGCTCGATGTCCGGCGTCGGGCCGTCGCTGCCGATGCCGGTGACCGGCACGACCCACTCGGGGTAGTCGGGGTCGTTCGAGTTGATGACCAGCTCGGCGTCGTAGGTGAAGTAGTTCGGCGGCAAGAAGGTCAGGTTCACCACCTCGCGGTCGGCGGTGGGGTCCTCCTCGGTGTTGTTCCAGCCGATCTCGGCCTCGCTAATGTCGACGGAGTAAGGCACCACGCCGTCACCACGCACCGCGATGCTGCTGATCTTGAGGGGCGCGCGACCGCCGTTGATGATCTCGAGCGCCACCGTGGCGGGGTAATCCTTGACGACCTCGCCAAAGTCCACCTCGGTGGGGCTGACAAGGATCTCAGGGAAGAGCTGGTTGACGTTGTTCTCGGAGCCGTCACAGCCCGCGATGGCGAGGAGCACGAGCGGAAGCCGAAGCAGAAAGGCGCTGTTTTTCATGGTTGCGTCTCCAAGTTAGCATCATAGCGCCCTCTCAACCGCGTCGCTACGCGAGAGCGCGGGTGAAGCCACGCGGGAATCACTGCAAGGCCCGTCGGGTTCACGTTAAGGTGGCTGGGATGAGAGGAGCCTTCACTCAATGCGACCCTTCTTAGCGCTCGGCCTGTTCACCGCCTGCAAAGGGTGCTTCGCCTCCTGCTTCAACCCAGGGCTGCCGCCGGACCCCCCGGAGGAGTCCGAGACTGAAGAGTCCGAGACTGAAGACAGCCCCATCGACACCACCCCGCCGGAGGACACCACCCCTCCGCCGCCCTGTGATCAGCCCGAGGTCGAGCCGAACTACAACACGGACGTCGCCAACGAGATCGTGATGGAGTCCTTCGCCTGCGGGAACTTCGGCGAGAAGGGCGACTTCGACGTGTACAAGTTCTCGATGCCCGAGGGCGGCTGGCTCAAGATCGACGTAGACGCGGCCGACCGCGGCTCCGAGGCCGACCCGGTGATGAACGTCGAGTCCCAGCGCGGCTACAGCGCCGCGGTGTACCGCGGGGCCACCTCAAACGACCCGCTCCTCGTCGTGCCCGTGGCGAAGTCTGACGTGTGGACCGTCTTCATGACCGACGGCTACCAGGGCTTCGGCGAAGATCACGACTACCGCTTCTTGGCGTCCACCACGAAGCCGCCGACCACCTGGACGGACATGGAGTCCGAAGACCACGCCACCTGGGAGACGGCCCAGCCCATCGTCGTCGGCCAGCGCATCTTCGGCACCGTCACCAGCGCCACCGAGTTCGACTGGTACGCCTTCACGACGCCGACGGAGAAGTCCACGGTGAGCGTGAAGATTCAGGCCCAGACCTTCGGCTCGCCGCTCACCGCCCGACTGCAGCTCTACTTCACCAAAGAAGAGAGCGACGGCACGATGTCGGATGTGCTCCAAGACACCTGGGACAAGAGCAGCGAGAGCGCGAGCTTAGACCCCGACTTCACCCGCGCCGCGGGCGACGGCTCGATCTGGTACCTCAAGGTGAGGTACCGGCCCGAGACCCCCTACGGCGATCTGTACTGGTACATCATCGAGGTCGAGGTCAACTGACCCGGCCGCTCTCTGGAGGAGACCATGCGCACATCGATGCTGGCTTTGCTGGCGCTCATCGCCTGCAAGGGGGATGACGACGGGACGACGACGGATGACTCGACCGTCACCACCGACAGCGGCGGCGGCGACGACAGCGCCACCGACGACAGCGGCGGCGGCGACGACACCGAGACCGAGATCCCCTGCGACGCCAAGCCCAAGGCGATCATCCCCCTGGAGGACGAAGAGAACGTCTTCTACCGCGACCCCATCACCGTGCAGTTCACCGTGCCCGTCGAGGCCGACGACGCCACGTTCAGCCTCACCAACGCCGACACCGGCGAGGCCTACACCCTCGAGACCGAGTGGAACGCCAGCGCGGAGATCGCCACGCTGACCCGCTCCGGCGGCCTCGCCGCGAGCACCCGCCACAGCCTCGTCATCGACGTCTGCGGCGCGAGCTACGAGACCTTCTTCACCACCTCGGAGTACGGCGCCCCGCTCACCATCGACCCGGCGGAGCTGGTCACCCGCACCTACGTCATCGAGTTCGGCGACGTGAACTTCACCGAGCCCGTGGGCATCGGCGGCCTGCTGTCGCTGTACATCGACGTGCCGATCCTCGTCGGCGTGACGGCCCTGGACGGCGTCGACATGAGCCTCGTCGGCGCCCAGGGCCGCGTGTCTTCGGACGGCGAGTACTTCCAGCTCAAGAAGCTCGACGGCGAGTACATCCCCACCTGGGACTTCACCGGCGTCAACTTCGCCGAGCCGCCCTTCTTCTCCGCCGACAACTCGGGCATCACCATCACCTACAGCGGCGTGAGCATCCCGGTCTGGGACTTCCACCTCGAGGGCACCTTCGCCGCCGACGGCAGCTCCTTCGCGGGCGGCAAGCTCTGGGGCCTGGCCGACACCCGGGAGATGGACGCCCTGCTCGACCAGGACGACCCGGAGTACCTCTGCAACTTCGTCGCCGGGGTCGGCGCGCAGTGTGAGCCTTGCCCCGACGGCGAGACCTACTGCCTGTTCTTACGCGGCGAAGAGATCAAGGCGAACCTCGTGCCCGACGTGGTCATCGTGCGTCAGGACGAGAGCGGCCCGCTCTGATCCGCCTGGGCTGAGCGCCCTGCTGAAGCTCTGCACAAACTCTCCTCAGGCCCGGCGCAGTCAAGGCGCCGGGCCTGCGCGATCTGGGGGGTACAAAGAGCGGGTCAACCAGAGGCTCGCTCAACATGCACCCAGTCCTCAGAATCTTCGGCATCATCGTCGTCTTTGTCGTGTCCGCCATCGCGTGGGTCACCCTCGCGGGCATCACCAAGAGCCGCACCAACACCCAGACCTACGAGATGGAGGGGCAGATCACCGAGCTCTGGGGCACCCCCCAGGTGCAGCGGGCGCCGACGATGATCTTCCGCTGGGCCACGGAGGAGCCCTTCGTCCGCACCGAGACCCAAGACGGCAAAGCCGTCGAGGTGCGCGGCGTGAACCGCATCGACCACGAGCTCCTGCGGATGCCCGCCTCGACGGACATCAACACCAAGCTCAACCTCGACCCCCGCCGCAAGGGCCTCGTCTGGTACGCGCTCTACGACGTCGAGATGAGCGGCGCCTGGACCTACCGCCACGACCACCCGGAGAGCGGCGTGCTCGACGTGAGCTTCGCCTTCCCCGACCAGCAGGGCATCTACGACGACTTCACCTTCGTGATCAACGGCGTGGACCGCGCCCGGGAGCTCGTCCCTGAGAACGGCGCCGTCACCGCCCGGGTGCCCGTGAAGGCCGGCGACGTGGTGAGCGTCGGCGCCGGGTACAAGAGCCGGGGCCTGGACGAGTGGCGCTACAGCCCCACGAGCAGCGTCTCCAACCTGGAGAGCTTCCACGTCTCCGTGGTGACGGACTTCGCCGACATCGACTTCCCCGCCCAGACCATGAGCCCCTCCACGAAGACCCAAGAGGGCGACGGCTGGCGCCTGGACTGGGACTTCAGCCAGGTCGTGACCGGCTACGGCGTCGGCATGGTGATGCCCCAGCGGGTGCAGCCCGGCGAGCTCGCCACGGAGCTGAGCTTCTCCGCGCCCATCAGCCTGTTCTTCTTCTTCTTGGTCATCTTTATGCTCTCGATGATGCGCGGCATCGAGATTCACCCCATCAACTACGCGCTCATCGCCGGGGCCTTCTTCGCCTTCCACCTGCTCTTCGCGTACAGCGCCGACCACCTCCCCGTCGAGCAGGCCTTCGGGCTCTCCAGCGTCGTGAGCGTCGCCCTGGTCGTCAGCTACCTGCGCCTCGTCGTCTCCTCCCGCTTCGCCTTCATCGAGGCCGCCATCGCCCAGCTCATCTACCTGGTGGGCTTCTCCTTGGCGCACTTCTTCGACGGCTTCACCGGGCTCACCGTGACCGTGCTCTCCATCGCGACCTTGTTCTTGCTCATGCAGCTCACCGGCCGGGTGCGCTGGACCGAGGCCCTCGCCCGCTCCAACGAGCCCGCACCGCGCCCGACGCCCCCCGCGGCGCCGTAGCCTCAGCCCCGGTAATCCACCTGACGCGGCCGCTTCTCCCCGAAGCGGCGCGTCTCGTTCTGGAGGGTGAAGAGGAGCTTCTTGAGGCGGCGGTGGACCTGCTCGCTGAGCTGGATGGCGGCGTGGTTCACGACGAAGCTCGGCAGCGCCCCCGCCGGGTCGAGGTGCCAGAGCGCCCGCAGGCGGCAGCCCCAAGGCGTGAGGCTCAGCTCGTGGGCGGCCCGCAGCGCCCGGGCGCGCACGATGCGCGGGTGGGGCGGGGCCTGGGGCGACTCGACGGAGCGGTAAGAGAACAGGGCCGCGCCGTCGGGCATCAGCGTCATGCTGCGTTGCAGCACCAAGTCTCGTGGGTGGACCCCGGCCCCGGCGGAGTGGAAGACGAGGTGCAGGGTGTCGTTGAAGGCGTCGGAGCCCCGGAGCACCCGGCCTTTGTAGAAGAGCGGGCTCCAGCGGCGCAACATCGGCAGGAGGTCGGCGGTCAAGGCCCGCAGGCCCAAGGCGAAGGGCGCCTGCACGTCGATGACGGCGAGCTGGGCGCGCAGGGGGCTGTCGGGCACCGAGCGCTCAGAGACGCTCAGGCCCAGCTCTTCG
The DNA here is from genome assembly GCA_023150845.1 of Myxococcota bacterium. Classification (GTDB taxonomy): domain Bacteria; phylum Myxococcota_A; class UBA796; order UBA796; family CAJQPC01; genus JADKFE01. Next base: position 1,826 of record JAKLKD010000023.1, on the reverse strand, counting down.
ACGCGGGGCTCCCAGCTTGGGTCGTCCATGAAGCGGAGATCGTCGAGGGCCTGCGCCCGGAGGGGATCGGCGGGGGACGCGGGGATCGGTCGGGCGGGGATGACAGCGGCCATGTGCGCTCGCTCGGGAGACGCGCAGAGTATAGCGGCAAAATCACGCGCTCTGCCAGTCATGCTGTTGTCTTCGCCGCGCGCGCGCCGCTTGCCTCCGCGTGAGCCAGAGAATACCGGGATCCACCGCGCTCTCTCAGGAGATGCTCATGTCGTCACGCGCCGCGCTGCTCACCTTCGTCTTCGCTGTCGGTTGTTACTCCCCCGACGACCACGACGCGGCGTATGACCTCGCCTTCTGCGAGAAGGTCTTCGAGTGTGAGGAGGAGGACGCCATCCCCTTCCTCCCCTACGCCACCGTCGAGGAGTGTGTGCTCTTCCGTGAGGAGGCCCGGGCGGAGAGCGGCGGCACCTCCGACGACGAGACCTGCGACTTTGACGCTGGGGTCGGCAAGGCCTGCGTAGAGGACCTCACCACGCTGGCCTGCCCGTCCTACGACGAGGGCCGCTTCCCGGCGGCCTGCACCCAGGTCTGCGGGCCGAGCGAGGCCTCCGAGGGCTGATCTCTCTGAGCCGCTTGCGCGTTCTCCCAACCTATCGCCCTGTCCTGGGCTATCCTTGAGCGCCGCCCCATTCGGAGCGCCCCCGTGGCCCTGCCTGCCCCCATCGAGCAGTTCGGTAAGTACCAGATCCTTGAGCGCATCGCGCGCGGGGGGATGGCCGAGATCTTCAAGGCCCGCATGGAGGGCATCGGCGGGTTCCACCGGCTCTACGCCATCAAGCGGATCTTGCCGAGCCTGAGCACGAACCGCGAGTACATCGACATGCTCGTCGATGAGGCCAAGATCGCGGGCCTGCTCTCCCACGCGAACATCGTGCAGATCCTCGATCTGGGCCAGGTGGACGGGCAGTACTACGTCGCCATGGAGCTCGTGGACGGCCCGGACCTCGGCCAGATCCTTGAGCGCTGCCGCCAGCGGGGCATCACCCTGCCCGTGCCCCAGGCCGTGTTTGTGCTCATCGAGGTGCTCAAGGGCCTGGAGTACGCCCACAAGCGCCAGATCCTCCGGGGCAACAAGCCCGTGCCGCTCAACATCGTGCACCGGGACGTCTCGCCGTCGAACGTGCTCGTGAGCCTGCAGGGCGAGGTCAAGCTCACCGACTTTGGCATCGCCAAGGCCAACGTGAAGGCCCTGGAGACGCTCTCCGGCGTCATCAAGGGCAAGTTTGACTACATGAGCCCGGAGCAGGCCAGCGGCGAGGACGTCGACCCCCGCACGGACCTCTTCGCCGCGGGGGTGCTGCTCTACGAGCTGCTCTGCGGGACGCACCCCTTCCACCAGAAGAGCGAGATCAAGACGATCGAGGCCATCCGCCGCGGCGAGTACACCCCGCCGAGCGCGGTGAACTCCGTCGTGGATTACCCCCTTGAGGTGATCATCGACCGCGCCTTGGCCCGGGACCGCGAGGCCCGCTACGCCACGGCGACGGAGTTTAAGGACGCGCTCAACCGCTACGCCCACGACGCCGGGTTCATCTTCACCCCCGCGACCCTCGCCGGGTTCTTGAAGGGCCTGTTCCCTGAGTCGGCGAAGCTCAAGCGCACCCCGACGGTGACGAACCTCCGGGACCAAGAGACCCGCCCCTTGCCTGTCGGCGGCGGCCCCTTGGTGGAGGACGACGAGGATCGGGCCACGGACCACCCCGGCCTCGGCGCCAGCCGCGACGACACCGTCACCCGGACCAACCTCGGCCCGCCGCTGCGGCCCCCGGCGG
>JAKLKD010000022.1 GCA_023150845.1 Myxococcota bacterium | reverse complement strand
TTTGGGAGGGCTGACCGGCGAGGTGACCTCACCGCCGCCCGCGGGCGGGGCGACGGCGACCTGGCCGCCGGGGACGGGCGCCGCCGGGGGCTTGACGCCGAGGGCCTTCTCTAAGGTGGCCACCCGCAGCTCCATGTACTCCAGGCGGAACTGGGCGTCCTCGCGGAAGGCCTTCGTGGCGAGCTCGCTGGCGTCGGCCTGGTGCTGGCCCGTCTCCAGCTCACCCCGGAGGCGGCGCACCTCGTCGCGCACCTGGTCGAGGTTCTCCATCTTCTCGGCCTCTTGTTGGCCGCGGTAACGCACCACCTCGTCGAGCTGCACGAGGCGGCGCTCAAGGTCGGCGTTGAGGCGCTCCAGCTCGTCGGCCCGGGCCTTCTGGGCGGCGAGCTCTCGCTCATACGCCGCCGTGGCGGACTGGCCGGTGCGGTCGAGCACGCAGCCCTGGAGCAGGCCGAGGGCCAAGACGAGGGCGGACAAGGCGCGGGGGCTCACCGGGTCACCCGGAGCTCGACGCGGCGGTTGGCGGCCCAGGTGTCCTCGCCGCTGCCGGCGCGGGTGGGGCGCTCCTCGCCGTAGGTGACGGAGTCGATGCGAGAGGGGGGCACTCCTTGGCTCACGAGGTACTCCCGGACGGCGTTCGCCCGGCGCTGGCCCAAGGCGAGGTTGTAGTCGGTGGTGCCGCGCTCGTCGGTGTGGCCCTCCAGGCGGATACGCTCGGTGCGGCGCGAGAGGCAAGGCACCAGGGCGTTCAGCGCGGCGCGCTGGTCGGGGCGGAGCGTGTTGCTGTCGAGGTCGAAGTAGATGGTGGCCTTGTCGCAGACGGCGTTGGCGTTGGCGGCCATGAGCGAGAGGCCGCGGCGCAGGGTGGACTGCTGGCCGCTGGGGATCTTGACCGTGATGTCCACGGGGCCCTCGGGCAAGGCCGGGACCATGACATCGAGCGTGTTCTCATCGACGAAGGTGACCGACGAGGCCGGGGTGCCGCTGAAGCTCACCGTGGAGCCCTGGGCGAACTCTGAGCCGTAAATACGCGCGGCGAAGGGCTTGTTGGCCTCACCGAGCGCCGGGTCGATGGAGATGATCTGGAGCGCGACATCCACCGGCGCTGGGTCTACGGTGACGATGTCATCAGGCACCTCCTCGATCTTCTTGTCGCGGCACTTGGCCGCGAGCAGCGTCGGGGCCAGCATCAGGAGGAGCACGAGGCGCGCGCGGGACATGACGACTCCGAGTGCAGCGTCATCGCTGCGAGGCACACACACACTTTTAACCCGATAATGGGTACGCGGTCTCTCTTGTCATGTCAAGTCTGTCCCGAGGCTTCACCTGAACCCCTCTCAGCGACCCGGCGCTGCGCCCCTCGCGCTGATCGGCGGCGTCCTCTGCGCGCTCTGCGCGGCGGGGGTCGTCGCTCTGGGCGATCTGCGCGGCGCCGCGACGGCCTTCGTCGGACTCGCGAGCTTGTGGTCCCTCGGGGCGCTCGGCGCGGCCTGGGCGGTGCGTGCGCGCCCTGAGGCGGCGTGGGGGTGGCTCGCCTTGGGCGCGGGGCTGCGGCTCCTCACCCTGCTCTCCCCGGCGAGCCTCTCCGACGACGTGTACCGCTACCTCTGGGAGGGCGAGGTGATCGCCGCCGGGCTCAATCCCTTCCTCTACGCGCCGAACGACCCCGCCCTCGCGCACCTGCGGGACGAGGTCTGGGCCCAGGTCAACCACAAGGACGTCTCGACGATCTACCCGCCGGGGGCTTTGTGGCTGTTTCGGGCCATGGTCGCGGTCACCACGTCGCCCTTGGGCTGGAAGGTGCTGTCCGGCGCCTGTGATCTTGGGGTCGCGGCGGCGCTCTGGCGGATGTGCCCGGCGCGGGGGGTCGGCGCCTGGGCCCCAGTGGCCTACGCGCTGCACCCCCTGCCGATCCTGGAGACCGCCGGGAGCGGCCACCTGGAGGGGCCCGCCGCCTTGGCGATGACCTTGAGCTTCATGACGGCCCAGCGGCCGGGGCTCTCCGCGCTCTGGGCCTGGGCGGGGGCCTCGGTGAAGCTCTTGCCGGGCCTCGCCTTGCTCGGACTCGCCCGGGCGCCGAGCCGGGGCCTCGCCTGGGGCGCGGTGTTGGGTGGGCTCAGCTTCTTGGCCTTGGGCCTGCCCTTCCTCGACGCCGGGGCCACCTTGGGCCGGGGTTTCGGGCGGTATTACGAGGCCTGGGCCTTTAATGGCCTCGCCTTCTCGTTCTTGGAGGCCGCCGTCGGCGACGGGCGGCGCGCGCGCTGGCTGGGCGTGGCCTTGGGCGGGCTCTACTGCGCGGCGATCTTGCGCCAGCGGCCGAGCCCGGATCGCCTGATGTTGCACGTCTCTGGGGCGCTCCTCGTGCTCTCCCCGGTCGTGCACCCCTGGTACGCCTTGTGGGCCTTGGCCCCGGCCATGCTCCGCGGGGTGTGGCCCTGGCTCGTGTTCGTGTCCTTGTGCCCCTTGTCCTACCTGGCGCTCGCCGACTACGATGCCCGAGGTTGGCAGGAGGTGTGGTGGGTCCCGTGGATCGAGCATCCGGCGCTGTGGCTGAGCCTCCTTCTGTGGTGGGCGCGCTCGAGGACGCCCTCGCCGGGCTGAGCCTGCCCCCGGGGCTCCGTCGCCTCGCCATCGCCGTCCCCGACCTCACCCGCCCGCTGCACACCCCTACGGTCTTGGCCGCCCTAGGCCGGGCCCTCGGGGAGTGCGCCCCCGCCGAGGTCACCGTCGTCGTCGGCCTCGGCCTGCACCGGCCGCTCACCGAGGCCGAGCTCGCGCCCCTGCGCGCCGCCTGCGGCTGGCCGGTCCTGAACTCCGACCCCGACGACACCGCCGACCTTGGCCTCGTCGGCGGCGTTCCTTGCCAGGTCGCCCACGCCATCGCCGAGGCCGAGCTGACCCTCGCCGTCGGCGTCGTCGAGCTGCACCAGTACGCGGGCTTCTCCGGCGGGCACAAGGCCAGCGCCGTCGGCTGCGGCGGCCGGGACACCCTCGCCGCGCTACACGCCCGGGCCATGGTCTGCGACCCGGCGGTGCAGGTGGGCCGCGTCGAGGGCAACCCCTTCCGCGACGCCGTGGACGCCCTCGGCGAGCGCAACGGCACCCGCCTCGCTTTGCTCTCGTTGGGCGACGGCCGCTGGACCTTCGGGGAGCCCCGGGCCGCTCTACGCGCCGCCGCCGCCGCCCAAGACCCCTGGTGGACCGTGCCGGAGCCCGTCTCCGCCTGCGTGCTCCGCGTGCCCCGCGCCAAGGCGGCGAACTTTTACCAGGCGAGCCGGGCGGCGACCTACCTCGCGCTCTCGCCCTCCCCTCCCCTCCTCGACGGCGCCCGCCTCGTCCTCGACGCGGCCTGCCCCGACGGCGCTGGGGAGGGCTCCGGCGAGCGCGCCTTCGCCGCCCTCATGGCGAGCGTCGCCCCGCCTTGGCAGAGCCTACTCACCGGGCCGGTACCGTCTGGCGCGGGGCTTCAGCGGGCCTACATGCTCGCGCGCCTCGCCCAACGTTACGAGCTCATCGTCGCCGGGTGTGAGCGCCCCGAGGCTCTGCGCGCCATCGGTGTTGAGGCCACCGCCGCCCCAGCCGAGGCCGTCGCGCCGGGCGCCCTCACCGTGCCGACGCCGTTCACCCGGCTGCCTCAGCTTCAGCGGCCTCCAGGGGCGCCGGGCTAGGCGGGCTGAGGCTCCCGAGGCCCACCCAGAGGTAACCGAGGCCGAAGAGGGCCAGGAGCGGCGCCGAGCCCCAGGACCCGGCGCGCAGGCAGGCCACGGCGCCGACGAGCTGCGCGAGGCCGAGGGTGATCTCCCAGGCCGCGTTGCCGTCCCCGGCCAATGTGTAGCGCCCGGCCCCGCCCGGGCCTCCACGTTTGGGGGTGCGCACGAAGGCCCCGACCTCGCCGAACAGCGCCTCAAACACCGCCCGGGACTGGTTCACCGCCATGCCCGCGCCGAGCGCCATCGCCCAGGGCACCCGCCCGAGGCGACGAGGCCAGTCGGTGTGGTGCGCCCCGGCGCTCACCCCATAAAACAGGCCCAAGGACAGCGCGGCGATGGTGAAGAACAAGGCGTGGAGCGGCTCGACGAGGGGGTGCCCGACCCGCTGGAGCGCGGCGACGGGCGTGATCACCGAGAGCAGGAGCACCCCGGGGTAAGCGAGGTTCGCGCAGAGGTGCGCCGTGGCCTCAAGCTTCACCGACCAAGGCGCGGCGGAGCCCCAGAGCCTCGGCAGGAGCTTCTTCGCCGTCTGGATCGAGCCCTTCGCCCAGCGCCGCTGCTGGCCCTTAAACGCGAGGATGTCCCCGGGGAGCTCCGCGGGCACGGCGAGCTCGGGGAGGTAGACGAAGCGCCAGCCCACGAGCTGGGCGCGGTACGAGAGGTCGAGGTCCTCGGTGAGCGTGTCGCCTTGCCAGCCGCCCGCGGCGACGATGGCCTCGCGGCGCCAGAGCCCCGCCGTGCCGTTGAAGTTGAACCAGCGCCCCGAGCGCGCCCGCGCCGCGTGCTCGATGACGAAGTGGCCGTCTAAGAGCATGGCCTCGACCCGGGTGAGCCACGACTCGCCCTCGTTGAGGTGGGTCCAGCGCGCCTGGACCATGCCGACCTCGGGCCCGAGGGCGGGCACGGCGCGGCGTAAGAAGTCCGCAGGCGGCACAAAGTCCGCGTCAAAGATGGCGATGATCGAGCCCCGGGCGCGCTCCAACCCCCAGGCCAAGGCCCCGGCCTTGAACCCCTGGCGGTCGGGGCGCCGCAGCACCGCGACGTTGAGGCCTCGGGCGCGGTGCCGCGCCGCGGCGGCTTCAGCGAGGGCCGTCGTGTCATCGTCGCTGTCGTCGAGGATCTGCAGCTCCAGGCGGTCCCGGGGCCAGTCCAGCGCCGCGGCGGCGTCGATGAGCCGGGTGACGACGTACCGTTCGTTGTAGACCGGGAGCTGCACGGTGACGACGGGCAGCGCGGCCTCGTCGAGGGCCACACGCGCCGTGACCTGGTGTCGGGTGCGCCAGTACGCCGCCGTGAGCCACAGCCGATGCAGCCCGGTGAGCGAGAGCGTCGCCACCAGCAGCGCGTGGCCGCCCAGGAGCAGGAGTTCAGTCACCAGGACACCGTCTCCGGGCTCCGCCTGACGCCAGCCGCGTCGATGAGCCGCGTGACGCTTTAGCCTTCGCGCCACCCTCCGCGCAAGCCTCGCCCCGCTCAGGTATAGTGAGATCGGCCTCTGCCCGGTTCGAGTACAGAGCGACCGTGGTTCCTCCACAAGTATGTCCTGGGACCCGCCCCTCTCCGTGGTGTGCACGCCTCCTCGCGAGGAAGCCTGAAGCGGACACGCGGCTCCCCCCTCCTGAGTGGAGGAGGACCCCAACGCTCACACGGCCAGGGTGGAGGCCACTTTTTTGCTCAGGCGCCGAGGTGGGAACCTCCGCGCCACCGCCAGGGTCTCCTGTCCCATGATGACGCTCAGCCTACTCACGCTCCTCGCCTGCGCCGCTCGCGCGCCGGTCGTGCTCTATCCCTTGGACCAGCACCAGCCCCCGGCGGCCTTGGTCGGGGTCTTCGCCACCCAGAGCCCCGAAGCCCTGTTTGAGGACGCCTACACCCGCCTCATCAACGACGACCTCGAGGGCGCCGAGCAGCGCCTCGTCTACCTCGCGAGCCTCCCCGACGGCCCGCCCGAGGCGCTCTACCACCTCGGCGTCGTCTATGAGCTGCGCGGCGAGCTTGGGACCGCCATCTCGGCGTATGATCTGCTCCTCACCCAATCGCCGCCGGAGTCCTTGGCCCCGAGCGTACACTTCCGCCGGGGCCTCTGCCTGGAGGAGCTCGGCCGCTTTGAGGAGGCCCTCAAGGCCTTCTCCCGGGTGCCGACGACCGGCGGCCTGAGCCTCAACGACCGGGTGACCTACGACGTGGCCCGGGGCGTCGCGATGCTGCGCTCGGGCCGAGCGGCGAAGGGGCGCGAGCTGCTCAACGCCGCGCTCTCCGCCACCCGCACCGACGAGGAGCTGGGCTGGATCCTCGGCAAAGGCTGGTACCACCTCGCCCGCTACGAGCTCGACCAGGCCGCGGCGCTCACCTTCGACGGGCCTGAGCGGAAGCAGAAGCGCGACATGCAGGCCCGCGCCGGGCACATCTTAGACGCCGAGGCCATGCTCGTGCACGTCGTCGAGCAGCGGGAGCCGGAGTGGATCCTCCGGGGCCTCCTCGACCTCGGCGACGCCTACATCAGCTTCCGCGAGGACATGCTGCGCGCGCCGCCCCCCGGCCGGCTCACCGAGGAGCAGGCGTCGCTCTACCGCGAGGGCGTCGACAAGTCGACAAAGGTGCTCGTGGCCAAGGCCTTCAACGCCTACGACCAAGCCATCATCGTCGCCGGGACCTTCGGCTTTGAGGGGGAGCTCACCAACACCGCCCGCGCCCGCCGCGACGGCTTGCCCGCGAGCTGATGGGGCCCAAAAAACGAGGCGGCCCGGCCTCCTCTGCCTCAGAGGGACCGGGCCGCAGGCTGAGAGCACCAGCCAGAGTCGTTCAGTCGGCGTTCTTGTAGAACGTCGGGATGTCGTAGTCGTCGTGCGCGATGTCGAAGCCGCTGGCCATCTCGCGGCCGTGGCCACCGTGCATCCCGCGGCGACCGGCCACCTGCACGGCGACGCGGCGCTCGGCGGAGGGCACCACCTGCTGGCGGGCCTCCTCGAAGCCCGTGGCGATGACGGTGACGCGGGCCTCGTCGCCCATGGTGTCGTCGATGACCCAACCCCAGATGAGGTTGACGTCCTCGTGGGCCTCTTCCTGGATGAGCGAGGAGGCCTCGTTGATCTCGTACATCGTGAGGTTCGAGTTGCCGGTGATGTTCATCAGGACGCTGGTGGCGCCGGAGATGGACACGTCGTCGAGCAGCGGGGACGAGATCGCGCGCTGGGCGGCGTCGACCGTCTTGTGGTCGCCGGTGGCGGTGCCGACGCCCATGAGCGCCACGCCCTTGTTGGCCATCGTCGTGCGCACGTCGGCGAAGTCGACGTTGACGATGCCCTCGAAGTTGATGAGGTCGGACACGCCCTTGATGGCCTGGAGCAGCACCTGGTCGGCGAGGTTGAACGCCTCCTTCATGGTGGTGCGGTCGCTGGCCATCGCGATGAGGCGCTGGTTGGGGATGGTGATGAGGGTGTCCACGACGCCCTTGAGGGCCTCGATGCCCTCCTCGGCCTGACGGCGGCGCTTCTTGCCCTCGAACCAGAAGGGGCGGGTGACGACGCCGACGGTGAGGGCGCCGTGCTCACGAGCGAGCTGGGCCAAGACCGGGGCCGCGCCCGTGCCGGTGCCGCCGCCCATGCCGGCGGTCACGAAGACCATGTCGGCGCCGACGACGAGCTCCGCGAGGCGCTCCTTGTCCTCAAGGGCCGCCTCACGGCCGACCTCGGGGTTGGCGCCCGCGCCGAGGCCCTTGGTGAGCTGCCCGCCGAGCTGGAAGCGGCGCGGCGCGAGGGAGCGACGCAGATCCTGGGCGTCGGTGTTCACCGCGATGAACTCGACCCCGGTGAGACCACCCGCGATCATGGTGTTGACGGCGTTGTTGCCGCCGCCGCCGACGCCGATCACCTTGATCTTGGCGCCGACCAGTTCGTTCTCAATGATTTCGATGGGCATGGAGTTCTCCCGGAGTGCCCCTGCGCATAGGCGCGGCAGGAGGACAGGCGAGGCTTGGAGGGTGTTGTCGTTCGCGGGGGACGAAGGAGACGAGGAGGAGAGCAGCAGGAGGAGGAGCGAGGTGCTTGCAGAGGTCGTCTCGTCCGAGGATGAGCCGGGGTTGGCTCAGGACGAGAGCGGGGTCGCCACAGCGAGGCCGTCGAGGTCGAGGTCGATGTGGTGAGGAACGGAGAGGTCAAGCCCGTTGCGAGCCATGACCCCGAGCCGCTTGAGCTGCTGCGCCGGGTCGCGGAAACCGAACCGGAGCAAGCCGCCGTTGCGGAGGAGCAGGGTGAAGCCGAGGGCCTCGTCAAAGTGAAGCTCAGAGATCTCGTCGGGTTGAATCACGCCGCTCTCCCCGACGAGGTCGAGGATGTGCAGCGCGTCGAGCACGATGCGCCGAGCCACCGGCCCATATTGCTCTACGAGGCGATCGTCCAGCCCGGTGAGCACCGGGCGGTCGAGGCCGTCGCCCCGAGCGCGCAAGAACACCTCTCCCGAGGGGTTGACGCGGTAAAGCGCGCCCCCGTGGGAGAGCAGCAGCACGTCCTCGTGCTCACGCACATGCACGCGCAGGCCGCCGGGGTACACCCGCTCGACGTCCACCTCGGCCACCCAAGGATGGCGCATCACCTGGCGGATGACGGCGTCGAGGTCAATGAGCAGGAGCGCGTCGCCTTCGTGCACGTCCGCGAGGTGGCGCACGGCGACGACGCTGGCGTGGTGGTTGCCCACGACCTCAACCGTCGCGACTCGGGCGAAGCGGTGGTAGTTGCAGACGCCGTAGACGCCGAGGCCGCTCACGCCGGCCGTCACCACGGCCACGCCGAGCAGCCGCAGGACGCGGCCCACGATGGGGCGCTCCAGCAGGTCGGCGAGGCGGTCACGGAGACGGGTCAGCATGGCTCTCAACAGGCAGGGGCAGCGGGGGAGGTCAGCGTTCGCGGTGCAGCGGCGGCTTCTACGGGGACTGAGCTTCTTTTACCAGAGGCTTAGAAGTCTTGACAAGTAAATAGTTTGATTTTTCCTGTGTTGGGCCGATTCGACCCCCACACAAGGATCCTTGGGGCTCAGGCGCGCCCGTCGCGGCGCTCCAGGTGGAGGCGCGCGCCGAGGAGGATCTTCTCGACGAGCTCCTCAAAGGACATCCCGATGGCCCCGGCCGCCATTGGGCTCAGGCTGGTCGCGGTCATGCCGGGGATGGTGTTGATCTCCAAGAAGTAGGGCTGGCCCGAGGCGTCGACGATGAAGTCGGCGCGGGCGACGCCGCCGAGGCCGAGGCGGGTGTAGGCCTCTTCAGCGGCGCGCTGGGCGCGCTCGGCGATGGTGGGGTCGATGGGCGCGGGCACGATGTAGCGGGTGAGGCCCTTGGTGTACTTGGCGGCGAAGTCGAAGAAGCCGGACTCGGGCACGATGGCGACCACGGGCAGGGCCCGGCCGTTGAGCACCGCGACGGTGATCTCGTCGCCCCGGACAAACTGCTCCAGGAGCACCTCTTCGCCGAGCTGGGCGAGGTCGAGGAGCGCCTTCTCAAGCTCATGCTCCTCATGGACCATCACGACGCCTAAGGTCGAGCCGCCCTCGGGGAACTTGGCCACGAGCGGCAGGGGCAGGTCCTCGGGCATCGCCTCGCCGCGGCGCCAGACGGTGTCGGCCGGCATGACGACGCCGGAGCCGACCAAGGCACGTTTGGTGGCGATCTTGTCCATCGCCACCGCCGAGCCGCGCACCCCGGAGCCGGTGTAGGGGATCCGCATGATCTCCAGGAGGCCCTGCACGCAGCCGTCCTCGCCGAACTGGCCGTGAAGCGCGATCCAGGCCACCTGGGCGCCGAGCTCGCGCAGGCGCTCGGGGAGGTCCGGGCCGACGTCTACGGCGTGGGCGTCCCAGCCGCGGCTCTGGAGCGCGCCCAGCACGGCCTTGCCCGACTTGAGGGAGATCTCACGCTCGCTGGACATGCCGCCCATGAGCACCGCCACCCGCGCGCCGCGGGCAATCACCGTCTCAGCCATCGCTGTCTCAGCCATCACTCCTCCGGCTACGCCCCAGGGGCTTGAGCTCAGGGTTCAGGTCTACGCCGAGGTGGCTCTTGGCGCGGTCCTTGACCATGCCGATGAGCACCTTGAGGTCGTTCTCTTTGGCGCCGCCGAGGTTGATGAGGGTGTTCGGCTCGAAGCCGCCGAGCCGCGCCCCGCGCAGGCGCACGCCCCGCAGGCCAAGCTCACTCATCATCTCCGCGGCGCTGTGGTTCTTCTTGGGGTCCAAGAACAGGCGGCCCGGGAGGCCCGGCCCACGCTTGGGGTTCCGACCGCCCTTGAGGGCCTGGGCGGGGTCAAGCACGAAACGGGCCCGCACGATGACGTGGTCCTCCTTGAGCTTGTCGGGGGTGACCTCTGCGAGGCGCCCGCCGCGCAGCACCCGCACGCCCACCAAGGTCGGCGGGGGCTCCTCCCGGCGGAGCAGCTCCGCCACGGTGCCCGAGGTGTTGATGGTGCCCTCCAGGCCGATGAGGCCCTCTCGGCGGGCGTAGCTGGCCAGAGCCGCCACGGGGGTCTGGGCGCCCACGTCGAGGCGAAGGCCGTCGCGCTGCACCCCCTCCGCGCAGGCGCCGAGCCGCAGCCACACCCCATCGACGCCGCCGTCGCCCACCCAGAGGTGCTGGCCATCGACGGGCACGACCCGCTCGTTGGCCTCACGGATGATCCCGACGGCCTCCAGGAGCGCCTCCTCCGTCTCGACCACCACCCACAGGGCCGCGGGCCCACCCACGCGCCAGGCGGTGTGGCGGCTCATGGGCTCGTCCTCACGCGCCATGAGGCCAGGCACGCTGCGCAGGCGCTCGGCCACGGCGGCGATGGGGAGGCTGGGTGCGCTCAACGAGGCTCCCCGCCGAGGCGCCGAACCAGCGGCGCGCAGAGGGAGTTCACGTTGCCCGCGCCGAGGGTGATCACGAGGTCGTTGGGCTGAACGATGTCTGAGAGCCGGGCCAAGGCCTCGTCGAGGTCATCCACACGCTCGACGCCGCGGTGCCCGTAGCGGCGCAGGCCCTCGGCGAGGCTCTGGTGGTCGATGCCCTCGATCGGCGCCTCCCCCGCCGCGGCGATGGGGCAGACGAGCACGAGGTCCGCGCGGTTGAACGCCCGGCAGAAGTCGGCGTGCAGGTCGCGCACCCGGGTGTAGCGGTGGGGCTGGAAGACCGCGATGATGCGGCGCTGGGCGAAGCCCGCCCGGGCGGCTGCGAGCGTGGCGCGGATCTCTTCAGGGTGGTGGCCGTAGTCGTCCACGACCATGACGCCGCCGGCGTCGCCGACGACGGTGAAGCGGCGCTGCACCCCGGTGAAGCCGTCCAGCCCCGCGGCGATCTGCTCAAAGGGGATGTCGAGGCCCAGAGCCGTCGCCGTCGCCGCCAAGGCGTTCTGCACGTTGTGCCGCCCAGGCATCATCAGGCGCAGGCGGCCCAGGGTCTCCCCGCCGCGGTGCACGGCGAAGCTCGTCTCGAGGCCCTCGCAGCGGATGTCGTCGCCGCGCAGGTCGGCCTGGCGGGTGAGGCCGTAGGTCACGACGCGGCGGCGCAGCTCGGGGAGGCTCTCCTGGACGACGGGGTGGTCGAGGCAGGCCACGGTGAACCCGAAGAAGGGCACCTTGTTGGCGAACTGGATGAAGGCCTGCCGTAAGCTGGCGAAGTCCCCGTAGTGGTCGAGGTGCTCGGGGTCGATGTTCGTGATGATCGCCACCGTCGGCGCCAACAACAAGAAGCTGCCGTCGGACTCATCGGCCTCAGCGACGAGGAGCTCCCCCTGGCCGAGCCGGGCGTTGGAGCCCAAGGCGTCGAGCTTGCCGCCGATGACCACGGTGGGGTCGAGGCCCGCCGCGCCGAGGATCTGGGCGACCATTGAGGTCGTCGTCGTCTTGCCGTGGGTGCCCGCGACGGCGACGCCGTACTTCATGCGCATGAGCTCGGCGAGGAGCTCCGCCCGGGGGATGACGGGCACGGCCTGGGCGCGGCCCGCGCTCAGCTCGGGGTTGTGGTCGGGCACCGCCGTCGAGCGCACGATGACGTCGGCGCCGACGATGTTCTCCGCCCGATGCCCGATGAACACCTGGGCGCCGAGGCTGCGCAGCCGGGCGACGGTGGCGCTCTCTTTCATGTCCGAGCCGGACACGACGAAGCCCAAGGTGAGCAGCACCTCGGCGAGCCCGTTCATGCCCGAGCCGCCGATGCCGACAAAATGAACCTGGCGCACCTTTCCACGGAACATCATCGGGCCAGGACCCCCTCCGCCGTCGCGCTCGGGCGGTAGATGGTGGGCGCGCGCGCCCCGGCGGCGCTGTTCGCCGAGACGTTCAGGAGCAGGCCGACGGCGAAGAGCTGGGCGACGATGGCCGAGGCGCCATAGGACATGAAGGGCAGCACGAGGCCCTTCGGCGGCACGACGCCCATGACGACGCCGAGGTTGAAGAAGGCCTGCAGCCCGATTGCGGCGGTCAAGGAGGTCGCCAACAAGGCGCCGAAGAGGTCATCGGCCTGCCGCGCGATGTGCATCCCGCGCCAGATGAGCAGGCTGTAGAGCACGAGCAGCGCGAGCACACCGACGAGGCCGAGCTCCTCACCGAGCACGGCGGCGATGAAGTCCGTCCAGGGCTCCGGCAAGAAGAGGTGCTTCGCCTGGCTCTCGCCGAGGCCGCGCCCGCTGAGCCCGCCGGAGTGGAAGGCGATCATCGACTGGATGACCTGGTAGCCAGCCCCCGCGGCGTCGGCCCAAGGATCCATAAAGGATCGTAGGCGCTTGAGGCGGTAGGGCTCGGCGACCATCACCAAGGCGCCTAAGGTGACGCCAGCGCCGAACAGGGCGTAGATGAAGCGTGTGCGCAGCCCGGCGACGACCAAGGTGATGAACGCCATGCCGCCGACGATGACCGTCGTGCCGAAGTCCGGCTCCATCACGATGAGCAGCATGAGGGGCGCAGGGATGGCCAAGGCCGGGAGCAGCACCTTCTTCACGTCGTCCAGGCGCCCGCCCTTCTCGTCGATGAAGTGCGCCATACACAAGACGCAGACGAGCTTCGCGAGCTCAGAGGGCTGGAGGTTCACGCTGCCCATGCCGATCCAGCGTGACGCGCCGTTGACCCGGTGGCCGAGCCCCGGCACAAACACCAAGATGAGCCCGACGATGACCGCGGCGTAGGCGGCCCAGGCGTAACGCCGCAGCCACTCATACGGCGTGAACGCGATGGTCACGCCCCCGCCGATGCCCACGATGATGGCCGCGAGCTGGCGCTTGACGTAGTACCAGGGGTCGTCCAGGCGGTCCGCGGCCACGGGCCCCGACGCGGACTGCACCATGACGAGGCCGAGGATGAGCAGCACGACCACGAGCCCCAAGAGGGGCAGGTCAAAACGGCGGGCCTTCATGTCGTGGCCTCCTGGGCGAGCCGCGCGAAGACGGCCCCGCGGTGCTCGAAGTTGTTGAACTCATCAAACGAGGCGCAGGCCGGGGTGAGCAGCACGGCCTGGCCGGGCCGGGCGAGGCGACGGGCCAAGACCACGGCGTCGGCGAGGCCGGGGACGACGTGGTGCGGCTGAGCCCCGAGGCCCCGAGAGATCTCCGGGGCGCTGCCGCCGCAGACGATGACCTCCGCCGCCGCGCGCTGGAGCGCCGGGACGAGCAGGCCGTAGTCCGCGCCCTCTTTGCCTTGGCCGCCGAGGATGACCACCGCCGGGCGATCGACGCTCGCCAAGCCCACCAGGGCGGCGTCGACGTTCGTGGCCTTGGAGTCGTTGATCCAGAGCACGCCGTCCCGCTCGGCGACGGGCTGCATCCGGTGCGGCAGGGCCGTGAGCGCCGAGAGGTCGAGGGCGCCGAGGGGCGCGCCCAGGCCCCGGGCCAAGGCGGCGGCGACAGCGGCGTTCCAGCGGTTGATGCGCCCCATCACGCGCAGGTCGGAGAGATCCAGGCGCTCCCCCTCGATGAGGGCGAAGGCGCCATCGTCGCTGAGGTTCACCCCAGGCTCCCCGTCGAGCCAGCGCCGCTGGCCCGCCTTGCCCTCACAGGCCGCGCGCAGGAGAATGTCTCCATTGGGGACATAGGCGAGCCCGTCCGGGGTCATGTGGTCAAAGAGCTTCGCCTTCGCCGCGGCGTAGCCCTCCATGGTGCCGTGCCGGGCGAGGTGGTCGGGGGTGAGGTTGAGGATGACCCCGACGTCCGGCGCGAAGTCTCCAGCCAGCTCAAGCTGGTAGGAGGAGACCTCGACGACGAGGCTGTCGAAGTCACCGCCGACGGCCTCACAGAGGGGCGTGCCGAGGTTGCCGCCGACGAAGGGCCGCCGCCCGGCGCCGCGCAGGAGCTGCCCCGTGAAGTGGGTCACCGTCGATTTGCCGTTCGTGCCGGTGATGGCCGCCGTCGGCAGGCGCGGCAAGAAGCGCCAGGCGAAGCCCAGCTCCCCGATGACGTCCACCCCCGCGGCCTGGGCCCGGCGAACCGGCGGCGCGGCGGCGGGAACCCCCGGCGACACGACGAGGAGGTCCACCTCGGTGAGGTCGGCGTCGTCGTGGCGGCCGAAGACCGCCCGGGCGCCCTCGACGCCCTCGGAGTCCGCCTTGAGGTCGGTGAGCGTCACGCGCTCGGCGCCCAGGCGCAGCGCGAGTCTCGCCGCGGCCCGGCCCGAGAGCCCAGCCCCGAGCACGGTGACCCGTCGTGGCATCACGGCGTTGGCGGCGGCCATGCTCACCTCAGCTTCAGCGTGGTGAGGGCCACGAGCGCGAGCAAGATCGAGATGATCCAGAACCGCACGATGATCTTCGGCTCCGACCAGCCCCGCTTCTCGTAGTGGTGGTGAATCGGCGCCATCGCGAACACACGTTTGCCCGTGGTCTTGAAGCTCACGACCTGCACGATGACCGAGACGGTCTCCAACACAAAGATGCCGCCCACCAAGGCCAACAGCACCTCATGTTTGGTGACGATGGCCAAGGCCGCGAGCAGCCCGCCCAAGGCCAAGGAGCCCACGTCGCCCATAAAGATCTGCGCGGGGTAGGCGTTGTACCAGAGGAAGCCCAGGCCCGCGCCGACGACGGCCATACACAAGACCGTGAGCTCCGAGGCCCCGGCGACGTACTCCACGGCCAGGTACGCCGAGAAGTTCGTGTTCCCGGCCACATAGGCCAGGATGCCGTAGGTGCCCGCCGAGGTCATCACCGGCCCGATGGCGAGGCCGTCGAGGCCGTCGGTGAGGTTCACGGCGTTCGACGCGCCGACGAGGATGAACAGCACCAAGGCGAGGTAGATCCAGCCGAGGCTCGGCGGGGCGCCCTCCCAGAGGTTCCCGAAGTCCACGCCCGCCTTAAAGAAGGGGAGCTGGAACACGGCGTTCATGCGCCCGGTGCCGTAGGCCCAGGCGAAGGGCAACACCCCGAAGACGAGCTGCCCCACGATCTTCCAGCGACCGGCGAGGCCGTCCGCCGACTTCTCCATGACCTTCTTCCAGTCGTCGATGAAGCCGATGAGCCCATAGCCGAGCAGCACGATGAGGCAGACCCACACCGACCACTGGTCGAGGCGACACCACAAGAGCGCCGAGAGCGTGATGCCCGCGAGCATCGGCACCCCGCCCATCGTCGGCGTGCCGAGCTTGTTCTCCAGGTGCTCCTGGGGCCCGTCCCGGCGGATGATCTGCTCCATCTTCCGGTTGTTCATCCAGTTGATGAAGCTCGGGAAGACCAGGTAGCAGAAGCCGAGCGCGGTCATGAGCGCCCACGCCGTCCGGAACGTGGTGTACCGGAAGACGTTGAAGAAGATGTGGTCGTCCGCCAACGGGACGAAGAGGTGGTAAAACATCAGCCCTCCGGCTCCGGCGGAGCCTCCAAGGGGAGCCACAGAAGAGAACGCTCCATCTTCGAGCCGCGGGAGCCCTTGATGAGCACCACGTCGTCAGGGCGCAGCGCCGCGCGAACCCGCTCGGCCAAGGTGTCGGCGTCCGGGGTGACGATGAGCGAGCGCGCCCCCTGGGCGGCGTCCGCCACCGCCGAGAAGCGTCTCCCGGCGAGGCCGAGCACCTCGACGCCCAAGGACGCCGCGTAGGCCGCCAGCTCACGGTGGGCGCCGTCCTCGACCTCTCCGAGCTCCAGCATGTCGCCCAAGAGGGCCACCCGGCGGCGCCCACGCACGGCGGCGAGGCTGTCCAAGGAGGCCCGCATCGAGAGCGGGTTCGCGTTGTAGGCGTCGTTGAGCACGGTGATGCCGCCTTGGCGGCGCTCCACGCGCATCCGCATGCCGACGGGGGCGTAGCGGGCGATGCTCTCGGCGTAGGACCGGCTCGGCACGCCCAGGGCCCAGGCCACGGCGACGGCCCCAGCGGCGTTCCGCGCGAGGTGCACGCCCGGCGCGGGCAGCTCCGCCGTGAGCACCTCGCCGTCGGGCAGGCGCAGGACCAGCTCCGTCGTGAGGCGCTCGGGGTCAAGCTCGGCGCGTAAGAGGCGGACGTCGGCGCGCTCGCTCATGCCAAAGCGCAGCACGCTCGCGCCCTTGGGCAAAGGCATCTCGCGGATGTAGTCGTCGTCTACATTGACGATGACCCACTCCCCTGCCCTCGCGCCGTCAAACATCTCCTGTTTGCAGCGGGCCACGCCCTGCACCGAGCCGACGGTCTCGGTGTGCGCCGCGCCGACGCTCGTGATGAGCCGCACGTTGGGCTCGCCGATGTCGCGGAGCAGGCGGATCTCGCCGTAGTCGCTCATGCCCATCTCCAGGACGACGGCGTCGGGGTCGTCCGGGCAGGCCAAGAGCGTGAGCGGCACGCCGATGTGGTTGTTGAGGTTGCCCTCGTTCTGGTGCACCCGGCCCAAAGGCGCGAGCAGCTCGGCGATGAGCGCCCGGGTCGTCGTCTTCCCGGCGCTGCCGGTGACGCCCACCACGGGGCAGCCGAGCTTCCACCGCGCCCAGCGCGCGCAGTTCTGCAGGGCCTCGAGCGTGCGCGGCGTCTTCACGAAGCCCCGGTCCCAGCCCTCCGGGGCGCGCTCGGCGATGATCCCGGCGCAGCCCAGCTCCCGGGCCTTGGGCAAGAAGTCGTGGGCGTCGAAGCGGTCCCCGCGCAGGGCCAGAAACCAGTCCCCCGGCGTGAGCGCCCGGCTGTCCGTGCGGATCGGCCCGGCGGGGCCGTCGTGGACGAGGATCCCGCCCGTGGCGCGGGAGATCTCTTGGGGGGTGAGGATCATGAGCCCACCTCGTTCAGGGCCGCCCGCAGGGCCAGGCGGTCGTCAAAGGGGTGCTTGACCCCGGCGATCTCCTGCGTCGTCTCGTGGCCTTTGCCCGCCACGAGCAGCACGTCGCCGGGGCGCGCCAAGGCGGCGGCGCGCCGGATGGCTTCAGCGCGGTCGGGCATCAACAGTGCGTCGTGGCGGAGGCCCGGCTCCATGGCGTGCAGGATGGCCAGCGGATCTTCACCGCGGGGGTTGTCGCTGGTGGCGATGACCAGATCCGCGCCCTCGGTGGCGGCCTGGGCCATACGCGGGCGCTTCTGGGGGTCGCGGTCGCCGCCGCAGCCGAAGACGAGCACGATGCGCTGGGCGCCGAGGCCGCGCAGGGCGCTGAGCACGGTGCGCAGGCCATCTTCAGTGTGGGCGTAGTCCACGAGCGCCGTGACGCCGCGGTTGTTGGCCACAGGCTCCAGGCGACCGGGGACCGGCGGGGCCTGGGCGAGCCCTCGGGCGACCTGCTCCGGGCTCAGGCCTAAGCTCAGGGCCGCCGCCGCCGCGCCCAAGGCGTTCGCGACGTTGTGCCGACCGAGCAGGGGCAGACGCAGCGTAAAGTCGCCCCAAGGCGTGACGACCGTCGCCTCGCTGCCGTGCACGGTGAGGCGAAGGTTCTCGGCGTGAACGTCGCCGACCTCCACCCCGAAGGTCACCCGGCGCACCCCCTCGGGAAGGGCAGGCAGGGCCATGACCGCCGGATCCTCGGCGTTGAGCAAGGCCGTGGCCCCCGGCGGCAGGAGCTCCAAGAACAGCCGGGCCTTCGCCGCGGCGTAGGCCGCCATGTCGCCGTGGTAGTCGAGGTGGTCCTGGGTGAGGTTCGTATAAACGCCGACGGCGAAGCGGGTGGCGTCTACACGCCGAGCGTCGAGGCCGATGGAGCTGACCTCGGCGGCCGCCCAGGCGCAGCGGGCGTCGGCAGCGCGGCGCAGGAGCCCCTGCCACTCCGTCGGCTCCGGCGTGGTGTGGGTCGCGGGCAGCAGCTCCCCGGCGATCCGGTTGCCGACGGTGCCGACGACCGCCGCGCGCACGCCGTTGGCCGCGGCGATGGCCTCGATGAGCTGGGTCGTCGTCGTCTTGCCGTTCGTGCCGGTCACGCCGATGACGGAGAGTTCATTGGACGGATGACCAAAAAACGCCGCGGCGAGCTTGGCCAGGGCCTCCCGGCTGTCCTTCACCCGAACAACAGTGACGCCTGGCGGCGCGGTGACCTCTTGCTCGACGACGACGGCGGCGGCCTCACCGAGCCCCGGGACATGGGCGTGCCCGTCCCCGCGGCGCCCGACCAGAGCGACGAACAGCGCCCCGGGGCCCGCGCGGCGCGAGTCCTGGGTGACGGCGACGATGGGAAGATCAACGCGGCCATGAACATGAGCCACGTCGACCCCGCGCAGCAGCTCGGAGAGCAACATCAGCGTTCAGCGGGGAGGAGGGGGGGTCGCGACGAAGGAGAGGAGGTCAGCGGATCAAGAGAAGCGGCGGAGAAGTTCGGGCGGCGGTGAGTGGCGCCCCTCTGCGTACTGCCAGGGAGTCACGCGGATTGGAGATACGGCTCAGCGTGCAGAGAGGCGCCACCAACACCTGCCCAATGGAGGTCCGATCGTGTCTCGCCCCCTTCAAACGCTCCCACCCCGCGAGGCCCCAGCGCGAAGAGGCCGGGGTTCCAGACCAGCAGCAGCAGTTTTCTCAGCGGGGAGCGACAGGGCGGGGCGACGGACCAGCACAACCCACGGCGGAGGGTGGCGCGCCAGAACAGCGCGCTAGACCCCCGAGGCGAGCACCAGCGAAGACTGGTGAGCCGGACCCGCACCCCCGACCTGCGACGCGCGGAGCCTGTCTGCGGGGCGGGAGCGTGAAGGACGGTCGGGCCGACGTGGCCGCGCGCGCGAGGACATCCTCGCGGAGCGTCAGCGACAGCATCAGCAGGTTTCAGCAGGGTTTCGGCGGGCAGCGAGAGCAGCGACAGCGTCCTTGACGGGCCAAAAGCGGGGCTGGCGTCATCAAGGCACACCCTCTGCGCGGGGATTGCGCTCGGGGCTCTGTCGAGCATACGCGGCAGCGTAGACCCGACCATCGGCAGATCATCCGCAAAGCGCAAGAGCACGCCTTCGGACCTCTGAGAGCTTGTTTGGCGGAGGGGTGCCGTCATTGCAGCACGACCTCCAGCCGGTCCCCCGCCGCCAAGGCATAGCCCGGCGCGGGGTTTTGAGAGACGACGCGGCCTGAGCCGACGAGGCGGACCTCAACCCCGGCGCCATCGACGGCGACGAGCACGTCACGCATCGAGCGGCCGGTGAGGTCGGGAACGGTCATGCGGCCGTCGGCGAGCCAGGTGAGCTGGGCGGGGCCCGGCGCCACCTTCACGGGGGCGGGCATCGCCATGGGCGGGGGGATCACCGGCAGGGGCAAGCCGTCGGGGCCGAGCGCCGGGGGCGGCGGGGCGACCTTAGGCTTGGGCTCGATGGGCACGTCCTCGGGCACGCCGAGGTAACGCAGGGCCCGGGTGGCGATGAGCGAGAAGCCCGGGCCGGAGACGATGCCGCCGTACTTGCTGCCGATGGTGGGCGTGTCGCCCATGACCACGATGGCGAGGCGGGGGTCGTTCGCCGGGGCGAGTCCGATGAAGGACGACACCCGCGCCGTGGCCGAGTAGTGGCCGTCCACGACCTTCTGGGCCGTGCCGGTCTTGCCTGCGGCGGAGAAGCCCTCGGGGCGCGCCTTCGTGCCCGTGCCGCCGGTCTCCAAGACGGTGATCATCATCTTCACGAGGCTGTCGGCGGACTCCTCGGAGATGACCCGCTCCACCCGCACCGGGCGGTTGCGCAGGCGGACGTAGCCCAGGCGGTCCCGCACCTCGGAGACGAGGTAGGGCTTCATCCGCACGCCGTCGTTGCCAACCGCCGCCAAGGCCGCGGCGAGCTGCACCGCGGTCGCGGTCATGCCCTGGCCGAACGCCGTCGTCGCCAGCTCGATAGGGCGGATGCCCTTGGGGTTCCGCAAGAAGCCGTAGACCTCGCTGGGGAGGTTGAGGCCCGTCGGCTGGGTGAAGCCGAAGCGCTTGAGCCCCTCCATCATCTCTTCAGCGCCGAGCGCGAAGGCGAGCTTCGCGGTGCCGATGTTGGAGCTGTACTTCACCACCTCGGAGAGCGTCACGACGCCGTGGGGGTGGTCGTCGTTGATGATGCTGCTGCCGACGCGCCAGCTCCCGCCCTCGCAGTCGATGAGGTCCTCGGCCTTGGTGATGCCCTTATCGACGGCGAGGCCGACGACGAAGGGCTTGAGCACCGAGCCGGGCTCGTGGGCGTCGGCCACGGCGCGGTTACGCATCGCCGAGACGTCGATGGTCGAGACGTCGTTGGGGTTCGCGTTGGGGCGGTTGGCGATGGCGAGGATCTCGCCGGTCTTCACGTCCATGACGACGGCGATGGCCGCCGCGGGCGCCGACGTGATCATCATCTGGTCCAGGGCGTCTTCAGCGGCGCGCTGGATGAAGGGCTCGACGGTGAGGGTGACCGAGTCCCCGGCGTGGGCCCGGGCCCGGGCGTCCCCGGCCGTGGAGATGTTGCGCCCGCGGCGGTCACGCTGCTGCACGAAGCGGTAGGTGCTGCCCCGGAGCTGCTTGTCGAGGCTGCGCTCCAAGCCCTCAAGGCCCTGGTTGTTCTGGCCGACCATGCCCAGGAGCGACGAGGCCAGGGTGCGGCCCGGGTAAAAACGCGTGGACTGGTAGTCCACCCACAAGGCGCCCGGGGCGAGCTTCTCGACGGTCTCGACGGCGTCGGGGGAGATCTGGTTGGCGAGGAGGATGTCGCGGCGCTCCCGGCGGCCGAGCTTCTCGGCGAGGTCCGCGGCGTCGAGGTGCAGGAGCCCCGCGAGCTCCCGGGCCAAGGGGCCGACCTGCTCATCGGTGAGCTTGGAGGGGTCCGCGCGCAGCGCGGGCATCTCGACGGAGGTGGCGAGCACCGTGCCGTCTCGGCCGATGATGTCCCCCCGAGGCGCCTCAACCTCCACCGCGGCCTGGAACTGCGTCGCGGCCTTGGCCTGGAGCCGGTCATCGGGCATCAGCATCAGGGGCACGGCGCGCAGGGCGAGCACGACGTAGCCCAAGATGACGCCGACCATGATGAGCGAGGCGCGGAAGCGCGCCCGGGCCATGAGCGTCGCCCGATCCACGGGCCCGGGATCCGGCGCGAGCATCGCGCTGAGCCAGGCGTTCAGATCGTCGGCGACGGGCTTGTTCACAGGCCCTCCCCGACCGTGACGGTGCGGACTTGAACGTCGGAGACGAGGCCCATGGCGGCGCCGACCTGGCCCAGCCGGGCGAGGTCCTGGCGCGTGGCCAGCTCAAGGCGGAGGCGCTCCTGTTCGGCCTGGCGCGTGGCGAGGGCGGTGTTCACCCGGTCGAGCTCGGCGGCGCTGGCGCGCACGTCCACCCGAGACCAGACGTAGAACATCAACGAGGCGACGAGCAGCATCGCGAAGGTGAAGTACCGGAGCACCACACCGACCCGCACGCCCGCACGAGACGCGCCCGCGAGCAGACCCGCCGCAGAGCGACCGACCCAAGCGCCTCCTAGCTCGCGACCCCATTCCATGACCGACCTCCTACGCCACCTCTGCCACCGCCGACGTCCAGCACCACCGCCGCTGCCGCTACACCCGCTCGATCACCCGGAGCTTCGCCGAGCGCGCCCGGGGGTTCCCTGACCCCGAGTCCTCGACGGCCTTCTTCGTGACGAGCCTCACCGTCGCCACGCCGAGGGACCGCCCGTAGGCGTCCTTCTCGGCGTCCAAGCCCGCGAGCGCCCGAAAGCGCTGCTTGACCCGACGGTCTTCCAAAGAATGAAACGAGATGACCGCCGCCCGACCGCCCACGCTCAGGCAGCCCGGCAGGGCCGCCAAGAGCCGGTCCAGCTCGCCCAGCTCGTCGTTGACGGCGAGGCGAAGGGCCTGAAACGAGCGGGTGGCGGGGTGAATACGCTCCCGGGGGCCGCCCATCGCCCCGGCGATGACCTGGGCGAGCTGCGCCGTGCCGGTGATGGGCCGCGCGGCCACGATGGCCCGGGCGATCCGCCGCGACTGGCGCTCCTCACCGAGGCCGTAGAGCAGGTCCGCGAGCTCGGCCTCCGGCAGGCCGTTGACGAGGTCCGCCGCGGAGGTGGGGGCGTCGGGGTCCATACGCATGTCCAGGGGGCCGTCCCGCATGAACGAGAAGCCGCGGGCGGCCTGGTCAAGCTGGGGGCTCGACACGCCGAGGTCGGCGACGAGGCCGTCTACGGTGGTGACGCCGACCTCATCCAAGGCCGCGCGGAGGTCGCCGAAGGTCGAACGCACGGCGGTGAAGCGCTCGCCGAAGTGGCCGAGGCGCGCGGAGGCGGCGGAGAGGGCCGCCGGGTCGCGGTCGAGGCCGATCACCCGGCCCGTGGGGCCCGAGGCGTCGAGGAGCCGCTCGGCGTGGCCGCCGCCGCCCAAGGTGCAGTCGAGGTAGACGCCGCCGTCGCGGGGGGCGAGCAGCGCGCAGACCTCAGGCCCCAGGACCGTCTCATGCTGGAAGCTCGTCATGCGCTCACCCCTTCGCGGCGGGGAGCGCCTGCTGCCGAGCCCGGGCGTACTCGTGAATGGCCTGCTGGCGAGTGGCCTCCCAGCGCGCCGGATCCCAGAGCTCAATCCACTGCATGACGGAGATGAGCACACACTCGCGGTCGAGGCCAGCGTCTTGGCGGAGCCGGTTGGGGATGCGCAGGCGGCCTTGCGGATCGACGGCGCAGTCTTCGGCGTCAGCGAGCACCGCGTGGAAGTATGCTTGGGCGACGGGATCGAATGGGTCTCGGTCCTGGAACGGACCCTCGACGCGCTGGGCGAAATAATCCGGGGTGAACGCCCGGATTCCTCCGTCCACACACGTGAGCACCAATGATTCGATCCCAGCGTCATTGATCTTGTGCCTCAGCCGCGCAGGGAGAGCGATGCGACCCTTGTCGTCCAAAGACGTCGAGACCTGGCAGCGTTCTCCGAGCATTCACCCATCCGGGCCTTCGAGTGCACCACCGCGCACCCTTCTGTACCCTACCTCTCCACTCTACTCCATTTTGATCCACGTTCAAGGCGAAAGGGGCAAAACGCCCCAAGAGCCGGATCTCTGGTGGATCCCCCGCACGCACCGCCCGGACAGGGGATGCCCTTAATGTGGTTTCCAGCTTGATTTCTTGACGATCCTTGGCCCCTTGTGGCCTGGATCCAACGCCGCGGCGCGCGGTGGATCGTGATCCACCGAGGTGATCCACCGCCGCGTCAGGGCCGGGCCCGCGCCGCCCCGAGGGGGTGGATCCAGGGGGCGTGGTGGAGCGCCGTGGAGTGACGGCGGCCCGCGGGTGCTCCGGTGGAGCGCCGTGGAGTGACGACCGCCCCGGTGGAGCGCCGTGGAGCGCTCAGAGCCCGGCGAGCCAGCTCAGCACGTCCGCGGCGACCTGCTCCCAGCCGGGCTGGGTGAGGGTGCCGTGGGTGCGCGTCGGCATCACGACGAGGTCGGTGCGGGAGGGGGACGCCTCATAATGGCGCGCCATACGCTCGTTGAGGCCCGCGGGGATGACGTGGTCCTCGCCGCCCGCGACGATGAGCAGCGGCGCGCGCTCCTTCGCCCAGTCCACCGCCGCCGCGTCGGTCAGCGGCCCCTTGGCGACCCCTTTGGCCTCGGGCACGAGGCTCATCTCGTAGAGCGCCAGGGCCTCGTCACGATCCAGGTAGTTCCCGAAGCCGAAGCGGAACTGCTTCGGGGTGAGGAGGATCGGGGCCGAGCCGGGCTTGAGCACCGGGGCGTTGCTGCGGAAGAACGCCGGGGCGAGGCTCGTGAGGCCCTTGGGCGGCGCCGAGTGCAGGGCGACCCCGGCCCGGCCGAGCCCCTCTTGCAGCAGGAGCTGCACGATGAGCCCGCCCATGCTGTGCCCGATGAGGATCGGCGCGTCGAGGCCCGCGACGAGCTCCCGGTGCTGGGCGACGAGCTCCTCAAAGCTCAGGGTGTTGAGGGCCTCGGGCACGTTGGCGCGGAGCTCCGCCGGGGAGCCCTCATGGCCTGGCCACTCCGGCGCGAGGGTGTCGTAGCCCTGGGCCTCAAACTGGGCCCGCCAGCCGTCCCAGCAGCTCGCGTTGAGGTAGAGGCCGTGGATGAACACGACCGTCGGCTTCGCCGGGGCCGCGGTCTCGAAGAGGGCCTCCACCGGCGCCGGGGCCTCGACCACCGGCGTGTCCTCTGCGAAGGCGTAGAGTGATGAGATCAGGGCCAAAGTGAGCGTCACGTTCCACCTCTCGGCCCCTGCATAACGCGGCGAGGCGCCGTCGAGCGCGCCGCCGCGTGGAGAGTCGGTTATGCAGGCCCAAAGACGGACAGGGCCATGAGCAACCCCACCAACAAGCCCCAGAAGCCGAAGACCGTGCGCCCGATCGCCCAGAACCGGCGCGCGACCTTCGAGTTCGAGATCACCGACCGCTTCGAGGCGGGCATGTCGCTGCTCGGGACCGAGGTGAAGTCCCTGCGCAACGGCAAGGCCCAGATCACCGACGCTTACGTCAAGGTGAAGGACGGCGAGGCGTTCTTACACGCCGCCCACATCGCGCCATACAGCCACGGCAGCGACAACAACCACCTCCCTGAGCGAGTCCGAAAGCTCCTGATGCGGCCCGCAGAGATCGAGAAGATCCGCCGGGCGGTTCAGGAGAAGGGCCTCTCCGTGGTCCCCATCGCGATGTACTTCCGGGGGCCTTGGGCCAAGATCGAGATCGCGCTGGGCCGAGGCAAAAAACTCCACGACAAGCGCGAAGACCTCAAGGCCAAGGCCGACCGTCGCGAGCTGCGCAACGTCCGCTGAGCTGAGGTCCACCCCCGCTGCCCCTGCACGTTCTCGGAGAGACGATGAAGCGCTTGATGACCCTCTTGCTCCCCGTGCTCGGCCTCGCCGCAGGTGGCGGCGCCATGGCGCTGCTCGGGAACGGCCAAGAGACCCCCGCTCTGATCACCGGGCTCGTGTCGGGGCTCATGCTGTGTGGCGGCGCCATGGCCCGCACGCCGACCCTCGGCGTCGCCGCCTTGGGCGCGTACGGCGCGGGGCTCTCGGCGTACCTCGCCGTGCAGCACAAGGTCGCCCTCGCGGGCGGCGCGAGCGTCTGCAACATCAACGACGTCCTGAACTGCGACCTCGTGAACACCTCGGCCTGGTCCGAGGTCGGCGGCGTGCCCATCGCGCTCTTTGGCCTCGCCTTCTACAGCGCCATCACCGTCGTCGGGGTGCAGGCCTGGCGGGATCGCCCCGGCCTCGACCGCGCGGCGGCCTTCATCTTGGCGACGTCGATCCTCGCTCTCGGCGTGTCCTTGTTCTTGGGCGCCGTGAGCATGCAGCTCGGCGCCTTCTGCATCCTCTGCGTCACCACCTACATCATCAACGCCTTGCTCGTCGTCGCCGGTCACCAGGCGCTCCGCGGCGAGCCCTTCATGGATCAGGTCCCCGCCGCGCTCACCGGCTACAAGGATCGCTCCTTGCCCCTGGGCCTCATGGGCGCCGTGGTGGGCGGGCTCTTGGGCTACTTCCTCTATGAGAACACCAAGCTCCCGCCCGCGGCCCAGGCCATCGAGGCGGTCAGCGAAGGCAAGGCCGAGAGCGCCGACTACGGCCGCCTCTACGAGCAGGTCGCGGGCAAGGTGAACCTGCACGGCTACGAGCCCGCCTGGGGCAAACCCGACGCGCCCTACACCGTCGTCGAGTTCGCCGACTACCAGTGCCCCCACTGCGCGATGATGGCCAAGGAGCTCAAGGCCGTCGCGGCCAAGCTCCCCGAGCTGCGGGTGGTGTACAAGCACTATCCCCTCTCCAACGTCTGCAACGACCGCATCCCCTCCTCCGGCCACGCCGAGGCCTGTATGGCCTCCGCCGCCGCGGTCTGCGCCGCCCAGCAGGGCCGCTTCTGGGAGCTCAACGCCCAGATGTTCGAGAACCAGGCCGTGCTGAGCAAAGAGAACATCCGGTTCATGGCCCAGCAGGTCTCCCTCGACCTGGCCGCCCTGGACACCTGCATGAGCGACGAGGCCACGAGCGACCGGGTGCGCAGCGACGTCGCCCACGGCTGGGAGGCCGGGGTCATGGCGACGCCGTCGCTCTTCGTGAAGGGCCTCCTCGACGACCCGACCGCCTGGGTGCACATCACCAGCGGCTCGGAGGGCCTCGCCCTGCTCATTGAGGCCAAGAAGAAGGGCGTCCGGCTGCCCGCGCCTCGCCCGCCGACGCCGATGGAGTGAGGGCTGATGTCCTGGATTGAGCTGCGCGCGGTGATCCCCCGGACCCGCATGGACGACCTGTCTGATCTGGCCTTCGAGCACGGCGCGAGCGGCGTGCAGGAGGCCCCGGCCCCGGGCACCCCGCTGCGCTTTCGCCAGCCCTGGGACACCGAAGATCCCCCCCTGCCGATGTTTGTGACCTTCCGCGCCTGGTTCAGCGAGGAGGACGCCGACGCGGCCGCCGAGGCCTTCGCCGAGGCCGACGCCGAGCTGAGCTTTGAGCGCCTGCCGGTGAACGAGGAGGACTGGGCGGAGAGCTGGAAGATCCACCACCACCGCATCGTGATCTCCGACCGCCTGCGCGTCTCGCCGCCTTGGGAGGCCGTTCCCGGGGACCTCGTCATCCCGCCCGGCCAGGCCTTCGGGACCGGAGACCACCCCACGACCTTGGCCTGCCTCAGCGCCATCGACCGCCTCGCCGGGGAGTGCCGCACCTGCCTGGACGTCGGCTGCGGCTCCGGGGTGCTCGCCCTGGCCGCGGTGAAGCTCGGCATGAAGGCCGTCGGCATCGACAACGACCCCGAGTGTGTGCGCACCTCCCAAGAGAACGCCGCGGAGAACGAGCTCGACGCCCACTTCTCCGACACCGAGCTGTCCGCGCTGCGTGGCCCCTACGACCTCGTCGTCGCGAACCTCTACGCTGAGGTGCTCGTCGGCATGGCGCCGGAGCTCAGCCGCCTCACCGGCCGTCACCTCGTGCTCGCGGGCATCCTCGCCGACCGCGCGGACAAGGTCGTCGAGGCGCTGTCCCCTCCCCTCGCGCTCACCGCGCGGGTGCAAGAGGGTGACTGGGTGAGCCTGCACCTCGTGAAGCTCCCCGAGGAGCGCGGTTGACCCGTCGTTTTCGCGCACCATTCTTGCCGGGAGACGGCGAGCGGGTGCAGCTCGACGCCGAGGTCTCCCACCACCTGCTCCGGGTCACCCTCGTGCCCCGGGGCGAGGCGGTCATCCTCTTTGATGGCTTAGGCGCGGAGTGTGACGGCCGCCTCGTCGACTCCGACGGTGAGCTGGCCGTCGTCGTGGCGACGAGCCCCGCCCGGCGCGTCTCGGCCTTGGCCCCGCGGGTGATGGTGATGGGCCTCACCCGAAAGCCCGCCTGGGACCTCTCTTTACGCCTGGCGACCGAGCTGGGCATGACCGAGCTTCGGCCCTTCGTCGCCCGGCGCTCCGTCGCCCAAGGGGACCACCTCGACCGCTGGGAGCGCATCACCGCCGAGGCCGCCAGGCAGTGTGGCCGCGCGGATACCCCGGTCCTTCGCCCCGTCGCCCCGCTCCGAGCCCAGCTCGCGGGGCTTCATGGTCATCGCCTCGTGCTCACCCCGGGCTCGGGCCCCGCACGCCCGGCGGAGGCGGACGAGGCCCTCTGCCTGCTGCTCGGCCCTGAGGGTGGCCTCGCCCCGGATGAGCTGGCCCTCGCCGCTGAGGCCGGCTTCCAGGCGGCGAGCCTCGGCCGCTGGACCCTACGCGCCGACACCGCCGTCGCCGTGGCCTTGGCCCGGTACGCCCCGAGCTGAGCGAGCCTACGGGGGCCCTGAAGCGCAAAACGCGGTGAGGGAGGCCTCACCGCGTCTTGTGCCCGAAGGCGGAGGGATCAGCTCTGGCGGCGGCGGCGAGCCAGCGCGAGGCCGAGCCCCATGAGGCCGAGGCCGAGGCCAGCGCCAGCGCTGGAGGACGAGCAGCCCGTCTCCTCCTCGGTGTAGACGATCTCTACGAAGTCCTTGAACAAGGCGCCCTCGGGGTAGACCGCCACACGGGCGAAGTCCCAGACCTGGTGACCGGAGTCGTCCTGGGCGACGAGGTAGATCTGGTAGATCTCGCCGTCGTTGTTCTCCAGGGTCTCCGGCGCGGTCCAAGACAGCGTCGAGGAGGTGGTGCCCGCGGAGGTGCCGCCCTCGGTCGTCCAGGTGAAGTAGATGGCCTCACCGTCGGCGTCGTAGATGAAGGTCGAGAGCTGGACGGTGTCACCGACCTCCACCGCGGTCTGGCTCATGTCGATGCCGCCGACGATGAGCGGCTCGGAGTCCAGGGCGAGGCAGGCGTCATCGACGAGGCCGTTGCAGTCGTTGTCTACGCTGTCGCAGATCTCAACGGCGCTGGGGCTGATCTCCTCGTCGAGGTCGTTGCAGTCGTTGTTCACCTCGGCGTAACCGTCGCCGTCATCATCGCTGAGCGTGGTGTTCTCGTCGATGGTGCCGTCGCAGTCGTTGTCCTTGTAGTCCGGGGACTCAGGGGCGCCGGGGTAGGTGTCCTCGTCGGTGTCGTCGCAGTCTTCGTCGTTCTCGGAGAAGGTGTCACCGTCGTCGTCAGAGCCGATGGTGCCCTCGTCAACGATGCTGTCGCAGTCGTTGTCCAGAGAGTCGTAGATCTCCGCCGCGTTGGGGTAGGTGTCGCGGTTGTTGTCGTCGCAGTCGGTCACCAGCTCGCTGCTGTCGGTGCCGAAGGCGTCGCCGTCGTCATCGCTGCTGGGGTACGAGGCGTTGATGATCATCGACAAGGAGGCCGTCGTGCGGATGCCCGAGGCGTCGGTGACCCGCACCAGGAGGGTGTCAACGCCGGGGTTGAAGTCCTCCGTCGGCACCGTCAAGAAGACGTGGCCGGACTCGTCGGTCGGCGTGCAGTCCGCGACGTTGGCCAGCACGTTCAGCGAGCTGTAGACCTTACAAGAGAGCGAGGTCGCGGGCTGGTTCTTGTCGAAGACGTTGAGCTCCATCTCGATGGGGCCCGGGTTGTTGTGCATGTACCCAGGCTCAGGAGAGCGGATCTTCACCGTCGGCGGGACGTTGTCCGGGTCCGTGCCGTTGTTGCCCTGGAGGTAGACCGGCACCGAGGGGTTCGAGCTGTCGTCGGAGTTGACGTAGACCGTGCAGTACGCGCTCTTCTGGTCCTCGGGGACGAAGGTGACCTCGATGAGCGAGCTCTTGCCCGACTCGAGCACCTTCGTGGAGTCCTCGGCCTCGGCGAAGGAGTAGGTGAGGCTGAAGGCGGTGTCGCAGGTGGAGTCCAAGGTGGGCGCGGTGAGCGTGAGGTCGCCGTCGCCGCTGTTCAGCACGCGGATGTAGCGGACCTCCTCCTCACCCGTCCAGACCGAGCCGAAGGGCACGGAGCGGGGGGTCACGATGGCGCGACCTTCGCCCTTCTCGGCCTCACCCTTCGTGTAGACGACGATGCGGGAGTTGTCGAGGTCGGCCCAGTACTCGGGATCCTCGGTGTCCTCGCGGTCTTGGGTCTTGGTCTCGATGATGACCGAGCCGTACACATCCCCGACGCTCACCGGCGAGAAGGTGACGTCGACGGGCATCGTGCAGCCCTTCTCCAAGGTGAAGAGCACCTGGCCGTCGCCGGGATCGGGGCCCGGGTCGTCGGAGTCGCCGCCGCCAGAGTCGCCGCCGCCGGAGTCGCCGCCGGTGCCGGTGTCGGTGTCGATGGGCTCGCCGCCGATGTTGCCCTTCAGCGCGACCTCAAGCACCGCCGGGGTGCCGTTGCTGACGATGACCAAGGAGGCCTCGTCGCCAGACGTGGTCGTGGGCGAGTACTGAAGCACGACGGCCGAGGTGCCGCCCTTGGCGATGGTGGTGCCCGTGGGGTCCACGACCATCGAGAAGGGGCTGTCCGACGGCGCGATGGCGGCCTTGGTGATCGAGAGGTCGGCGTCACCCGTGTTGTAGAGGGTGA
Source organism: Myxococcota bacterium (assembly GCA_023150845.1). GTDB lineage: Bacteria > Myxococcota_A > UBA796 > UBA796 > CAJQPC01 > JADKFE01. Next base: position 15,034 of record JAKLKD010000022.1, on the reverse strand, counting down.
TGTACTTCACCTCGGTCTTGCCCGAGGCGACGTTGCCGAAGTCGACGGTCGTCGTGTCCGCGGAGATGACCGGCCCAGGGGGCGTGTTGCCGCCGGACTTGCCCTCGGGCTCGCCCGTGTCGCCGCTGGCGGTCTCGGGGCAGGACTTGAGCGTGGGGTCGAAGGTGATCGTGAAATCACCGTCCATACCGCCGCCCTCGCGGATGTCGGAGATCCCCAGCGGCAGGTCGCCGTCGTTGGAGATCGTGAAGGTGCGCGTGACGGCCTCACCGTGCTCTGTCAGGCCGAACTCAACCCACTTGGAGCTGACCTCGATGACGGGGTAGGTCAACACGACGGGGGTGCCCGTGCTGGAGCGACAGCCAGCGAGGGCCACCGCGATGACGCCGAGGGAGAGAACGGGGAGGGACTTCATGCTGAGCGCCTCGAAGAGAGGTGGCCGGAGAGCGCCAAGTCGGGTGTGACAGCTGTGGTTGTCAACTCGACGTGAACGGCTTCGCATCATAGCCCATGTTCTTCAGCCCTGCCGTGCAACACCCCGATCTAGCCGCTCAAAAAAGTACACCAGGAGCCGATCCCACCGGGGGGAAGGCCATGATCGACCCCCCCGAGGAATCGCGCGTGCGCTCAGAGCAGGTGGCCGCTCTTGGCGCGTTTGGTGTCGAGGTAACGCTGGTTGTGCTCGTTCGGCGGCATACGCACAGGGAGGGTCCCGACGACGGGGACACCGAAGCCACGCAACCCAGCGATCTTCTTCGGGTTGTTGGTCAGAAGGCAGACCGAGCGGATGCCGAGGGCCTGCACCATGCTCGCGGCCACGTCGTAGCGGCGCAGATCGTCCTCGAAGCCGAGGGCGAGGTTCGCCTCGACGGTGTCCAGGCCCATGTCCTGCAGCGCGTAGGCGCGGATCTTGTTCACGAGGCCGATGCCGCGGCCCTCCTGCGGGAGGTAGAGCACGGCGCCGCGCTCGGCGCGACCGATGAAGCGCAAGGCGGCCTCAAGCTGGTCACGGCAGTCGCAGCGGAGGCTGCCCATGACGTCGCCGGTGAAGCACTCCGAGTGCAGGCGCACCGGGACCCCTTCAGCGCCGTTGACGTCGCCTCGGATCACGGCGCCGAGGTCTTCACCGTCCCAGGAGCGAAACCCGACCACGCGGAAGTCGCCGTACCGGCTGGGGAGTCGAGCGTCAGCGACGAGCTCGACAAGGGGAGTGTTGGAGCGGGTGGCTCCTGCTGCGAACTCTTCCATGTACCTGCTCCTGGCGACTGCCAGGGGGCAGCCGCGTGGGCGAATCGCCCTTCACGGTGGGAATCACCGAAGGCCACGCGATGTGCCGATGCTCGAACAAGCCACGAAGACAGTGTACATCAGGAGCGAAAGGTCAAGAGGCGAGGGCTCGTTGAGCGCGCGGAGCGAGCGCGCGCCCAACGAGGGAGGTCAGCTCACGCCGCGTCGAGCTCATCGAGGTTCAGGGCCTCCTTGAGACCCTTGCCCGCGCGGAACACCGGGATGCGGCGCTCCGGCACGTTGATCTCCTCGCGGTTCTTGGGGTTGCGCCCCTTGAACGAGCGACGACGGGAGATCGTGAAGGTGCCGAAGTCGGAGATGGTCACCTTGTCGCCGTTGGTCAGCGCCTCACGGATGGCCTCCGTGAGGATGTTGATGTAGTTCGCGGCGCGCACCTTGGGGATGTTCGCACGCTCAGCCAGCGCCTCGGTCAGATCCGCCTTGTTCATGTTGGCCTCCATCATTCTTGTGATTTTTATATTTCTTAAAGAGCCGTAGCCTGCACTCATTCTATGGCTCTTTCTGACCCTTGCATGATGGAAGGTACCACACTGAGAAACCCGCGTCTACTCAGATAAGTGCGAGAGTTTCGTCAACTGTAAGCACTTTGCTGAGCTCGCTCGACCCGAATTCTCTTTAGATCTAAAGTTTCATAATTTTCGTATTTGTTGATACTTGATGTACAGTAATCTCGTGGAGACGAGCTCCGACGACCACGTCACACGCTATAGACAGAGCATGGACAGAGGTTGCAGGCCCACCATGACGCCGATCAGGAGCGCCCCGTGGAGACCGCTGGCCGAACGCCGCGCCCCGCTTCGGGCGGACGTGCATCGGCTTTGTACAGGCCTGAGCGAGGCTCAGCCGCCTTCAGGACGCCAGACCTCACGCTCGCTCTGAAGCAAGGGCGAGTGGATCCAGCCGCCGCGGACCATGAGCGACTTGGGGAGGATCGTGATCGTCGCGGGCAACAACCCGGGCTGCTCGCCGTCCACGTCCAAGAGCACGGGCTCGTCGCCGAGGCCGCGGGCGGTCACTTTGGTGGCGTAGGCACGGCGGGCGCCGGGGATCTTCCACACGCTGCCGTCGTAGAGACGCCAGGAGCGCGCGACGTTGCCCAAGAGGCCGAAGTTCGGCAGCAGGGTGAGGTCGAAGGCGCCGTCGTGCATCGAGCCGCCCTTGCCGACGTGCATGCCGCCGCCGCAGTAGGCGCCGTTCGCCAAGAAGCCCGAGAGCAGCTCCCCCGTCCACTCGCCGGGGCCGTCGGGGCCCTCCCACTCGACCTTCACCTGGCCGGGCTTGTACTGCATCAAGGAGTCGACGGTGGACTTGTAGAAGGTGAGCTTGCCGCCGAGGCGCTTTGAGCCCTTGTTCACCCGGTCCACGACGTCGCCGTTCGCGCCGAAGCCCAAGACGTTGATGAACACACGCTCGAAGGGCTGGCCGTCGCTGGTGAGGGCGGAGATGTGGCCGACGTCTGTGGGGAGGGTCATGCCCGTCGAGGCCACCCAGAGGGCGTCCTCCAGGCCGCCTGGGGCGCGTAGGGTCTTCGCGAGGTCCGAGCCCGTGCCCCAAGGCAGGATGGTGTAGACGGTGCGGCGGCTGCGGGTGAGCTTGCCGTTGAAGAAGCCGTTGACGACCTCATTGCAGGTGCCGTCGCCGCCCAGCGCCGCGACGATGTCGAAGCCCTCGTCGATGGCCTGGCGGGCGAGCTCCGTGGCGTGGCCGGGGCCCTCGCTGACCTTGACCTCCCACTGCTCAAAGGCGCGGTCCACGGCGCGGCGGATCTCGTCGATGCGCGCCCCGACCTCACCGGCCTTCGCCTTGGGGTTCACGACGCAGGCGAAGCGCTCGCCGGTGTTTCGGGCGCGCGCGCTCTCGCGGTAGTCGTAGGCCGAGGGGAGCTTGTTGCGCCAGTCGCTCACGGAGAACCTCCAGGGGTCGGCGGGGGCCGACGAAGCGTGCTTAACCCGAAGCGCGCGCTCACAACGACCGGATCATCAAGCAGCGCTCGTCCAGGCGCAAGCCCAGACGCCCCTCTCGGGCCCGGAGCGCCAGCATCCCGGGGGTCCAGTCCGCCTCGGCGACCACCTCAAAGCCTTCACGGGCGTAGAAGGGCGCGTTCCAGGGGACGTGGGTGAAGGTGGAGAGGCTCAGGAGGCTGGCGCCGCGGGCGCGGCAGAGCTCGACGCAGGCGCGGATGAGCGCGGCGCCGAGGCCCCGGCGCTGGGCGCGGGGGTGGACCGCGACCTCCTCGATGTGCGGGTGGTCGTCGAGGGTCTCCAGGTACAAGAAGCCCACGGGCGCGCCCTCGTCGTCCTCGGCGATGAGCACCCGGCCCTCGGCCAGACCCTCGGCGTAGGGGAGGTCATCGGCGGGGCTCGCGCCGGTCTGGCCCAGCACGACGCCAGCGGCGTGAAACAAGGCGTCAGCGGCCTCTTCGATGGGCCGCATGGTGGGGTGGTCCGCGGGGACCCCGAGGCGTATGGTGGGCATACGGGGGAGGATACACTCTGCCATCGGCGCGGCGCAGGGCGGTCGCGCGTGGACCCCAGAGACAAAAGACCCCGGTCCAAAAGGACCGGGGCTCTTGTGCGATCGGTGAGGCGTTCGGAGGGGCTTTCCGCCGGACCAATCAGCGTCTCCGCGCCCCACAATGCAATCCGCGTGCCAGGGCCTTAAGTCTCTCGAAAACGCCGGTTGAAGCTACCCCCGTGTGGGGATCTACCCCCCTCCAACCCCCGTAGATCGGCCGAATCGCGACAAAAAAGTCGCGATTGGGGCCTCAGGTGCGCAGCGCCGTCGCGCTCAGGGCGTCGGCGAGCTCCCAGGGGCGCTCCTCCGGGTGAAGATGTTGGCCTCCGGGGATGCGGTGGAGCTGCGCGCCGGGGGTGAGCGCCAGGGCCGCCTCGGCCTGCGCCAGGGGGTAAAGCGGGTCCTGATCGCCCCAGATGAGCGTCAGGGAGGTGTTTTTGGGAGCACGAAGGGGGAGCGAGCCCGGCAAGGCGGCGAACCAGCGGGCCGCGGCGAGGCGGGCGCGGGCGTCGGAGGTCCAGGCCGCGGTGACCATGGCAACGATGTCGCGCTCCATCGTGTAGGGGTTCACCACCGCCCTGCGCAGACCGAACGAGGAGGCCAGCCAGGCGTTGAGGGGCCGGGGGCGCAAGAGCGCCGTGAGGGCGGCGCGGGTAGCCCGGGCCCCGCCCAAGGAGCCCAAGGCGCGGGTGATCGGGTCCACGCGGTTGATCGGGCCGTTCGTCAGGACGAGCTCGTCGAGCAGGCCGTCGGGGAGGCCCAGGGCGACGGGAACGGCGAGGCCGTGGGCGACGAGCCGCCGGGCGCCCAGCTCCTGGAGCAGCTCGGCCAAGGACGCGCTGAGCGCGGGCAGGCCCTCGGCGTCGGGGGCGCGCAGGGTGATAGCGGCGGTGCGCCGGGGGTCGAGGCGGCGCTGCACCTCACGGAAGAGCGCGGCGCCAAAAGGCGGCCCGCTGACGAGCGCGAGGAGCGGTCCCTCCGCGCCGTGAAGCACCACCTCATGCTCGCCGACCTGACGCTCTTCCACGAGACCTCCGGGAGTCTGCGGATAGCTCCGCGCTCCGCGCCCCGCAAGCGGGAAGACGAAGGCGCCCCACGCGCCGGGGTCGGCGGTGGGGCGCGCGGGTGGCCGTGGGTCCGGGTCTGGTCGCCACCTCCCGGATCCATAGATGTTGGTTCTTGGGCCCACAGCCACGCGCGGTGAGGCGCTACAACATCCCCTCAGCACACCTCGCCGCTGAGGTTGGGCAGGCCCGAGGCGCCCTTCACGAGGGCCTCCAAGCGCTCGCGGAGGGCGGCGTTCTCGGCGAGGCTCGCCCGAGCCTTGTCCCGCCCTTGGCCGAGGCGCTCCTCACCGACGGCGTACCAGGCCCCCGCCCGCTGCACGACGCCGTGGGTCTCCCCGAGATCGACGAGCTCACCCAGGCGATCGACCCCCTCCCCGTAGAGCAGGTCAAACTCCCCGGCCCGGAAGGGCGCCGCGAGCTTGTTCTTCACCACCTTCGCGATGGTCTTCGCCCCCATGACCTTGTCGCCGACCTTGATGCTCGCCCCCCGGCGAACCTCGATGCGCACCGAGGCGTAGTACTTCAGCGCGTTCCCGCCCGTCGTCACCTCCGAGGGCCCGAAGACGACGCCGATCTTCTGGCGGAGCTGGTTGATGAAGATCACCGTGCAGCGGGTGCGGGAGACGACCCCGGTGAGCTTACGCAGGGCCTTGGACATCATGCGGGCCTGGAGCCCGACCTGCTGGTCGCCCATCTGGCCCTCCAGCTCGACCTCGGGGACCAAGGCCGCCACGGAGTCGATGACGATGAGGTCCACGGCGCCGGAGCGGCACATCTGCTCGGCGATCTCCAGGCCCTGCTCGCCGGAGTCGGGCTGGGAGACGAGGAGCTGGTCGAGGCGGACGCCGAGGTGGCTGGCGTAGGCGGGGTCCAGGGCGTGCTCCGCGTCGATGATCGCGGCGATCCCGCCTTGGGCCTGCACGGCGGCGATGGCGTGCAGGGCCAAGGTCGTCTTCCCGCTCGCCTCGGGGCCGTAGATCTCGACCATACGCCCCCGGGGCAGGCCGCCGATGCCGAGGGCGATGTCGAGGCTCAAGGATCCCGTCGAGATCGGCGCGCCGACGGTCTCCGCGACGCTGCCGTCGAGGCGCAGCACCGCGCCGGGGCCGTACTGCTTGTGAAGCGCGTTGAGGGCGGCGTCGAGGGCCTTGAGCTGGTCAGGGTGGTGGGTGGTCTGGGTCATCATCACAGTCTCCGAGCTTGAACGTTGTGGGTTGGGTCACGAGGTGACGGCGCGAGGGCCGCCGTCGGGGGACCGTCGCCGCGCGGGCGACGGAGCTGGTAGAGGCAGTCAGGGGGGCTCGCCCCGTCCGCGGGCCGGGCCTCCAGGCGCTCGCCCTCTCGGGGCGCGGGGGGCAGGCAGCGCAGGGGCAAGGTGATGAGCTGGGACTCGGCGAGCTCGATGGCGGCCACGTCCCCGTCGATCTGGTCCACGACGCAGGCCGTCCAGGCCGCCGCGGCGGTGAGCGCCCAGGCGCGGGGGCTCACAGGCCCTCCCGGGCGTCCACGCTGTCTTGGGCGCGGAAGGCGGCGGCCTCGGCGATGTGCTCGAGGTCTACCCGGGCCACGCCGTCGAGATCGGCGATGGTGCGCGCCACCTTGAGCACCCGGTCGCAGGCCCGGGCGGAGAGGTTGAGGCGCTCCATGGTGTCGCGGAGCAGGCGCAGCGCCGCCGGGGTGGCCTGGGCGGCCTCACGGCAGCCGGGCCCGTCGAGCATGGCGTTGTTGTGGAGCGCGAGACCCTTGTAGCGCTCGGTCTGGGCCCGGCGAGCGGCGGTCACCCGGGCGCGCACCTCGGCGCTCGTCTCGCGGCGGCGCTCGGAGAAGAGGTCCTCGCTCTCGACAGGCTCGACACGCACGCAGAGGTCGATGCGGTCGAGGAGCGGGCCGCTGAGCCGCTGGCGATACCGCTGGAGCATGGCGTCGCCGCAGCGGCAGGGCTTGAGGGGGTGCCCCAAGAAGCCGCAGGGGCAAGGGTTGGCCGCGGCGACGAGCATGCAGCCCGCGGGCAAGGTGACCGCCCCGGCGCTCCGGGCGATGACCACCTCACGGCGCTCCAAGGGGCTGCGGAGCTGCTCCAAGGTGCCGCGGCTGAACTCGGGCAGCTCATCCAAGAAGAGCACGCCGTGGTGCGCCAAGGAGAGCTCCCCCGGCCTTAGGCTCGCGCCGCCCAGGAGCCCCGCCGGGGAGATGGAGTGGTGGGGAGCCCGAAACGGGCGCTGCTCCAAGAGCCCCACATTCGCTGGGAGCAGGCCCGCGACGGAGTGAACCCGCGTCGTCTCGATCGCCTCCTCAAAGGTCATCGGCGGCAGGAGCCCGGCGAGGCGGGACGCGAGCATCGTCTTGCCCGAGCCCGGCGCGCCGATGAGCAGGAGGTTGTGGCCCCCGGCGGCGGCGATCTCCAGGGCGCGCCGGGCGAGGGCCTGGCCGCGCACATCGGCGAGATCTCCGACGAAGGGGGGCCGCGGCTCGGCGACGAAGCTCGCCTTCTTGAGCGCACCTTTGCCGTTGAGCCACTCGACGACGTCCGCGAGCGTGGCCGCGGCGAGCACGTTGAGCTCCGGCACGACCGCGCCTTGGCCCGCGCAGCTCTGGGGCAGGATCAGCGCCTTCACCCCACGCTGCCGGGCGAGGAGCGCGAGCGGCAAGGCGCCGGGCACGTCGCGCAGGGCCCCGGTGAGGGAGAGCTCCCCCACGGCCATCACGCCCTCTAAAGACGCCTCGGGCACCACCCCCGCGGCGGCGAGCACCCCCAAGGCGATGGGGAGGTCAAACGCCGTGCCGTCCTTTCGTACGTCGGCGGGGGCGAGGTTGATGGTGACGCGCTGCTTGGGGAAGTCGAGGCCCGAGGCGAGGATCGCGCTTCGGACTCGTTCGGTGCTCTCTTTGACCGCGCTCGCGGGCAGGCCGACGACGGTGACGCGGGGGAGCCGACGAACCAGGTCCACCTCGACCTGCACCTCGACGCCGTCCACGCCCTCCACCGCGCCCGCCATGACCGTGGTGGCCATGGTGACTCCGGGTGTCTGGGTGACGGCGCCCCAAGCGCAAGGATCGTGCCAGCGCGATCTGCGATGCCGCAAATTCGTAAGTGCCCGGGATCGTTTGAGCGAGGCGCGGACGCGGCGTCGAGGTGTCGGAACCCAGACCGGGCCCTGTCATTTGACATCGATGTCATTGTTTAGGATTGCCCTAGGGCGGACCAGGGCGCCCCAAGACGGCGCGCTCCCCTGCCCCACCTTGGCGCGGACCTACGCCGCTGAGGCGCCAGGGCCCCGGCACGCTCCTTGCGAACAAGGCCCCGAGCCCGCCCGGCTCAACCAAGATCCGCACCCCAAGCCCCTCGGAGCCGCCATGCAAGAGCGCCGTGAGCGTGAGCTCGTCCTCGCCCCCAACGAGTTCGCCTACATCCAGGACACCACCAAGGGCCACATCAACTGCTACGTCGGCCCCAACAAGACCTCCCTCGCCCAGACCGACCAGCCCGTCGTCTTCAACGCCAAGACGAAGCGGTTTCAGGACGTGGAGCTGGGCCAGGCGGTGCAGGTCTTCGCGACGGCCCCGGCGAGCTGGTACATCGTGCTCAAGAACCCGGCGAAGGACAACCACCACCCCCGGCCCGGCGTGGCCTCGACGCTCATCGACCTAGAGGTCGGGCGTAAGCTCAACGTGCCGGGGCCGGCCTCGTTCCCGCTCTGGCCGGGGCAGATGGCGAAGGTGATCGAGGGCCACGCCCTGCGCCCGAACGAGCACCTGCTCATCCGGATCTACGACGCTGAAGCCGCCGGGCGTGACCCCAAGGCCGTCTTGGCCCGGGACGACACCCCCGACGGCCAGCGCTTCGCCGCCGGGGAGCAGCGCACGATCCGCGGCACAGACTGCCGCTTCTACATCCCCCCGAACGGCGTCGAGGTCGTGCCCGACGCCCAGGGCCGCTATGTGCGGGAGGCCGTCACCTTGGGGCGTCTGGAGTACTGCGTGCTGCTCGGCGAGGACGGCCGCAAACGGTTTGTGCGCGGCGAGGCCGTGGTCTTCCCCGAGCCCCGGGAGCGCTTTTTGCTCCGCGACGGCAGCCCCAAGCTCCCGGCCTTGCAGCTCCGGGAGACGACGGGCCTGCACCTGCGCGTCGTCGCCCCCTTCACCGAGGACGACGGCGTCGAACGAAAGGAGGGCGAGGAGCTGTTCATTCACGGCGCCCGGCTCATCTGGTTCCCCCGAGAGGAGGTCGAGATCATCCGCGCCGGGGATCAGGACCTCCACGAGGCCATCACCATCCCCCGGGGTGAGGGGCGCTATGTGCTCGACCGGGAGACCGGTGAGGTGGAGCTGGTCCGGGGCCCGGCGATGTTTCTGCCCGATCCCCGGCGCCAGTCCCTCATCCACCGGCCCCTCACCGAGCGGGAGGCGCGGCTGATGAGCCCGCACGAGCCCCTCAGCCGCCGCCCGAAGCTCAACGGCGAGGCGCCCCGGGTGGAGGTGGCCTCGGGGTACGCCGTGGAGGTCGTCGACAAGGGCGGCGCCCGGCGCGTCGAGCTCGGGCCCACGTCGATCCTCCTGCGTTTTGACGAGACGCTCCAGGCGCTTCGCCTCTCGACGGGGCGCCCCAAGTCCGACGCCGAGCTCTTGGAGACCGCGGCGCTCCAGGTCACCGGGAACAAGGTGAGCGACGTCGTCGAGGGCATGACCCAGGACCTCGTGCGCGCCCGGGTGACGCTCACCTACCGCGTGAGCTTTGAGGGCCGGGACCCGAGCCGCTGGTTCGCCGTCGAGAACTACATCAAGCTCCTCTGCGACCACGCCAGCTCGGTGATCAAGGCCCGCATCCGCCAGATCCCCATCCGGAAGCTCCAGGGCGAGCTGGCCCCGGTGATCCGCGACGCCGTGCTCGGTGAGAAGCCCGAGGAGGGCCCGCGCCCCGGCCGCCTGTTTGAAGAGAACGGCATGCGGGTCTACGACGTCGAGGTGCTGGAGCTGGAGATTGAGGACGAGGACGTGCGGGAGCTGCTCACCGAGGCCCAGACCGAGGCGATTCAGCGCGCCATCGAGCTCGCGAGCCAAGAGAGTGAGGTCGCCCGGCAGCGCCAGCTTGAGGAGATTCAGCGCGGCGTGCAGCGGGAGAAGCACCAGACCGAGCTGCTCCGCCTGGAGCTGGAGGCCGAGCGCGCCCGGCTGAGCCTGGAGCGGGAGGCCCTGGAGGCCGAGCGCCGCCGGGCGGCGATGTCCCTGGAGGGTGAGCTGCACGAGGGCAAGCTCCGCCAGCGGGCCCGGGAGGCGAGCTTCACCTTAGAGACGCGCCGCGCCGAGCAGGCCCTCGCGCTGGAGGACCTGCGCGCCCGGGTGGACGGCGCGACCCGCGCGGCGGAGGCCTGGAGCCCGAACCTCGTCCAGGCGCTCCACCGCCTCGGCGACCAGCAGCTCCTCACCGCGCTCTCGGAGAACTTCGGCGAGCTGGCCGCCGTCGAGGGGCGCGGGCTCTTGGAGACGGCGCGGAAGGTTTTGGACTTCTTGCCCAACTCCGCCGCGCCGACCCTCGGCCTGCGCCCGCCGCCGGAATAAATGACCAACGGTCAGTTAAGGTCTCAGGTCCAGGCGGTGACCCCGGCGCTCGGCGTGGCCGGGTCGCTCGGGGCGCTGGCGCTGTCCAGGGCGGCCTGGCTCGACACGACGGACAGCGTGCAGCGGCAGACGTCGTAGCGCCCGTTCACCGTGGCCTTCGCGGTGATGAGCCCGGCGAGGTCCCAGTCGCTCGTGCTGTTGTTGTAGCCCTCCAGGGTCAAGACGCCGCTCGGGGGGAGGATGAGGTCGGCGGGGTAGATCTGGTGGAGCACCCGCACGGTCTCGCCGTTCGACGTGGTGCTCGTCTCGACGTAGACCCAGCCCTCACGCATCTGGTTGGCGCCGTTGACGCCGACGAGGCGGGTGATCTTTTTGCTAGCCGGGCTCACCTCGCTCACGGCCCCGGCCAAGGCGGAGACGTCGGTGACCTTGTAGCGCTTGACCTTGGCCCGGGCGTAGGTGCAGGACTCGTTGGAGCCGAGGCCGAGGTGGCCGCGGGCGCCGTCCAAGAAGTTGTCCCGGTCGGTGAAGCCGCCGGTCGTGGCCTCGACGACGGCGCTCGGCGCCGAGGACGACGGCACCCGCGGCGCGTGGCCCGGGTAGACCGTGGCGCCAGCGCCCGTGGTGTCGCGCAGGAGGCTGTCCTCGGTGGTGGACGAGGCGGAGTGGGCGGTGACATAACTCACGCCCGCGGCGTCGCCGTCCTCCCAGACATCGACGCCGCCCGCGTCGTAGACGGGGTTGAAGGTGTCCCGGCGCGGCGTGGCGGCGGGGAGGCGGACGGGGGCGGCGAGGTCGGTGAGGGCGAGGCGGGTGAAGATCGGCGGCAGACGGCTCACGGTGGACTCCTCAAGGGGGCTCAACAGGTGGAGCGCCTCGTCCATCGAGTACACTCCGATCCTCAGTGGCCCAGCACCCTCTCCGAGTGAATTTATCCACTCGGAAACCTGACCTTTTGGCAAGGTGAACCTCGCCCCCGCCGCCGCCAAGATCGCCAAGCCGTCGAGCTTGACCGCCGGGCTCCCTGAGGCGAGCAAGGCGTTGAGGATCGTGGCCACATCGCCTTCGCCTGTCGCCGCGAAGCGTAAGGCCGAGGCCGAGGCCACGCCGGGCTGAATGCCTTGGGCGGCGAACAAGGCCTCCGCCGCCTTCGCCAAGGCCCCCGCGGCGGGGTGCCCAACTCGCAGGGCGATAAACCCTTCAGTGAGGTTCACCCGGGCGCTCAGAAGCCAGTCCCGAAAGGGCTCGACGAGGGCCACGAGCTCCAGATCGGGCGCCGTGACCGCGCCCCGTCGGGCCGCCGCCGAACGTTTGAGCCACTCCGCCTGGGCCTCGTGGACGACGAGCCCCGCGGCTTGGGCCTCGGCCTGAATCTGCTCGGCCAGGGCCTCCATGCCCTCGACGTCGCCGCGCTCGCGGTCGGCCAAAGCGGCGGCGTCTAAGGAGTGGAGGCGCCCGGTGAGGCTCGTCCGGCGGCTCGCGGCCTCACGGTGCAGGCGGCTGGCCTCGGCGAAGCGCCGTGAGATCAGGTGGTGGCTCGCCATCCAGGTCATGAAGCGGGCCTCGGCGTCGGCGGAGGACCGGGTGGCGGGGTGCTCGGCGAGGCGCCGGAGCAGGGCGCCCTGCACCTCGGCGGGCTCACCCCGGACGCCGCGGACCTGCGCCGCCATGGCCGACATCGCGAGCTCGGGGTCGTCGTCGAAGAGGCCCGGCGGGCCCAGAGCCTCGTCAACCTCGGCGACGCGGCGGGCGTGGGCGGCGCGGTGGGCCCGCACGAGGCGCTCCAGGCGGTGATCCCCCCGGGCGACCTCAACGGCCTCATCCAGGCCGCGGCGGTCGGCGCGGGCGAGGAGGAGCCGGGTGAGGGTCTCCCGCACCACCCGGGACTCGGGGAGCTCCCGGCGCGCGGCCCAGAGGGCGCGGATGGCGTCGGGGACAGCCCCTGCGGCGATCAAGCGGGGGACGAGGGCGAGGAGCTCCTCCTCCAAGGCCGAGGTCACCCCGGCGGCGAGCAGGTGGCCGAGGCGCCCCTCAGCGCCAGCAGGCAGGCGCTCGGCGAGGCGGGCGCGGGCAGCTTGCAGGCGCTCCGGGCTCCACAGGACGCTGGGCTCGGCCATGGGCTGGGTGAGCGCCCCCTCACGCCGGGCGAGGCCCCGGGCGCAGAGCGCGTCGAGCTGGAGGTTCAGCTCCCAGACCGGGCGCTCCATGAGGCGGCTGAGGCGCTCGACGGTCTGGTGGGGAGACGCGAGGATGAGCCAGCGGAGCAGCTCCTCCTGCTCGGCGGGCAAGGCCGGGGCCCGGGCCGCGCTCCAGGGCAGCACGGGCTCGGCGGCGAGGCGCTCCAGGCTCACGAGGCTCAGGGTGAGGCCCCGGGGCGTCTCGGCGGCGATCCCGTCGCGAACCCAGCGGGCGCGCAGCGTCGCGACCCGGCCAGCGAGGCCCCCAGTGCGGCGGAGCACCTCCTTCGCGGCGCGGCTGGGGACGTGGTGGAGTCGCTCCTTGCCGTCGAAGAGCGCGGCGACGGCCTCGGCGGAGAGGGGCTCCAGGCGCACAGCCCCCGGGGCCTCTCGCACCCGAACCAGCCCCCGGCGCGGCGTCGCGGCGGTGAGCGCGGCCTGGGTCCAGGGGTCGAGCAAGCCCAGGTCATCGGCGAGGAGCGGGCCGGGCACGCTGTCTAAGGCGGCGAGCGCGGAGGCGGCGTCGAGGCCGTCCTCAAAGACGCGCGGCGGGAGCACCGGGCGCAGAGAGGCGTAGGGGCGCGCGGCGGCGACGGTCCAGCGCGCCTCGGGCAGGCGCCGGGCGAGCTCGACGAGGGTCCGGGTGCGCCCCGCGCCGGGCGGACCGTAGAGGTCGAAGGTCTCCCCGGCGGCGAGGCGGGCGGCGAGGGCGTCGATGAGCGCCGGATCGCCGAGGTAGGCGCCCTCCCGCGCCCCGAGGATCGGCGCCCCCCGCAGCGCGCGCAGGGCCTCGGCGGCCGTCGGTCGATCCGCAGGGTCACGGCTCAGGAGGCGCATCACCAGATCGGCGGCGGCCGGGGGCAGGTCGGGGACACGCTGGTCCACGGGCACGGGGGGCTCGTTGAGCTTCGCGAGGCCGAGGCGGAGGGCGTCCTCGCCGCGGTGGGGCGGCTCGCCGGTCAGCGCCTCGTAGAGCATGACGCCCAAGGCGTAGAGGTCGGCCCGGCCATCGACCCGCGCCCGGCCCTGGAGCTGCTCCGGGGCGAGGTAACGCGGGGTGCCGATGGGGGCGCCGACCTGGGTGAGCTGGAGGTCCGCCGCGGCGTCGCCGGTCACGAGGCCAAAGTCGAGGATCACCGGGCGGCCCGCGCCGGTGACGAGCACGTTGCTCGGCTTGAGGTCGCGGTGCACGAGGCCGACGCTGTGCACCTGATGGAGCGTCTCCAGGAGCGCCTCGACGATGGGCTCCAGGCGGGACCAGGGCCCCCGGGGGAAGGGGGCGCCCTCGACGAGGGCCATCGTGATCCACCCCCGCCCAGCCTCGTCTACGCCGTGATCGTAGAGGGTGACCACCCCGGGGAGCCGGGCGAGGTCCAAGGCGGCGACCTCCCGGCTCCAGCGCGCCCGCCGCACCGCGCCGCCGAGGCCGAGGACCTTCAGCGCGACGGGCTCCCCGCGGCTGGGGTCGTCCACCTCCCAGACCTCACCGAAGCCCCCGGCGCCGAGCAGGCGACGCAAGGTAAAGCGCCCGAGGCGCGCGCCCGGCTGGAGCGAAGGTCGGCCGATCGTTGGCGCGCCCCCCTCCGTTGAGGGGCCGCTCGGGGTGGGATCCGTGGCCATGCCGTCGCCTGTCCAAGAGTCCGCCGAAGTTTACACAACACATCGCTCGCGCCATGACTAGTGTGGGACCAGCGACGCTTGGCCCAGCCGCCCCCCGCGTCGCTCGCCCCACGGAGCGTTGATTTCCCCTTGAAGAACCCCCCGAACGACCCCACGCTCGCCGCGGCCATCGCCGCCTTAGACGCCCTCGGCGTCGGCGAGCACGGCCCCCTCGCGGCGCTGCTCAGCGCCTGGCGGCTCGTGGAGGACCCCCGCCTCGTCGAGGCCGCGGGGCGACGGCTGCGGGGGCGCGACGGGGCCCTCGTCTCTCCCGCGACGCTGATCCGGCTCGCCACCGCCGGGGAGCGCTGGCGCGAGGCCGAGTCGGGCTTCGCCCAGGCCCTCCCCGCGGACCCGCCCCTCGACGGGCGCGCGGCCTTGGCCTGGAGCGCCTACTTCCACGACGGGGCCTACGACGACGCCCCCCGCGACTACGCGCTGACCCACCTCGTCCCCCGGGTTCAGACCGTGTTCCAGGGTGTGCTCAGCGCCGCCGAGCTGCCGATAAAGGTGCGCCGGGACACGCTCATTGAGCTCGGCGAGGGCGCCTTTGCCACCCTGCTCAACGCCCGGGACGACGACAACCTGCCCGCCTGGCTCGACATCGCTACCCGGGCCTTGGAGCGTGGCCCTGGCGGCCCCCTGCGCTGCCTGAGCCGCGTGCTGAGCCCGGCCGAGCGCGCCGCCGCCGGGCGCTGCCTCGCGAGCCGCCGCCTCTGGGCGCCGACCTTGGCCACGATCTGGCCCGAGCAC
>JAKLKD010000361.1 GCA_023150845.1 Myxococcota bacterium | reverse complement strand
TCGGTGTCCACGACGTCGGGGTCCGTGCCGTAGGTCTTGATCTCTTCGGTGTTCGTGAGCCCGTCGCCGTCGTTGTCGACGGTGCTGTCGCTGATGATCGCGCCGTAGTCGGTGCAGCTGCTCGTGGAGTTGTCGCAGCCCGCGATGTCCTTCGAGAAGGTCTTCGTCGAGGCCGAGGTGCCGAAGATGACGCCGAGCTCATCCGGGCTCGCCGCGCCCGTCGCGGCGGCGATGGTCGCCCAGGGCACATACCAGTCCACGTAGTAGTCCGTGCCCGTGCCGGTGCCGCAGACGTCGGTGCCCGCGGACTGCCACCCGGCGCTCGACGTCGTGGTGCTGCCCGGCGTCGACTCCGAGAGGCCCGCGGACCAGGCGTTGAGCTGGGTCTCGGGGGCGTCGGTGGTGTACGGGGTCGAGCCCGTGGAGTTCACCGAGAGGGTCACCTCGTCGCTCTTGCCGTCGACGTAGACGATGTAGTCGTACTTGAGGTTCGAGTAGTCCCAGTCCGACTCGAACATCACGCCCCAGCCGAAGCTACGCCACGCCTTCGGCTTACCGCCGGAGGTGGAGTAGGGCGTGTCCGCCAGCCGGAGCCGGAAGAAGAGGTTCGTTCCGTCGAAGTAGGTGTACGCGACGTGGTTGGACGTGTCGGACACCATGTCCCACCACGAGCTGCCTGAGACGTCCGAGCAGACGTCGCTCAGGATGGTGCTGCCGTTCGTGACGGGCACCCAGTCGGTGGCGGCGGGCCAGGTGGCGGCCATGGCGGTGGGGACGAGCAGGGCGAGAATTAGCACAGAGCACTCCTGTAGGAGTCTACGGTGGAGCATTCTTGAGCCGAGCGCGCGCTGCCCCCTCCGGGCCTGCGGGCCGGCCTCGCCCGACGATGTCGTCGCGGGTGCGGATTGAGCGCTGCCTTACATCACCCTTACGCGGTGCGCCGCGCGCCATCTCGCCGCTCGGCGGGCTTGTGCGCGCTGGAGGATCACTCGTCGGTGGGTGTCAGGCTCACCGAGACGGTGTCCATCATCTGCCCGAGCGCCAACCAGGCCGCGTCGTGGGGGTCGCCGCCGAGGGGCATGGCCTGGAGCGCCGCCTCCAGGTCGCGGGTGACGGTGATCCTGAGGTCGTGGGCTTGCCCGGGGTGAAGGCCCTCGGCGGCGGGCAGCAGGTCGATGAGGGCGCCGTGGGCGTAGCTCGTCTCGGCCAGGGGGGTGTGTGCCGCCCCGTCGAGGCCGCCGACCAGGCGAAAGGTCTTGCCCGTGGCCTCCTCGCTCGCGCCCTCCCAGCCCGCCCCCGCCGGGGCGACGGCGTAGTGGGCGCCGCAGTAGCGCGTAGGCTCAAAGGCCGCGGCGCCGAGCACCCTCGTCTCCGGCGTGGTGAGCTGCTCCACGAGGCCCTCGCTCCAGGTCGAGCTGTCGAGGGTCGCGCCGTGCCCGGCGTAGGCCGCCCGGATCGGGTTTAGGCGCGCCAGGCCCGAGTCCGACGTCTCACACGGGATCAGCGACAGGCCGACGTCGCCGAGGCTGCCCTCGGACACGCTCAGCACGCCGTCGTCGCGGGTGAGCGTGAGGCCGCCCTCGTGCACCTGCACCGCGCCCAGACGCCAGTCGAGCGCCCAGGTCACGCCGACGAGGGTGGGCCCGGCGGCGTCCTCGGCGACGACCGCTGCGGTGGGCGCACAGGCCAAGAGCGTGAGCAGGCCGAACATCAGGGGCAGTCCGCCGGGCAGTTGTCCTCGGTCTCCGGACCCTCGCAGGTGCCGTCGCCGCAGCAGGGCATGCCCTCGTCGACGTCGTCGCAGTCCGGCACGCCGCCGCCGCCGCCGTTGGACTCGGCGATGCCCTCGGTGCCCATGCTGCAGCCCAAGACGTAGGGGAAGCCCGTCGTGGCGTGGTAACCGTAGCTGCCGTCAGGCTGCTCCCGGCCGTTGCACTGGTCGAGGGTGAGGGGGTCGTCGTCCTCAGTGAAGGCGTAGTTGTCCCAGGCGTAGGTGCTCGGGTCGCCGGTCTGCACCCAGCCCGAGGTGAAGGTGACGAACTCAGCGCACTCCGCGTCGAGGCAGCCGTTCGGGCCGTAGATCGGGAAGCCGTCGAGGGCGAAGCCGAGGATGGGTGAGGGCTCCCCCTCGGCGGCCATCGAGGTGATGCACTCGATCAAGAGCGCGTGCAGGTGGTAGTCGTTGTCGCCGCCGATGTGCCCATAACAGAAGTCGAGGATGCCGTTGTAGACCGGGTCCCCGTAGGGGTCGGGGTTCTCGGCCTCGTTGGGGGTCTGAATGGGCAGCCCGCTGATGGTGAAGCCGACGGACCCCAAGAGCGGCAGCTCCGTCGGGCCGTCGTCGAGGACGGGGCTCAAGGGGATCTCCCAGAGGTGGTCCTGGGCCTCCATAGGGTTCGGGGTGATGGGCACAAACTCGTAGTCGGGGATGCCGTTGGACTCCACGACGAGGGTGGTGTCGCTGCAGCCGACGCTCATGCTGGGGTCGGGGTAGTCGCTGTTGGCGGGGTCGGCCACGCGGTCGGTGAACAGCGCGGCCTGCCAGCAGTCGGCGTTGAGCGCCGTGTCTCCGCCGCCGTCGCCCCCCTTACACCCGGCCAGGGCGCAGCAGAGGAGCGAGGCGGGGAGGGCCCCGCGCGGGGATCGAGGAGTGAGCGTCATCTTGGCGGCTCCATGGTGGGTCACACAGGATGGTCCCACAGGTGGAGGCGCGCCGCGCGCCGCTCACCCCGTCGTCGCGCCGCTCGCCGAACTCACCCGGTCAAAGGTGGCGCTTCGCCGACCGCGTAGCTGAGGCGCACGACCCCAGAGTCGTAAGCCTTCACGGCGCGTAAGGTGAGGGGCCGCGCCCCGACGAGGTCCGGCGCGAGGCCGATCCCCGCGCCGAGCAGCACCGGGTTGACCTTGAGGATGAGCTCGTCCACGAGCCCGGCGTTGAGCAGGGTCGAGGCCAAGGCGCCGCCGCCGCAGAGGTAGATGGGGTCCCCGTCCTCCTCCCGCAGCGCCCGCACGACGGGGACCGGGTCCACGGCGAGGATCTGCACCTTACCCGTCGGGTCCGGGGGCAAGGTCCGGGAGAAGACGAGGCAGCGGGCCCAGGGGTAGGGGTCGCTCACGCCGAGCTTGAGCCCAAACTCGTAGGTGCCCCGACCCATGAGGATCGTGTCATAAGCGCGCAGCGACGCCAGGTAGTCGTCTATGTGCTCGCCATGGGGGGTGAGGTTGAAGCAGTCGACGGCGCCGCCGGGGCCGGCGATGAGGCCAGAGGAGGTGATCGCGACGTGATACTGAATGGATCGCATGAGACGCTCGGTGGGGTAGGGGTGGACATCGTCTGTCTCGACCACGCCCAAAGCTCCCACACACGGCGCACGAGGACCGTGCGGCGGTCTGGGTGGGCGTCAGAGGCTCAGGATCATCGTCGTCATCCTCCAGGCGCGGCCAGTGTAGCCCGAGCGGAGACCGCGCCGCAAGCGCCCCGGCGAGAAGCGGGCCACGACGCCACGAACTTGGCGCTACCCTATGACAACGAACTCTGAACACCCCCGAGGACAGCATGACGCTCACCCTGCTCACCCTGACGCTCAGCCCCAGCGCCCTCGCCCAGGAGGTGCTCCGCCTGGAGTTTGACGACCCCGCCGATCCCTTCGCCGACTCCTCCCCGGTGGGGCACGTCCTCAGCTCGGCCACCTTCACTGAAGCGAGCATCACCGGCGCCGGGGTGAGCCTCGACACGAGCACGCCGTCCCCGGCGGGCGGCTACTCGGCCTGGTTTGACGGGGGCAGCGCGCTCTCGTTCCCGGCGAGCGCCGACCTGGTCTTCGCCGCGGGCGCCGACTTCACCGTGACCTTCTGGATGCGGTCCCCGGGCCTCGTGCGCCCCTCGTCCTTCGGCAAGTACAACGAGCGTATGCACATCACCGGCTTCTTCGGCCGGGGGAGCGGCGTCGCGAACTTTGACATCGACCTCAACGACGTCGACAGCTCCGGGCGTGGGCTCTGGGTGTATTGGCACGGCGGCGGCACACCCCAGGTCTGGACCCCGTCAGGCACGATGGGCTACCTCACCACGGACGAGTGGTTGGAGGTCAGCATCGTGCGCTCCTCCAACACGATCAACCTCTACGTCCGTGACACCGTCGGCAACGTCACCCTCATCGACACCGAGACCGGCGTCACCGGCCAGATCGGTGCCTCAGACTCCGCCGTCGTGAACTACATCGGCGCCGCCAGCGACCGCGGCGCCGGGGGCCTGGCCTTGGGCTACTACGGCTGGCTCGACGGCTTCTTGGTCACCGACACCGCGATCACGCCGACGAGCGGCCCCGTGGACTGGTGCGACAGCCTGAGCGGAACCCAGT
>JAKLKD010000360.1 GCA_023150845.1 Myxococcota bacterium | reverse complement strand
CCACGGGCACCGCGAGGCCATCGAGGTGAGCTTCGAGGACACCCCGAACCCCAACGCGATGAAGTTCACCCTGAGCGTGAAGATCGGGCCCAAGCCCCTGAACCTCACGAGCGCGGCGGACGATCACCCTCTCGCCAAGCGCATCTTTAAGATCCCCGGCGTGCGCTCGGTGTTCGCGGTGAACAACTTCGTCACGGTCACGAAGGACGACGGCGCGGCCTGGAGTGGGCTCACCCACCCCGTCGTCGAGGCGCTGCAAGAGGTCTTCGGCGCCGCCTGAGCTGCCGGTTTAGCTCGGGCTCCAGCGCATCTTGACGTGGGGCCCGACGCCGGGGATGTCGAACTCCTCAGAGATCACCGTCCAGCCCGCGCCGACATAAAAGCCCAAGGCGCTCACCCGCGCGTTGCACCACAGGCCCTCGGGGTGAGCGGCCTCGACGGCGCGCAGCAGCGTGAGGCCGACGCCGTGGCCGCGGTGGCTCGGCGCCACGGCCATGCCCCGGAGCTGACCCGGAGGGCCATCCGCGCCAAGCGCGGTGAAGAAGACGCTCGCGACGCCGACGATCGACCCGTCCGGGGCCTCGGCGACGTAGTGTTCCGCCTCGTCGTCTCCTGGCCAACGCGCCGCCTCCAGGGGGCGCCCTGGGCGCAGCACCTCGGCCCGAAGCGGGAGGAGGCGCTCGCACTCTGCACGTCGTACACGGATGGCTACGGGGTTCGCCACGAGACAGCTCCACTTCGTCCGGCTTGGGCTCTGGTAGTCTATCGCTTATGACCTCGCTCGCCGCCTGGACGGCGCGAACCCCGTACAGCCTCCTGGTGACCCTGGTCTCGTCGCTGCTCTCTGTGGCGCTGACCTGGCCGCTCGTGCTCACCCTCAGCACCGAGTCCATCGGCTCCCCCCACGGCGACGGGCTGAAGCACCTCTGGACCTTGTGGTGGATCCGCGCCGAGGTCATGGCCAAAGGCGCCATCCCCTTCCAGACCCAGCTCGTCAACTACCCCGAGGGCATGTCGCTCTACCCCATCGAGCCCCTAAACGGCCTGCTGGTGGTGCTGCTCGCGCCGCTCTCCGTCGTGACCGTCGCGAACCTCGCCGCCTTGGCGAACCTCACGGCCATCGGCGTCTGCGGCGCGCTCTTGGGGCGGCGGGTGTCGGGGGAGCCGCTCGGCGGGCTCGCCGCTGGGGTGCTGCTCCAGACGAGCGCCGTGGCCCTGTTCACCCTGCACGTCGGCGTCGGGGAGCTGCAGCACCTCTGGTGGCTGCCGCTGGGGCTCTTGGCCTGGCTGAACCACAAGGAGTCGCAGACGCTCAAGAGCGCGGGCTGGCTGGGCCTGAGCCTCGGCCTCGCGACCTTGTCCTGCTTCTACCACGGCTTCTTCTTGGGCTTCAGCGTCGCGATCCTCTCGCTGTTCACCCTGCCGCTCCGGTCCACGCTGCCGGGGGTGCTGGGCCGCTACGCCGTCGCCGCGGGCCTCGGCCTCGCCCTCGTGCTGCCGGTGATGCGCACCTTCTCGTCGTCGTACGGCGAGGACGAGCGGCCCTCGGTGGGCCTCGTCGCGTACATCACCCAAGAGCACGGCCAGCCCGTCACCGATCCGAGCTCGGCCCGCCTCGACCCCGCGGACGTCGTGACGCCGCGCCGGGACCAGCGAGAGACGGCGAGCCCCGAGCGGATGGGCTACGGCGGCGGTCGGTACCTCGGGCTCCCCGCCTTGGCCTTGGGCCTGCTCGCCCTGTGGCGGGCGCCGCGCCAGGCCGCCTTGTGGGTGGTCCTCGCCTTCCTCGGCGCCTTGATCGCCATGGGCAGCTACCTCGTGATCAACGGGGAGGTCGTCGAGCTCGCGGGCGGGAGCCGGGTGCGCCTGCCGTTCTTCTTCTTGAACCGCGCGCTCGGCTATGTCGCTGAGCCCCTGAACTTCCCGGTACGCGCCTTGGCCATCACCATGACCGCGCTCTCGGTCTGCGCGGCCCTCGTCGCCCGCTCCGGCGCGCCGCGCCTCGCCTTGGCGCTCGCGGTCTTGGCCGGGCTCGACGTGCAGGTGAACCAGCTCACGCCTTGGCCGATGCAGCGCTTCGCCCCGACCTCGTTCCCCGGCCTCGTCAGCGCCGCCGAGGGCCCGACGGCGCCCACGGCCGACCTCTCGATCATCTTCCGCCCCGACAAAGAGTCGCGGTGGGCGGCCCTGTCCGCGCAAATGACCCACGGTCAGCCTATCCAGGCCGTGCCTCTGGAGCGCCTGGAGTACTTCGCCCAGTCCGGCCGCACCTTCGTCACGGCGCTGCCGCTCGTGAAGGAGCTCACCGCCATCGCCAGCCAGCCCGTGAAGCCCCTGAGCGGCGACTACCGCGAGGACCTCTGGCTGCTCTACGACAAGGGATTCCGCCGGGTGCAGGTGCTCGGCGTCGGCGCCGAGGGCCGCGTGCCAGAGGCGCCGCGGGCCGCCCTGACGGCGCTTCTGGGGCCGCCGTTCATCGAGAGCGCCAACGCCGTCGTCTGGACCTTGCCCGCCGTGGAGGCGACGCCGGACGAGATCAAGCGCTGGACGAACCAGCAGGCGCGCCGGGAGGCGGCCCTGCGCGGCTCGGTGCAGACCGTCCTGGGGCCCCAGCTCCAGTGAGCCAGGCCGCGGCGCTGTGGCTCGGCACCTGGGCCTTCGGCGGCTGGTTCTGGGGCGCGCCCCGGGACGACGACGCCCGCGCGGCCCTGCGCGCCGCGGTCCGCCTCGGCGTGGCCGGCCTCGACACCGCGCCGCTCTACGGCTTCGGCCGGGCCGAGCGGCTCATCGGTGAGCTGGGCGAGGAGGCGCGTGGGCTCGTCGTGGCCACAAAGTGTGGCCTCGTCTGGGACGAGGCCCTCGGCGAGGAGCTCGTCGAGGACTCGCTGGTCGGCCAGACCCTTCACGTGAAGGTCGACCTCCGCCCCGAGGCCGTGCGCCGGGACTGTGAGCGCAGCCTCAGGCGCCTCAACCGGGAGCGGATCGACCTCCTGCAGACCCACAAGCCGGACCCCACCGTGCCCCTCGCCGACACCTTAGAGGCGCTGTGCCGCCTCATCGACGAGGGCAAGGTCGGCGGCCTGGGCCTCTGTAACGTCGGCGTCGCTGAGGCCGAGCTCGCGTATCGCCTCGTCGGCCCCCGCCTCAGAAGCGTGCAGGCGCCCCTCAACCTGCTCCAGCGGGGCGCGCTCACCACGCTCTTGCCCTGGTGCCGCGCCCACGGCGTGGGGTTCTTGGCGTACTCGCCTCTTGCGAGCGGGCTCTTGACCGGCGGCCTCACCTCATCCCGGATCTTAGAGCCCGGCGATAAGCGCTCGTCAAGACAGGGCTTTGAGCCCTCACGACGGGACCGAATCAACGCGGCCTTGGCCCGCGCCCCTCTGCCGCCGGGCGCCTCCCCCGCCGAGATGAGCCTTCGGTGGGTGGCCGCGCAGCCCGGGGTGACCGCCGTGATCCTAGGCGTCAAAACGCCGCACCAGCTCCAGGCCGCCGTAGACGCCACCTCGCGGCCTCTGGACGCCGAGGCGCTCCGAGCCTTCGCCGAGCTGGTGGCCCCCGACGAGGAGCCCGTTTAGAGAGGGGGGTCTCGGAGCCACATGCGCCTCAAGATCCTGCTCACCGGGCTGCTCATCGTCTTCGGCGTGGTGAACCTCGCCCGGCTGGGCCTCTGGCAGCTCCGGCGCAACGACGAGACCGCCGCCGTCGTCGCCGAGCTCAAGGAGCGGCAGGCGCTGCCCCCAGGCGGGGCCGAGCTCCTCGGGTTGACGGGGGACGAGGCCAACTTTCGTCGGCTCCGCCTCGACGTCGTCGCCCAGGCCGAGCCCTACGCCCTCTTGGCCGGGCGGTATGTCGGCGGCGAGCCGGGCTACCACCTCATCCAGCGGGTGACCGTGCCCGCCGCGCCTCCCGGGGCCCCCAACGAGCTCCTCGTTGACCGCGGCTGGATCCCCCTCGACGGCGCCGAGGAGCGCGCCCGGAGCCTCGGCGGCCCGATGACGCTCAGCGGCGTCGCCCGCGCCTCGGCGGAGTTTGACGCCGAGGCCCCGCCGAGCCCCGACGGCCGCCGCTGGCGCGTCATGGCCCCCACGACGATACGTGAGGCCCTCGGCGCGAAGACCCCTGACTGGTTCATGATCGCCGGGGAGCCCTTGGCGGAGGGCGAGCAGCCCAAGCCCGACGTGCTGCCCGCCAGCGGCTACCACAACACCATCCGCACACGCCCCCACTTGGAGTACGCCTGGACCTGGTTCGGGCTCTCCGCGACCTTAGGCATCGCTGGGGTCGTGGCCCTGTGGGTCAGCCAGCGCGCCCGGGCCGAGAGCGCTGAGACGGGTTCAAATTGACAACCCACGAAGCGCCCGTTCAACCGCGCCTTTTGC
>JAKLKD010000359.1 GCA_023150845.1 Myxococcota bacterium | reverse complement strand
GCCCTCCTTGGCCTTGCTCGACGCTGGCCTCGGCCTGCACAGCCTGCGGGAGCCCGCGCTGGTGGGCCGGGACGCCGAACAGGACGCCCTCTGGGCCGCCTTACGCCGGGTCGAGGAGCGCCGCGCCCCTGAGGCCGTCGTGATCCTCGGCGGCGTCGGCGTCGGGCGCAGCCGCCTCGTGGCCTGGCTCGCCCAGCGCGCCCAAGAGCTCGCCGGGGTCGCCGTCGCCGCCGCGCGTATCGGCCCGGGCCGCCCCTTCGTCGTCGAGGAGCTGGTCTCGGGCCTCCGCGCCGCCGAGGGCCTGCTCCCCGAGGGCCCGCCCCCCGCCGGGCTCGATCAGGACGAGCGGACGGTGCGCGCCCTGCGCCGCCTGCGGGAGCTCGCCGGGGAGCGGGTCTTGGTGCTCACCCTGGACGACGTGGCCTGGAGCGAGGACGCCCTGCGCCTCGCCGAGCGCGCCCTGACGACCTCGGGCCTGGGGCCGACCTTGCTCGTGCTCAGCGCCCAACAAGACGCCTTGGGCGCCCGCCCCGCCGAGGCCGCCGCCTTGGAGCGCCTCCGCGGCCGGGCGTCCACCGTGCCCCTGGGCAACCTGCCCCCAGGCCAGCGCGGCGCCCTGGTGAGCGCCATCCTGCGCCTCACCCCCGACCTGCGCGCCCTGGTCGCCGAGCGCTCCGCCGGGAACCCCCTGTTCGCCACCCTGCTCGTCGGCGACTGGGTGAAACGTGACGCCTTGACGGTGGGGGAGGGCGGCTTCTGCCTCAAGGAGGGGGTGAGCCTGGCCCTGCACGCCGACCTCACCGCGCTCCAAGAGAGCCAGGTGGCGGCGCTGCGGGCGAGCCTCTCTGAAGACGACTGGCGGGCGGTGGGCGTCGCCAGCGCGCTCGGCGTCGAGGTGAACGCCGAGGAGTGGCGGGCCGCCGTGGCCGAGGCCGGGCTCTCGCCGAGCCCCGGCCTGGAGTCGTCCCTCATCGACGCCCAGCTCCTCCGGCCCCTGCCCTCGGGCCAGGGCTGGGTGTTCACCACGGGGCTCCTGCGGGAGTCGCTCCTCGCCGCCGTCGGCGCCACCCCGGCCCTGCAGCTCGCCTGCGCCCGGGCCTTGGGCTCAGACCTCCGCCGCGCCGACCGCGTGGCCCAGCACCGCCTCGCCGGAGGGGACGCCCAGGGCGCGTTTGTGCTGGCCCTCGCCGCCGCCCGGAGAGACGCCGCCGCGGGTCGTATGGACGCCCTGGGCGCCCGGCTCCGGGTCGTCGAGGACTGCCTCGCCCGGGGCGCGGAGCCTACCTTGGGGGAGCGCGCGGCCCTGCTCACGGCCCGAGGGGTGTTCTTACGCTTCGGTGAGGGCCGCATGGAGGCGGGGATGGCGCTCTTTGAGGAGGCCACGCCCCTGGCGGAGGCCGCCCAGGACCACGCGCTCCAGGCGGAGCTCCTGCGCCGACGCGGCGGGGTGCGGTTCACCTTGGGCCACGCCGACGGGGAGACCTGCCTCGTTCAGTCCTTGGCGCTGGCCGAGGCCCACGGGCTCATCGACCACCAGATCGACGCGCTGCGGGACCTCTCGACGGTCGTGCGGCACCGCGGGGCGACGGTCGACGCCGAGCGTTACGTCCGGCGGGCGATTCAGCTCGCCGAGGAGCACCACCGGCCCGAGCAGCTCCCCCGGGCGCGGTCCCCGCTGGCGATGATCCTCCTCGACGCCGGGCGCGCTGAGGAGGCCCGGGCGCTCCTGGAGCGCTGCCTGGAGGACTACGCCGACGGGAGCTCCCGCCTGCAGCTCGGCACCATTCACAACGCCTTGGCCGGGGCCCTGCGCGCGCTCGGGGAGCTCGACGGCGCCCTGGAGCACTACTGGCGGGCGTACACGCTCTACGACGAGATCGGCTCGGAGCTGAGCGCCCTGCCGCGCTACAACGTCGCGGACATCTACGTCGTCGAGGGCAAACACGAGGAGGCCCGGGCGCTCTTGGATGAGGCCGTGATCATGCTGGGGGAGCGCCCCTCGACGCTCATGTCGGCCTATGTGCTGTCGATGCTCGTGTTCCTCGACGCCGAGCAGCGTCGGCTGGAGCTGCTCGGGGCCCACCTCACGCGGCTGGCCGAGGCGCTGGAGACGAGCCGCTTCGCCGATCGGGTGGTGCTCCTCAAGCTGAGCCAGGCCCAGGGGCTCCTCCAGGCGCGGCCCGACGGGGTCGATCCCGAGGCCTTGGCCCGCCTCGCGGGGCTCATCACCCTGCAGGAGACACGATCCCGAGGCCTTGGCCCGCCTCGCGGGGCTCATCACCCTGCAGGAGACACGACTTCGGGGCTGAGCGGGCCCTCACACCCGCGACTGCGGCCGAATCTTCAGTTAAAGGCAGCATCCCAACCTGGAGGCTCGCCGCCGCCTCCGTAATGTTTGTGGATACACGTCTTCGCCAGTGACACGCAGTTTCCCGATGACTTTGTGAGGGGCGGGTAGGGGTCATGCGGCCCCGTCAAAGCCCCAGCGCAACGATCAAACCGGCGCAAGTTACCAATCATGCTATCCGCCACGTCCATCACGGTGCCCTCACTGGGGCGCATCTCGCGTCGTGGCGGGCGGTGAAGAAGCGTGGGGTGGCGCTCAGGACGGTGGCGCAGGCGGAGCTTGCTTCCGAAAGGCTGCACTGGAAGAAGCTGGCCGAGGCGCGGCAGGGGGCACGTCGAAGATAAGGAAGCGCTGGAGCGGTCGCGCCTCGCAGAGACTTCATCAGCTTGAAGCGCAATGGGGAATCGCTGTAGGTTCAGCGGAAGAAGCGCTTGATCTGGATAGACTCTGATAGCAAGCAGGTCAGTGTATGCTCGCCCAGCAAGCAAACGAGGAGGTTCGCCTTGGCTGAGGAAGTCCCACACATCTCCGTACGCCTCTTCTGGCACGACTCAGGCTGGAATGGTCAGATCTGCCGGGCGCCGCAGGAGAACACTTGGTGCCAGGCTCACGACCACATCCGCCGCTGGAAGGACGCGAAGGCGGAGGCCGCGTGCGCGGGTTGCCGTGTGAACGATGCTACCGCGAAACCGCCGTGCGAAGGCGCCATCCAGGCGTTCGCCCGAGAGGAGAACGCAGTCCGCATCCACCCACCGGAGTGGCTCCACAGTCAGGGTGTCCAGCCGTTGACAGCCAAGATGCGCCCTGCGTCGGCGTCTTTCTGGCCCTACGATGGCATGTGGACCGAGGACGGGAAAAACCTCCCGAACGACGTGCGGTTGAAGCTCGCTGAGAGCTACCGGAAGAAGCTTGTCCCCGGCGAAACTCTAGTGTTCTTCTACGTGGATGAGCGAAATCCTGTTCTCACGGACGCTGACGGCGCCTCCTGTACCCGAGTGCTCGCTGGCATCTCTACCCTCCGCGAGGTGGGCCAGATTCGGGAGTGGGAGCAGGCCGACAGCCGGGGCACATTCCACCAAGTATGGGCCATCCCGTTCCAGCACTCCTGGCCCGAGGTGGGGTTGCGCTGGCCCCTTCAGGAGATCGTGGCCCGTATCCCTGACTCTGAGACACGCCGGAAGTACGTGGTCGCGCTTGAAGGCGGTACGCGCACGGATTTCCGCTACGGGAGCAGCACGATCCAGATCGACCGCGTGATCGGCGTCCTTGAGCAGGCGATCGCGGCCTTGCGTGCGCTGATGGAGGACGCGGCCATCCCCGGAGACTACTCGCCTCAGCTCAAGTGGCTCGATGGGCAGCTCCACCGGTTGTGGCTCCAGCGTGGCGCTTACCCTGGGCTTGGCGCTCTGCTCAACGCGCTCGAGGCAAAGAAGGGCGCTCAGCTCCAGCGCTCCTGGGTGCCCGGGGCGGTCCTACGCGGCGACGACCCCGCCGCGCTCGTCTTTCGGGCGCTGGGAGGCGACGTCGACGAGTCCTTGGAGGAGTTTGAGGACGACCTCGAGGCGGCCGCGGAGGAGTGGGGATATCTCTCGGACGGCGAGCGCGCTCTCGCGCGTGACTTGTTGTGTCGCATGGCGCTCACCGTGGACCAGGTCAAGCGAGCGTTGTCGGCCAAGCAGCGCAAGAAGCATGGCCTCCCCGAGCAGGTGGGCGCGCTGCTTGAGAACCCGTACGTCCTCACCGAGTGCTACTTGCCGAAGCAGCGGGAGGAGGCCATTAGCTTCCAAGTTGTCGACCACGGTGTGCTCCCCCACGAGGTGATGGGCAAGCCCGCAGTGAAGGTGCAACCGAAAGATCCGCGCCGTTTCCGGGCGCTTGTGATGGAGATGTTGAAGGAGGCGACGCGGGCGGGTCACACCTTCGTGGACGCAGAGGCGGCGCTTGCCGATGTTGCGCGCCGCTCGCCGCAGGACCGGCGGTGCGAGATCCCGATGGAGCGGCTGCTCCACGACCGTCTCCAGGCCGTCCTCGCGCCTGCGGTGGAGACCTTTGAGCATGGCAATCGCCACTGGCTCGCTCTGCGGTCGGTTCGCGCTGCAGAGCTTGAGATTGAGGAGCGATTGCGTGAGCTTGCGGCGCGGCAGACCGACACCAACTCCGCCGTTAGCTGGGATGTGCTCGCGCGCGCCACCCGAAGCGTTGGTCGCGAGTTCACGCTCTCCGCCGAGCAGACGGCGTCGCTCGATAGCTTGCTTCGGCGGCCGCTCAGTGTACTAACGGGCGCGGCGGGCACTGGAAAGAGCTCTCTGCTGGGCCCCCTGAGGGCTGCCATCCGCGAGCAGGATGGTCAGGTGGCGATCGTGGCGTTAGCGCCCACCGGAAAGGCGACGGTGCGCCTCGCCGAGCTCAACGTGGACGCGCGGACCATCCATCGTGCGCTCGCCAACGCCGGTTGGTACGACTGGGACCTTGGGATCCTGCGCGGCCCGGGCACGTCGCAAATCGAGGCGCAGACCCTGATCATCGACGAGATGTCGATGGTTGACGTCGAGCTGCTCGCGATGCTGTTCCGGGCGGTCCGCTGGGCTGGCGTTCGCCGCCTGATCTTGGTTGGGGACTACCACCAGCTCCCACCCATCGGCGCCGGGCGCCCGTTCTACGATCTCGTGGCGCAATGCCGCCGCGACGACCAGGACGGCGGCCCATTCCGCGGCGTGCTCTCGGAGCTCCGCAAGAACTACCGCGCTGAGGACGAAGGCAGCCGCGCCATCCAGCTCGCCTCCTCGTTCGCTGACCGTCAGGGCAACGAGGATCCGCAGCTTTGGGCCGAGGTGGCGCAGGGGATGGATGCGGGTGACCTCCGCATCCGGTACTGGTCCGACGCGGTCGAGCTTCACAAGCTCCTGCAGGAGGAGATCGACGGCCTTCGTGCGGACGCGGACGCGCAAGTGGCAGAAACCAAGACCGATGCTTTGGGGGAGTACTGGTTCGACGCCATCCTCGGGGCCCACAAGGAGTTCAATGAGAGCTGGTGGCAGATGATCGCGCCGGTGCGCGGCGAGGCCCACGGCACCGAGGTGCTCAATCAGCTCGTCCAGAGCCGCTTCCATGCAGGCAACATGGAGTCCGACCACTTCCGCTACGGCGTTCGGTTCGGAGGTGATGGGATCACCATAGGTGATAAGGTGATTCAGGTGGTGAACGAGCGGAAGTGGCGTTGGAAGAAGTCAAAGGACGCGGAAGATCAACATATTCAGCTCTTTAACGGCATGTTCGGGCGGGTCCGCACCACTGTCCCCCACTTCCTCCGCAAGTACAACCCCGATCGCACACCGCCCAACCGCATCCGCGTCTCGTTCGGCGAGCTCAGCGGCGGTGAAGAACAGTTCGCCTACAACGACAAGGAGGCGCGCACGAGCCTGGAGCTTGCCTATGCGGTGACCGTGCACAAGGGCCAGGGGAGCCAATTCCAGCACGTCTTCTGCGTGCTGCCCGCGAGCGCTGGCCCGCTACTCTCGCGCGAGCTGGTTTACACGGCGCTCACCCGCGCACAGAAGCGGCTCACACTCTTCATCCAACGTGACATTGGCGTGCTTCTCACGCTCCGCCGAATCTCGGCGTCGGCGGTGGTGCGCCGCAGCTCACGACTCTTCGGAACCTACGCCGCGGCAGGCGGCTATCGGACGGACGGTATCCACCACGTCACGGCCCGCGGCGAGCGGGTGAAGAGCAAGAACGAGGTGATCATCGCCGATCGCCTCCACGACTTCCGGGACCGTGGCGTCGACTACAAGTACGAGCAGGAGCTTCTCTCCCCTGGAGGGGATCCTCGCGACCTCCGCCTTCCCGACTTCACCGTTCAGTTCCGCGGGCGCACTTGGTACTGGGAGCACTGCGGACTCCTCGACGATCCGGTGTACTTGGCTAAGTGGCAAAGCGTTCGCCTTCCCTGGTACGAGAAGTACGGCTTGAGGGACCAGCTCATCGTCACCGAAGACGGGCCGACGCGCGGCATCAATTCGCAGAAGATTGAGGCCACGATCCGGCAGCGGATTCTCGGGGAGAAATAGAGGAGCGTTCGATCCCGGCGCGCCGCTGCGTACGGAGTGGGGGTGGCCTAGGTAACCTCCGGCGATCCCCTCGGCGCTCGTGCCCGCCGCTCATGCTCACCGTTGTGCACGCCGTCGTACCGCCGCCCGATTGCGCCCGCCGCTCTCCAAGCCCGAACCCTCACCAACCAGCGGTTGGGCCGCCCCCGCGTGAGGGAGGAGGGTGGACTCT
>JAKLKD010000021.1 GCA_023150845.1 Myxococcota bacterium | reverse complement strand
CGGGGGCCTCAAAGGGCGCGGCGCTCAGCCCAGGCTCCGACGGGACGCCCGGATCCGACGGCGCGCCCGGGTCCGACGGCGCGCCGGGCTCGGAGGGGGAGGAGACCTCCTCGGAGACGTCCTCGTCCCCGGCGAAGACCTGCTCGTCGTCCACCGGGCGCGCGGCGGCGCCGCCGAAGAAGTCGGCGACCGGGGGCGGCATCGGCCGGGGGTTCGGCGAGCGCACCATCGGGCCCTCGCTCACCACAGGCGGCGGCGGCGTGAAGGGCAAGGAGAGGGAGGGGTCCCACGGCGTGCGCACGTTCGTCGGCGCGGCGAGCTCGTCGGGGTTCGTCGGCGGCAGCGTCCGCGGCGGCGGCAACGAGACGGGCAGGGGCGCGACGGTGACCGGCGGATCCAGAGACACCGCGCGCTGAACCTGGGGAGGCCGAGGCGGGGCGACAGGCCGGGGTGGATCCGGGGCGCGCAGGGGCAGCTCGACGGCGTCTACGGCGCTGCGGGGGCGCTGGCGGGGCTCCGGCGTCGGGGTGCTTGGCAGCTCGACGCGCTCCCGGGGCAGCTCCAGGCGCTCCCGCTGGGGCTTTGGCCGGTTGATCTCGGGGACGTTCACGACCTCGCGGCGGCGGCTCGACGACCAGCTCTGGTCAGTGAAGGGGCTCGCGCTCTCGATGCGGGTCCTGCGCAGGGGCAAGAGCTTGCCGATCCAGTCCTCGACGTCGCCCTCAAGCTCGGCGAGGGGCACGGCGCGCTCGACCAAGGCGGCGGGCTCGCTGTCCGCGAGGAGCTGGACGACGAGGCCCTCGCGGTCGGCGGGCACACGGCGGGAGGTGGTCAGCTCTCCCCAGCGCACGCTCGACTGGTAGAGCACGGCGGCGAGGCCGGCCATGATCTCCAGGATGCGGCCTTGATCGTCGGGGCCCCGGCCCAAGATGGCGATGCGCTCGGGCATCCGGACGTCCCCGTGGGGGATCCACTCGTGCTCGGGGTCGCTGATGGGCGCGACGGGCAAAGCGGCGTCGAACGCGCTCAGGTACTCGAGCCAGGCCGAGCGGGCGTCTTGGGGGCTCTCGGCGACCAGGTAGCGGACGTAGGCGTCCTCCAGGCCACGCGCGCCGACGGGGGACAAGGCCCCGGAGAGCGTCGCTAAGGTGCGCAGGGTGTCGTTCAGCGCGGCGGGCCGGAGCTGGCGCTTGACGGTGAGCAGGCCGTGACCCACCCGGGGCGGCGTGCCCTCATCAGCGGGCACACGCAGGTGTACGGCGACGCAGAGCGCGCCTTGGCCGGCCTGGAGGTTCGGGTCGGACTGGCTGAGGTTCGCGACGCTCAAGGCGGGG
Source organism: Myxococcota bacterium (assembly GCA_023150845.1). Classification (GTDB taxonomy): domain Bacteria; phylum Myxococcota_A; class UBA796; order UBA796; family CAJQPC01; genus JADKFE01. The sequence goes on along the minus strand of JAKLKD010000021.1, from coordinate 44,419 downwards.
CGATCGGAGACGGTGACCCCGGCGTAGACCTCCAGGAGCTCCTGCAGGTGGCGCAGGTGCTCGGAGTTGACGAGGATGGGCCTCCGCTCAGGTCGGCACAGCCAGCCCACCGCCTCATCGGACTGATCGCCGTGGAGGTAGTGATGCCATGTCGCTTGATGCCCAGGGCTGTAAAGAACCTCCTGCATCGGCCCGCGCGCACCTTCATGTTTGGGCCCGACCTGGTCTCTGGTCGGCGGCCCATCGCTGACCACGCTACCGCAGGCGCCAGGAGCCGTCAAGAACCCCCCCCCAGGGCCAGGGCTACACCAAGGAGCGATCTGGATCAGGGCCCGGTCCGCCGCTCCGCTGGTGGCCGCCCCGATCCTGCGCTATGGCGAGCTTGAAGGAGTTCTTATGCCCCACCGCCCGCTGCCCCCGTCTATCAAGGTCCACCGGAACCCCGATCAGGACGCCCTGCGCGCCTTGGCGATGACGCACACCCCCGCCGTGGCGCGCTCGTCGACGGGCACGCTCAACAAGGTGAGCCGGAACAAGTCCCGAGTCGCCAAGTACACCTACGTCATCGGCACCCCGGAGGACGCCGCGCGGTACTCGGCCCAGCTCATCGATCCTGCCCGGGCGCAGGCGCTCATCGAGCGGCAGCGGGCGTTCTTGGAGGCCCGCGGGCAGGTCATCGAGGTTCAGGGGCGGCTGGGCATCGGGCCGCGGGCGGCGTCGGTGCAGTGGCTCTACAGCGTCGAGGCCGCGAACATCGCCGGGATGCAGCAGGTGCTCGCGTTCCCCGCCGAGACCCCGGGAGAGGGCTTCACCCCCGACTTTCGGGTGATCTACACCCCGGACTGCGCCGCCGAGGGCATGCCCGGCGAGCAGGCCATCGTCGTCGATCTCGACGAGATGACCACCTACATCTTGGGCCCCGACTACTTCGGCGAGTCCAAGAAGGGCGCCTTGCGGATGCTCTGCGCCCAGGTCTACGCCAAGGGCGGCCTCGTCCTGCACGCTGGGGCCAAGCTCGTGCACGTCGGCGAGCGCGACGTCACCATGACCATCATGGGCCTCTCTGGCACCGGGAAGACCACGACGACCTTCTCTAAGCAGGGCAGCCTCACCCAGCCCGTGCAGGACGACATGGTCGCGCTGTGGCCCGGCGGCGAGCTCTCCGTCACCGAGAACGGCTGCTTCGCCAAGACCTTCGGGCTCTCGGAGGCCACGGAGCCCGTCATCTGGCGCGGCACCCTCGACCCCCGGGCCTGGACCGAGAACGTCTACCTCGACGAGGACGGCGTGGCGGACTTCTCCAAGGGCGCGCTGAGCCCCGAGGAGGTCGCGCGCCTCGCTGACGTGCTCGTGAAGACCGGCGCCGACCCGGAGAAGGTCGCGGCCTACGCCGCCGGGTTGCACGACCTCGACGAGCTCCTCGACGAACGCGGCGCGCCGATGGACGGCTGGGACTTCGTGAAGTGGACGGAGAACGGCCGCTCGATCATCCCCTTCGCCGCCGTGGACGACGCCGCGGACCTCACCCGCCTGCCCCCGGTGCGCAGCATGGGCATCCTCAACCGCGACGAGGGCGCCGACGCCGCCACGCCGGGCCTCGTACGTTTCACCTCGCCGGAGCAGGCCGCGGGCTTCTTTATGCTCGGCGAGACGACGAAGACCTCCGCCGCGGGCAAAGAGACCGGCAAGACCCGCTCTCCGTTCACCCAGCCCTTCTTCCCCCTGTCCCACGGGCTCCAGGCGCGGCGCTTCTCGGCCCTGGCCGAGACCATGCCCGGCGTGGACCTGTGGATGATGAACACGGGCTTCGTCGGCGGTGACGGCCGCTCGGTGAAGCAGGGCGTCGGCCTCAAGGTGAAGATCAACCACTCCAGCGCGATGCTGGAGGCCATGCTCAGCGGCCAGGTGCGCTGGGTGAAGGATCCCGACTTCGGCTACGAGGTCGTCGATGTAGACGCCCCGGAGAACGCCGCCTTGCTCCAGATCGTGCCCGCGGAGATCCTCCAGCCCCGCCGCCTCTTCGTGGCCCAGGGCCGGGCGGCGGACCATGACGCCTGGGTGGCGCGGATGCGCCGAGAGCGCCGGGAGTTCTTGCGCCGCTTTGGCGTCGACGAGGCGATCGTCACCGCCACCTGCGGCTGATCCGGCGCTCGGCGAGCGGCTCGTGCTATGCTCGGAGCAGTGTCCGGGCAGGGCGCTTGGAGTGGCCATGTTGCACCCCCTTTGGAGCGCGATGCGCCTCGGCGCCGTCGTGTACCTCGCCATCGCCACGGGCTGCGGGCCGATCTACTTCGCCCACCCACCCCCTGTCCCCGGCCCCCAGCTCGTCACGCCCCTGGACGCGGGGCAGGTCGGCGCCGGGCTGACGATTCAGCGGGCGACGCCAGCAGAGCAGTACTCGAGCCTCGGGCTCACCCGCCCCCTCGGCGGCTACGCCGGGGTCGGCCTCACCCAGGACCTCGACCTGCGGCTCTCCGGCGGCGCCCAGGCCGACGGCCCCTTGGGCGGCGCGACCCTCGCCTACACGGCTCTGCGCCGCGACGAGCTCCTCATTCGCGCCACGGGTGGCCTCGGCGCCACCTACAGCGAGGCGGGGTACGCCGCCCAGCTTGAGGTCTACGATGACGGCGCCTTGGTGGTCTACGACGACGGCCGCTCGGTCACCGTGCAGGAGCCGCGGAGGTACAGCTACGCGACCTTGGCGCCCCACATCGGCGTCGCGGCGGTGTTTTTCCCCAAACGAGCGGTGATGCTCCCCGCGCAGCTCCGCCTGAGCCGGTCGTCCATCGTGCCCATCGCCGGGGGTGACCCCGAGGGCACGCCGCCCTGGTGGTGGGTGGAGGCGAGCTTCGGCGCGGCCATGGTGCTCGACTACGCCGAGGTGAGCGTCGGCGTGGTCTCCGGCGTCGCGCGCCTCGACCCGGAGGTCTACATGCCGCAGCTCGGCCTGAGCGTGTCCGTGGGTGGCCGCAGCCCGGCGCCTCGGGACTGGAGCCGCCGGGCCTACGCCGGGCCGATCCCGGCTCGACCGATGGACGACACGCCGGGGTGGTCGCCCCCGGGTCAGGTGCCGGAGTCTCTGCCCGACGCGCTGCAGGGGATCTTGCCCCTGTGGTTGCCCGGGGATCAGACCCCGCCGGTCATCGAGGAGGGTGAGCTGCCCGAGTAGACCGCCTGGTCTGCCGTGCTGCGCGCCAACGGGTCGAGGGCCGACCCCCGAGAGGATCGGCCCTACGCCGCGCGCTGTTACCCGTTCACCATCTTGGTCACCCACGCCGACCTCCTGGTCTGCCTGGGCGCGACTCATCCTGAGGCTCGTCCCGAGCCCACGCGCCTCGTCCTGTAGGCGCCACGCCGTCCTGGTGCCCGCCGCGTCCGGCGTCGGGCTCGTCTTGAGGGGCCTGGCGTCCAGCCGGGCGGTCCCTGCGCCCCTCGCCGCGTCATCCTGAGCAGCGGCGAAGGGTGAGGGGCGGTCCGTCCTGTAAAGCCCTCGCGTCCTGCGGGGGGCCTCCGTCTTGGACCGGAGAAGGGAGCGTGCCGTCCTTGGCGCGCCCTCTTCACACCCTCAGTTTAACAGTACCTGAACGGGTGTCCAGTCAGAGATCGCCCCCTCGGCGGACATCTTCTGGTCCTTGACGGATCGGCCAGATCAGAGCAGGGCCTCGCCGAGGCTCAGCCCGCGAAGGCGAAGTAGAAGAGCGCGAAGCACATCTCCTCGTCGCTGCCCTCGCCGAAGGTCACGTTCTGGGGCGGATCGTTGTACTGGTAGGGGCTCTCCGCGGAGTTGTCCCAGGTGCACTCGACGTTGAGGTTCCAGTTGCGCGGCCAGGTCACCGGCTCGGTGTACATGTAGGTCATCTGCGCGCCGAAGTCGTAACCACCGGCGATCAGGCAGACGTCCTCCTCACCGCTCTTGCCGATCCAGCTCCGCATCGATTTGCCGAGCAGGTGCATGTGGGGGAAGATCCCGTAGATCGTGATGTCGGACCACTCGTTGCGGATCTTGTCCGCGGCGCTGTAGGCCGGGTCCCCGGCGGTGATGTTGAAGTTGGTGGGGCCCACGGCGCTCATCTGGGCCTCGACGTCCACGCTCGGCGCCGTGCGCAGGCGGTAGCCGGACTGGTCCGTGCCGATGGGCGTGGCGGGGTCATCGTCGTAGTAGTGGTACTGCAGGACGAGCTGCTGGCCCGGCTCCACCTTGAGGCCGACGCCCTCGGGGAACTCCACGGCCTCCATGCCCGGCGCCCAGGCGTGGAGGAGCATCCAGTCGGACTCGACGATGGGGTCAGGGCACGCGAAGGACCGCTGCTTGCCGTCGGTGCCGTACTCGATGCCCGCGTCGCCGCCGTAGTCGATGGCGAGGAGCATGTGGTGGACGGCCTGGCGGTTGTCCACGTCGACGTCGATGCCGGTGACGTAGCGGGTCTCGGTCAGCGGGTTGTCGAGGACCACACACCAGTACTCGTTGCGGTCCTCACCGACGGAGACCTCGTGGGACTCGAAGGGGGTGAGGGTGATGTCGGTGTCGGTGAGGCTCAGGTCGGGGACGCTCAGGCCGGGCGTGCGGTCGGCCTCGTCACCCAGGGGCGCGTCGGCGTCCACCCAGGCCTGGAACATGGCCTTCTCGGCGTCGGTGAGGCTCAGGCGGTGGCTGCCGTTGTAGTCGCGGCAGGTCGGGTCCGCGGCGGGGTAGGGCATCTTCCCGGCCTGGACGTAGACGTTCATCAAGAAGGCGTTGGTCTTGGCCGTCTCCGGGTTGGTCCATTCGCCGGGGCCGATGCCCCCAGGAGAGTGGCAGGAGCCGCACTTCTCGACGATCACCGGCTCCATGTCCCGGTAAAAAGTGACCGCGGCGGCGGCCGAGGAGTCCTGGGGGGCCTCCTTGCCGTCACAGGCGACGGCCGTCACGGCGAGGAGTGCGGGGAGCAAGGCGTTTGAGCGCATGAGAGGGGCTCCGTGGGGCGCAGAGGCGCCGTGCGTCGAGGGGATGTAGGCGGGTCGTTCGGACAGACACCGATGCGTGCCCAGATCGAAACCGCTAAGATGAGATCTGTTCAATGAATAGCCCACCGGAGAGCCAAGATGTTGCTCCTCGCCCTGTTTATGCCGTCCGTCGCTTTGGCGATCGACCCGGACACCTCGATCTACGTCGCTTCTTACGACTATGCCTTCGACAACGTCGACGGCACGGCCGCGGTCGCGGCGAGCGCCCCCACCACGATCATCGCCGAGGCCGCCGCGGGCAGCATCGGCGGGGCCTTGGGCTGCGTGGCCTTGGACCCCATCAACAGCGTGCTCTACGGCCGCTCGACGAACAGCACGAAGATCTACGCCTTCTCCGCCGTGGACCTCAGCCGCCTCTCGTCGCTCGACCTCACCTCGAGCTCATCCAACGGCGGCTGCCTGGAGATTGACCCCTTCCGCCGGGTGCTCATCTCCCACGAGGGCGACAGCACGATCCGCGCCTGGTCCATCGACTACGGCTCCACCTACGGCAAGGTGGTCGCCAACGGCACGGCGATCACCGGCTACGCGGGCACCGACGAGAACCAGCTCGTCCGCGACCCCATCCTGAACCTCCTCTACTCGGTGCCGAACGAGGGCGGCGACTACACCATCCGCCTCTACGACCTCGCCGGGCTCTCGTTCCGGAGCTGGACCTGGCCCACGCCGGTCTCGACGGGCGTGAAGACGAACGCTGAAGAGTCCATGGCGCTCGACTACTGGAACGACCGCCTCTACGTCCAGGGCGGCGGCCTCAAGAACGGCGTCGTGCAGTACAACGTCGCCACCCGTTCGAGCCCGTCGAGCCTCGGCAACCTCACCACCCGCGCCTCGTCGTGGACGGGCAGCAACAACGGCATGCACTACGTCAACGAGGTCGGCGCAGGGCTGCGTTACCTCGTCGAGACGGACTACGCCGGGGACAAGGTCCACTTCTACAACCTCGACACCGGCGCGCGCTCGACCCTCGCCCACGGCGCGCCGCTGGGCGTTGAGTTTTACCCCTTGGACCTCGACGAGAGCGACGACGACGGCGACGGGCTCCTCGACTCCATCGAGCTCGGCGCGAGCGGCATGAGCGCCTACAACGACGCCGACCCGACCACCCAGACCGACCCCGACCAGACCGACACCGACGGCGACAGCCTCGACGACGGCGAAGAAGACGCCGACCAGAACGGCCGCCTCGACGCCGGGGAGTCCGACCCCAACGACGTCGACACCGACGACGACGCCCTGGAGGACGGCGAGGAGGTGATCATCACCGGCACCGACCCCGCCTCCGCCGACAGCGACGGCGACGGCTGCGACGACGGGGAGGAGGTGCTCACCTACGGCACGGACCCCCTCGTCACCGACAGCGACGGCGACGGCCTCGGGGACTGTGATGAGCTCGGCGACGGCACGGACCCGCTGGACGCCGACACCGACGGGGATGGCCTCGACGACGGCGTCGAGGACGGCCTCGGCACCGATCCGACGGACGCCAGCGGCGACGCGGATGGCGACGGCCTCACCGACGCCGAGGAGGTGATCGTCACCGGCACGGACCCCAACGACGGCGACACCGACGACGACGGCCTCGGCGACAACGACGAGGTGGGCGCGGGCACGGACCCCCTCGACGATGACACCGACGGAGACGGCCTCGATGACGGCGCTGAGGTGGACGGCGGCACGGACCCGCTGGACTCGGACAGCGACGATGACGGCTTAGGCGACGGCGACGAGGTGCGCGGCGGCACGGATCCTGCGGACTCGGACACCGACGATGACGGCCTCCTCGACGGCGACGAGGTGAACAACTCCGGCACCGACCCCACCGACGCCGACACCGACGACGACGGGCTCAGCGACGGCGAGGAGCTGGTCGTCGGCACGGACCCCCTCGATGAGGACACCGACGACGACGGCCTGCGCGACGACCTGGAGCTCGGCTACGGCACGAACCCGCTGGACGCCGACAGCGACGACGACGGGCTCAACGACGGCGACGAGGTGCTCACCATCGGCTCGGACCCCAACGACGCCGACACCGACGACGACGGCCTCGGCGACGGCGCCGAGGTCACCGCCGGGACGAGCCCCCTCGACTCCGACAGCGACGACGACGGGCTCAACGACGGCGACGAGGTGAACAGCGTCGGCTCGGACCCCTTGGACGCGGACAGCGACGACGACGGGCTCAACGACGGCGACGAGGTCAACACCTACGGCACGAGCCCGATCGACAACGACACCGACGACGATGGCCTCGGCGACGGCGAGGAGGTGGGCTCCTTCGGCACGAACCCCACCGACGCCGACAGCGACGACGACGGCCTCGGCGACGGGGATGAGCTCGGCCGCGGCACGGACCCGCTCGACGCCGACAGCGACGACGGCGGGCGCAGCGACGGTGACGAGGTGAACATCGACGGCACCGACCCGCTCAACCCCGCCGACGACCTCGCCGACACCGACGGCGACGGCGCCACGGACTACGCCGAGACGACGGACCTGGGCACGGACCCGAACGATCCCGACAGCGACGACGACGGCGTGCCGGACGGCGACGAGGCCTATGACCTGGGCACGGACCCCCTCAACCCCGACAGCGACACCGACGGCCTCAACGACGGCGACGAGGTGAACGCCGGGACCGATCCGCTCAACGGGGACACCGACACGGACGGCCTCAGCGACGGCGACGAGGTGGACCTGGGCACGGATCCCCTCGACGCCGACACCGATGACGGCGGCGTGAGCGACGGCGAGGAGGTCCAGAACGGCACGGATCCGCTGGACCCCGCCGATGACCTGGGCGACGGCGGCGACAGCGGCCTGCTCGACTCCGGCATCACCAAGGGCGGCGGCGGCTGCGACTGCGCCACGGCGGAGGGCCCCGATCCCGCCGCGGCGGCGCCGCTCTTGGCCTTGGTGGGCCTCGCCTTGAGCCGCCGTCGTCGCCGCTGAGCGGCGGTCGGGCGGAGGCCGCGCTACCCTGGGAGGATGCTGCACCTCTTCCTCCTCACCGTGGCCCTCGCGCCGCGCGCCCTCGCCGCGTCCCCTGACCCCGCCGCGCTCCGGGCGGCGTGGGTCGAGGTCGAGCCGAACCTCCGCGCGAAGGGTCGGCTCACCGTGCCGAGCTTCACCGACGCCGACTGGGCGAAGATCGCCGAGGGGGAGATCCTCAAGCGCCGCCTGCCGAGCGCCGGGGCCATCGACGCGGCGCTCGGTGTGGGCTTCTTGCCCTACGGCGTCGACGCGGTCTGGGTGGGCATCCTCGACGACGTACACGACGATCTCGTCGAGGGCCTCAGCGAGACCTGGCTGCCGGGCACCACGCCCCACTCCAAGCGCCTCTACCAGCACCTCGACCTGCCCGCGCCCTTCGACGACCGCCACTGGGCGATCCGGGTGCAGAACACCCAGGCGCTTCACGCCGCCACGTCGGGCAAGGCCTGGGAGCGTGTCTGGGCCATCGACCCCGCCGGGCAAGGAGCCATCGCGGAGCTGCCGCCCAGCTTCTTGAGCGCCCCCGGCGCGCCGAACCCCACCGAGGCCCTCTGGACCCCGGTGAACGAGGGCGGCTGGACCTTGGTGCCCGCCGCGGGCGGCGTGATCGTCGTCTACCAGGTGCGTACGGACATCGGCGGCAACATCCCCGACGAGCTCGTGCTGCAGTACGCGCTCTCCACCTTAGACGAGCTCATCGAGCACGTCGGTGAGCTCGCCGCCCGGGCTCCGAGCCACTACCGCGCGGGCCACTACGACATCGTCCGCCCCGACGGGGTGCGTGTCCCGGCCTGGTGAGCGGGGGCGCCCGACGACCGGCCCATGACACCCCGCCCCGACGCGCTTACGTTGGGGGTGTCCCCCCGGCGCCCAAGGAGGCCCGACATGCTCCGCCTGCTCCGCGACTGGGGCATCTCCCTCGCCTTCGCCGTGCTGATCTACCTCGCCGTGGGCTGGCTGCGCGCGCCGAGCCTGCCCGACGAGGCGCCGGACTTCGCGCTCAAGACCTTGAGCGGTGAGCCCGTGAGCCTCTCGTCGCTGCGGGGCAAGACGGTGGTGCTCAACTTCTGGGCGACCTGGTGTGGGCCCTGCCGCACGGAGATCCCCTGGTTCTCCAAGTTCGCGACGGAGAACCCCGACATCGTGGTGCTGGGGATCGCCACCGACGGCACTGAAGAGGAGCTCCGCGCCGCCTCGGCGCAGCTCGGGATCAGCTACCCCGTGCTGCGGGCCGACGCCGCCACCCAGCGCGCGTATGGCGTGAACACGATCCCCACCACCGTCGTCGTTGAGCCCGACGGGTCGGTCGGCACGGTTCACGTCGGTTTGATGACGGGGATCCAGCTTGAGCTCGCGACCCGCCCCGCCAGCGCCCTCTTTGGGCGATAATGCATAGCGCGCCCTGGAGTCCCCAAGCGTGACCCTCTCCCCCGCCCAGCTCCTCCGACGATTCTCCCGGTTGTTCCCCTCTGGTCAAGAGGAGGACGCCGAGACGCTCCTGCGCCTGCTCAACCCCCTGCGCCTCCCCGCCGGTGAGGTGCTCATCGAGCGTGGCGATCTCAGCACCTCGCTCTACCTTCTGGCCTCGGGCGAGCTGGAGACGGACCTCACGGAGTCGGGGCAGCGCCTCATCTTGGGACAGGTGAAGCCGGGGAGCTGGGTCGGTGAGCTCGCGCTCATCAGCCCGGGCATCGCCGCGGCGCGTATCCGCACCGTGAAAGACAGCGGCCTCCTCGTGCTCAGCCACGACGCCTTCAGCGCCCTGCGCGTGGAGCACCCCCGGGTGGCCAGCGGCATGTTGCACACCCTGATGTTGACCCTCGTCGAGCGCCTGCGCAGCTCCAACGCCCGGGTGATCCGTCGCCTGGACTCGACCACGCTGCAGCTCACGCGCCCTGAGGCGGACGACGCCCAGGGGATCCTATGACCACGAGCCGCCCATGAGCTTGCTGCACACCCTCGGGAACGCGCCGGACTTCAAGAACCTCAGCGCCAACGAGCTCGAAGGCGTCGAGGCGGCGATGACGGTGCGCGTCTACCGCGACGGCCACGTCTTCATCCGTGAAGGGGAGCCCGGCGACTCCTTGTTCCTCATCATCGAAGGTGAGGTCATCGCCACACGCAAAGCCAAAGACGGCAGCGCCACCTTACTCGCTCGAATGGCCTCCGGGGATCTCTTCGGCCTGCTCGCGCTCATCGACGAGGGGCCCCGCAGCGCGAGCTGCGTCGCCTTGGGGGAGTGTGTCGTCGCCAGCCTGCCGCGGCGCCGCTTCCAGCAGCTCTACAACTCCCAGGCGCCCGCGGCGTACACCTTCCAGTACATGGTCGCGCGGCAGCTCGTGCGCGACGTGCGCGCGACGAACGAGGCGCTCATCCGCCAGATGCTCGACTACACCGAGTCGGAGGTCCACGCGGCCCTCCAGCACGTCAGCGTCGAGTTCCGCCCGTCTCGGGGCGGCGAAGAGATCGGAGACGACGAGTCCACCCAGTGAGGGCGTATCGCCCCCCCGGAGCCCCTATGCACCGCGCGTTCTTCGCGCTCCCCGTCCTGCTCGCCCTCACCGCCTGCTTAAGCGGCGACAAGGGAGACCGGACGTACACCGAGACGGCCGTGACCGAGGGGCCGCTCACCACCCAGCGCGGCTCGATGCTCTCCAACCAGAGCGGCCGCGTCTTGGTCCCCGTTGAGCTGGACGGCGACGAGGTGAGCTTCATGGTCACCGCGAAGACCGACACCCTCATCTCCTTGGAGGCCATCCTCGACGAGAACGGCGACGAGGTGGTGAACTGGAAGGACTGGCTGAGCGCCAAGAGCACCGAGTCCCTCACCAGCGCGTTCTACGTCTACGGCTACGACAGCGTCGTGAACTGGCCCGTGCGCGACGTGGACCGCTCCTTGAGCGCCGGGACCTGGACGGCGCGTTTCACCACCCTCGACGAGGACTACTACTACGTCGAGGACGTGCTCGTGGACTACACCGTGCAGACCAAGACCGACGAGGATCTTGAGTCCGCCGTGGTCAAGGTGCGGCTGGTGTGGGCCGAGGGCCTCGACACCCGGAACGATCTGCAGCAGGCCGTCGAGGGCGCGATGGAGCGCTGGCGGGAGGTCTGGGGCGCCGCTGGCGTCACCATTGAGGTCACCGAGGTCAGCTCTGAGCTCGACCCCGAGCTGACCGTGGACAGCGTCGCGCCCTTCCCCAACGACGAGGTGGACTACGGCGGCGACGACGACGACGTCACGGTGATCATCGGCGAGACGATCAACGGCACCCGCGGGCTCTACGGCCAGTCCGGCGGCATCCCCGGCACCCTCATCTCGACGGCGAACGCCGCGGTCTACATCTCTTGGCTCACGAACGCCGGCCGCGACGGCGAGTTCCAGGAGTACGAGGTGCTGCTCCTCGGGGAGACCATGGCCCATGAGGTCGGGCATTACCTCGGGCTGTTCCACCCCGTCGAGGCGACGTATGACTACTACGACGCCTTGGAGGACACGGTGGAGTGTACGAGCTGGAGCAAGTGTGAGGACCAGCTCGGCGAGAACCTGATGTTCCCTTACCCTCTGTGCTCCTTCTCGGACTGTGAGCCCCAGGGCAACCTGACCGTCGACCAGAGCGCGGTCATGAACCTTTACACTGGCGCCCTCTGAGGCTCCGCGACGTGAGGCTTCCCGACATGTTCACCCTGTCTCTTGTGCTGCTCTCCTTCGCCTGTGGCGGCCGCAAGGCCGAGACCGTCGAGGCGCCCGCCACCCCCGACGCGGCGCCGACCCTGCCCGTCGAGGGCCAGCCCGGCCCCACCATCAACCCGACGGAGAGCCAGGCCGCCGTACACAAGGCGCTCTCTGTGCGGGATCCCGAGCCCGAGTGCGCCGAGATCGCCGCGCTCACGCCGGAGCCCGTCGCGGACCTGCTCTTCGTGGCCAACTACGCCGACCAGCCGCCTTGGGCCTCCACCCGCGCCGCCCGCTGCCTGGCCATGGGCCACGGTGAGGCCGCCAAGGCCGAGCTCCTCGGCTGGATGGCCGACCCCGCGGCGAAGGGCCTCGCGCTGATGCTGCTCACCGAGCTCGACCAGCTCCCTGAGCCCCTGGCCATGGAGCTCGCCCAGGCTGCCCTCGCGGGGCCGCTGGCGGATGAGGCCCGCCCGCGCATCGCGAAGTCCCAGAACGCCAGCCTCTCCGCCTTGGCGCAGTAGCCGGTCAGCGGATGCGTGGCCCAGCCTTGGTGATCCTGGCGATTTGGCTCCTCGGCGCTTGTGACACCGTCAAACGTGCCAACGACGCCCAGAGCGCCTATGACAACTGTGTCGTGCTCGCGGAGCTGTCGGACGAGCTCTGTGAGCCCGATGATCCGACGACGCTGCGCGTCCACTGTGCTTGGACAAGACGGCAGATCTGGTTTTATCACGCGCCCCCACCAGCCTACTACGCCGAGCCATCTGATCCGATCTGGTCATGTGAGGCCGCCTTGGAGGTCGCTGAGGAGCAGTGTGAGGCCGGGTCAACCGCCGACTGGTTCGAATACATCGGGGATCCGTCCAATTACGCTTATGCTGCGGAGTGCCCGCCCGAGCTCGATCCACTCGTCGATCCAGAGTGTTTTACTTGGGCCGTGTGTATGTGACCCTCAGCCCCCGTCCCAGAGCGCCTCGGCGCCGAGGCAGGGGGCGTCGAGGGTGAGTGTGACCTCAGCCTCGGTCGCGGGGTAAGGCAGGGCCTCGGCGAGCCCGGCGGGCTCGTCGGTGACGCCGGGGGCGCAGTGCAGGCCGTCGCCGTCGAGGTCCATCCAGGCGTAGAGCGTGAGGCCCTCCACGCCGTCAAGCGGCGCGCGGAAGGTCGATGTGCTCACGCCGGGGCCCTCAGCGGTGAAGTCCTCAAAGGGCAGAAGCGGCACACGCAGCTCCCCCTCGCCGGACCAGGTGTGGTTCCACTCGCCGTAGACCGGGCCGGAGAGCCCCTCTTCAGCGAGGAGGGTCGTGGTGACGGTGACCTCAATCCACTGGGTGCGGCTGTTCACGCAGCCGAGGAGCGGGCTGAGGCTGAGCATCAGCAGCATGGGGCGGCTCACTTCCAGCCTCCGACGATGAGGTTCAGGTGCGCCCCGGGCAGCGAGAAGCCCGGCGGGTCAAACCAGGGCACATCGAGCCCGGCGGAGACGGCGAAGCCGGGGCAGACGCCGACGCCCACATCAAAGGAGGCCACGGGGCTCCAGGCGACCGCGCGGCTGCGCTCGATGAGCTCCCCCTCCGCGGTCTGGTTCACTTGTACGTCGGTGAGCAGGACCTGCCGCGAGCTCAAGGTCAAGGCGGGTACGACGCGGCCATGCCCGCGGGCGAGGCGCAGGGTGGTCTGGGCGGCGGGGCCACGACGGCTGAGGTCGCCGGTGCGCACGGTGCCGCCGACGAGCAGCTCCCCGCTGAGCACGACCCGGTGGGTGTCTACCCAGCGCATCGACACGCCGCCTAAGGCCCAGGTGTCGGCGAAGAGGGCCGAGTTGACCGAGCCGACGGCGTTGAGCCCTGCCCAGGGCGTCGCGACCTGGCCCCGGACGCCGAAGAAGGGGAACCCGGCCTCCAGAGAGACCGCCCAGTCGCCGAGGTCTGAAGCCCCGGCCAAGGCGTCGAGGTGGGGATCCGGCGGGCCCATCGGGCGGGGATCGGGGTTCTGTGGCGGGCGCTCGGCGAGGGCGGGCGTCGCCAAGACGAAGGCGAGGAGCAGAGAGAGCGGGCTCACAGGGGCGCGGGCTCCACGCCGAAGACGGCGGCGAAGTTGAGGGAGAGCACGGCGCGGGCCTCTTCAGCGGTGTACCCGGCGCCCTCCATGGCGGCCAAGGAGCGCTCCAGGTACTCGGCGACGAAGCCGGGGCTCTGGGGGCCGTCGCTGCCATAGACGACACGGTCGATCACGCCCGCGCCCTTCATCGCCGAGTACGCCGTGAGCAGGTTCGCGCCGGTGGGGTCGGATCCGGCGCTGCCTAAGGCGCTGGGCTCCAGCCAGACGTTCGGGTACCGCGCGGCGAGCTCAACGCAGGTGTCCAAGGCGCCGACCTGCTTGTTGATGAAGTCGTAGCCGAGGTGGCCCAGGATGAACTGCGCGTCGGGGTAGGCGGCGATGATCGGCTCAAAGTAGGCCGGATCGGTGTAGGCCGGGTCTTGGGCGGTGTTGGGGAAGGGGCTTGAGCCCGTGTGCAGGTACACCGGCTTGCCCGTGGCGGCGGCGAGGGACCACAAGGCGTCGAAGCGGGGGTCGTCGAGGCGGACGTGCTGGTGGGCGTGGGCGAGCTTGATGCCGATGAAGCCGGGCTTGTCTAAGGTGGCGGCGAGCTCGGCGAGCTGGGCGTCGGCGTCGTTGTTCCAGTCGTCCAGGCGGAGCGAGCCCAGGCCGAAGAGGCGCTCGGGATCCTTGAGCACCTGCTCCGCGACGTACTCGTTCGTGGCGACGCCGACCGTGCGTGGGGCGTAGACCGCGAACAAGGCGCCCTGAATCACCCCGGCCTCGTCGAGCTGCTCCAGCACACCCTCGGCGTCTAAGGACGACTCCGCCGTAGACTCGGCGATGAGCCCAAGCGGCGCCGGGAAGCGGCTCGCCAAGAAGGCCCGGGTGGACTCGGGGATGAGGTTCCACTCGCCTTGGTGGAGGTGCATGTCCACGACGGGCAGGCGCTCGCCGCCAAAAGACACGCCGTACACGGGGGCCTCTTCAGCGCAGCCGAGGAGGAGGAGGGGCATCAGCGGGGTGATCATGGGCTTCACCATAGCGCGGGCCCGCAGAGTTCACCGCCTGGCCCCGGCGAAATTGACGGCGGCGTGTCGTGGCCATCCCGACGTCGCGGCGCGAGCGTCATCGCCGGGCCGCCGTGAGCTCGTCGGATCACCGGGAGCCTATGAATCCACCCCGCAGCGGCCGGGCGAAGCTCCGCCGCCTGAGCTACATCAGGCCCCTGCCGGGCGGTGTCCGGCGGTGAATCAACATCTGAAGCGCCCTCGGGGTGGGCGTCGTGAACGTAGGTTGGTCAACCAATCAATGTTCGCGCGCCCGCCCTCGGGCCGTCTTGGCGGCGAATGGTTCATCGAGTCACCTTGAGCTCAAACCTGGAGGTCAGCGCCGAGCGGGCCTGGGCGTGGTGTGTCTCCCAGCGGGGTGTCACCGCCGAGATGTGGCCCCTGATGCGGATGACCTTCCCGCCGGGCCTGGACCCGATCTTCACCGAGGCGACCCCGCTGGGGCGGCCGATCTGCGAGAGCTGGCTCTTGCTCTTCGGCCTCTTGCCCGTCGATCGTTCGTCCCTCACCCTCGTCGCCCTCACCCCAGGGTCGGTTTTTGTCGAGCGCTCGCCGATGTGGACGATGCGGCTCTGGCAGCACACCCGCCGCGTCACGCCCGCGCCCTTTGGCGCGACGGTGACCGATGAGCTGGAGCTCACGCCGAGGCTCGGCGGCGCCCTGGTGGGCTGGTTTGTGCGCCTGTTCTTTCGGTGGCGCCACCGGCAGCTCCGGCGGGCCTTGGGGGAGGCCCAGCGGACGGGGTGAGCCCGCTCATCGTGTTAGACTCCCTCAACAATCACCGCCGAAGGTCAAGATGCAGAAGATCGTGTCGCTTTTCCAGCGCGACTATGAGGGCGACCGCCTCGTCCGTGACGAGGTCGTGCCCGGCGCGGAGTGGGTGCTCGCCGGGGAGGGCGTCGCCACCCGCAAGTTTGACGGAACCTGCTGCCGGGTGCTCGGCGGCGTGCTCTACAAACGGTTTGACGCCAAGGCCGGCAAGGCGCCGCCTGAAGGCTTCGAGCCCGCCCAAGATCCCGACCCGGTCACCGGCCACTGGCCGGGCTGGCTGCCCGTCGGCGCGGGCAGCGAGGACCGCTGGTTCCGTGAGGCCTGGGACGCCTCGCCGGGCCTCAGCGACGGCACCTACGAGCTCTGCGGCCCCAAGGTCCAGGGCAACCCCGAGGGCTACGACCGCCATGTGCTCATCCGCCACGGCGTCGAGACCTTCCCCGACTTCCCCCGCAGCTTTGAGGCGATCAAGGCGGCGCTCGTGCCGAGCAGCATCGAGGGCGTCGTCTGGCATCACCCCGACGGTCGTATGGTGAAGATCAAGCGCCGCGACTTCGTGAAGTCGGGGCCAAAACACCGCTCCTGAGGCGTCACCCTCACCCCCCCAAGAGCCCCTCCGCCGCCTCGACGCTCATCGGGCGGCCCAACAAGAAGCCTTGGGCGTAGCGGCAGCCGAGGCGGCGCAGGGTGATGCGCTGGCGCTCGTGCTCGACGCCCTCGGCGATGGTCTCTAACCCCAGAGCCTCGGCGAAGGCGAGCACGGCCTCTAAGAAGCGGTCTGCGGCGGGATCCTCGCCGAGCCGGGCCAAGAAGGCGCGGTCGAGCTTGAGCT
This sequence comes from Myxococcota bacterium, assembly GCA_023150845.1. Classification (GTDB taxonomy): domain Bacteria; phylum Myxococcota_A; class UBA796; order UBA796; family CAJQPC01; genus JADKFE01. Next base: position 28,029 of record JAKLKD010000021.1, on the reverse strand, counting down.
GGTCGATGGGCAGGCGGGCGAGGGTTGAGAGCGAGGAGTGCCCGGTGCCGAAATCGTCCAGGCAGACCCGCACGCCGCGCTCGCGCAGGCGGCGAAGCATGGCCGGGGCGTCGGGGCTCTGCACCAAGGCCGTCTCGGTCAGCTCGACACGCAGGGCGTCGCCGGGGGCCTCGGACTCGGCCAAGGCGCGCAGCACCCGGGGCAAGGCGTCCTGCGAGTTGACCTCTTGGGCGGAGATGTTCACCGCGACGGTCAGCTCGCCGTGGCCGGGGATGGCCCGCCAGCGCTGCACGCTCATCAAGGCCCGGCGCAGCACCCGGTCGCTGATGGCGCCGATGAGGCCGAGCTCCTCGGCGATGGGCACGAAGGTGTCGGGGGGCACGAGCGCGCCGTCGGGCTCGGCGAGGCGGGCGAGGGCCTCAAAACCGACGATTCGTTCGTCAGAGAGCCGCAGGATGGGCTGCATCACGGCGTCGATGCGGCCCTCCCGGATGGCCTCTCGGAGCTTGGCCTCCCGGCGGAGGCGTGTGGTGGCGAGGCGCTGCAGCTCGGGATCGTAGACCTCCCCCCGGCGTCCGCCGAGCTCCCGGGCCCGGCGCGCCGCGGTCTGGGCCTCCCGGAGCAGCTCCGCCGGGCGGTCCGTCGAGCTGCGGGCGAAGGTGACGCCGACGCTGACCGAAGGTGTGAGGGTCTCCCCCTCCACCGAGAGCGGCTCGCCGAGGCGCTGGATGATCTCCTCCGCGAGCTTGAGCGCCTCGGAGGGGCGCTTGAGCCCTTGATGTACGACGCCGAACTCGTCCGAGCGCAGGTGCGCGACGGTCTCGGAGCTGGGCAGCAGCTCGACGAGACGGCGGGCGCTCTCCCGCAGCACGACGTCCCCGGCCGCGTACCCGAGGCTCTGGTTGATGGTCATGAAGCGGTCGAGCTCGACGTGCATCAGCGTGAGCTGGCTGTCGGGCCAGCGGTGGAGCTGCTTGAGGGCGACCTGCAGGCGATCCCGCAGGGCGCGGTGGTTGGGCAGCCCCGTAAGCCGGTCGCTGAGCTTGTGATGTGTCACATCTCGCGCGGCGCCGAGCACCCCGATGATCTCGCCGGTCTGGTCGTCCCGCAGGGGGCGGCCCACGGCGCGCACCCAGCGCGTCTCACCGTCGCGGGTGAGCAGGCGCAGCTCGGCCTCGTGGGTGCCCCCGGCGAGGATCGTGCGCAGGTGGTCCTTCAAGACCTGGTGATCCACCGGGTGCATCAAGCGGCGGAGCCCGCCGCCTTGGTCGAGCTCTTCAGCGCGCCAGCCCGTGAGCATGGGGAAACGGTCGGTCACCCACACCGGCCGGAGGCGACCCTGATCCAGTCGCATCTCATAGCTGAATTCTGCGACAAGCTCGGTGAGGTCGCGGTAACGGGCCTCACTCGCGGCGAGGGCCTGGGCGCGGCGGCGCTGGCCGCTCACGTCGCGGATGGTCTCGATGGCGCCGACGATCTCCCCGGCGGGGTTGAGCACGGGCCGCGCCGACACCGAGAGCCAGAGGCCATCCTCGGCGCCAGGGCCGACGAGCACCAGCTCATCATCGACGGACTCACCGCCCAAGGCGCGGCGCAGGGGGCTCTTGGCGCTGGGGCGCACCGTGCGGCCGTCGGCCTCAAAGACCTGGTGGTGATCCCGCAGGCCGTCCGGGCCGTGGATGCCTAAGGTCGCGAACAGCGCCCGGGCGGCCCGGTTGAGGGTGAGCACCTCAGCCTTGGCGTTGATGAGGATCACGCCCTCGCCGACACGCTCCAGGGCGGCCTCTACGAGCTCAGGATCCAGGGGCGGGCGGGTCATCGGGCCTCTCAGCGCGCCGTTCGCTTAACCGCGTTCTTGGGCTCTGACCCCCCGACGGTCACCAAGGCGCGACAAGATCGAGGGTGACGCTGTTTGTGCGTAAGGCGACGAGGCCGACACCTTTGGAGAAGATGTACACCCCAGGCAGCCCGCCGCCCGCGCAGTCGAACCGGACGGCGGCGTCATAGGTGGCGTAGAAGGTGTCGTGGGTCATGTAGGTCTGGCCCACACACTGGGCGCGGCCCGAGACGTTGAGCTGATCGTCGAGGATCCGATCGCCGGAGAGCGGCGTGCGGCCCTCGCCGGTGACCTCGCCGAGCTCCCAAGCGACGAGCGCGAGGCCCTCGCTGGTGTCGAACTCCAAGAAGCCCCAGGGCTCGGCGTCGGCGAAGCGCTCGCCGCGGCGGATCTCGATGACGCCCTCCCCGACGTAGCGCCCGCGCAGGAGCTCGGCCTCGTCAGGCAGCTCGTCCGTCGAGACGTCATCCCGCCAGGTCCAGGTCGCACCGTCAACAAGCCCGTTGTAATCGGCGGTGAGCAGCCCGTCGCTCGTGCCCCGGACGCCGTCACCACAGCCCCAGCACACGATCAGCGTGAGGGGGAGCAGGCGGGGGGTCACTTGCCCCACCAGTACGGCAGGTGGTTGTCGGAGTTGGTGGACTGCCCGGGCAGCCAGAAGGGCGCGCTGGAGGGGTCGAGGCCCTGCTCGGCCTTGGCGGTGTCGATGGCGGAGACCCAGATCTGGGGCAGGCCGAAGTCCGCCGGGGCGTAGTCACGCTTGGAGGAGAAGGCGAGCCAGAGCACGTCGGAGTCGGGCAGGGGGCCCCAGCGGGGGTAGCTGTTCTGCAAGGCGCCCTCGCCGTTCGCCTGGTCGAGCCGCATGCCGACGGTGCCATCGCCCTTCACGAGCATCACCTCGGCCTTCTCGCTGGCGTAGCCACCGCCAACAGTCCTGTTGTACGCGATCCACTCCCCGTCGGGGGACCAGGCCGGGTAGTAGTAGTTGTAGGTGCCGTCGCCGGGCACCACGACCTCGGGGGTGCCGAGGGTCTGTTTGGCCTCGTCCCAGGCCATCACGACGAGCTCGCCCCCGGTGAAGCGGAACTCGTCTTGGGTGCCCTTCACGTTCACGGCGACGATCTCGTCCCCCGCCGGAGACCAGTCGGGCTGGGCGAGGTAGTACCCCGAGGGCGTGAGGTCCTTGATGAGCTCCCCGGTGCTGAGCTTGTAGAGCTTGAGCTTGCCGAAGATGGAGCCCAGGACGTACTGCCCGTCGGGGGAGACGGTCTTAAACGTGAAGCGGTTGGAGTCGTTCGTGTTCACGACGACGGTGGGGTTTCCGGGATCAAAGATGTTGATCACCGAGAACACGCCGTTGATGCCGTCGTGGGTGACCACCATGCGGTCGATGTCCTCGACGACGGCGTGGCAGCCGACACACATGCCCGGCTGGTCACCGCTGTAGAAGGGCTCGGCGACGGTCTCGCCGAAGGGGATACGCATGATGCCGAGGTTCTGGGTGGACCAGTAGAGCACGCTGCCGTCGGCGTCGAGGCGGTTCACCGAGAGCTTCGCCGGGGTGCTCACCCGGCGGTCGGAGAGCACGCCGCCGGACCAGCGCGCGGACTCGATCGTCACCTCGACCTCACCCTGGCGGTTCGCCGCGGCGATCTGCTCCCAGAGCGCGGCGGTGGCGGTGTAGCGGTCCTGGTCGGTGTAGAGCGAGATGTCGGTGATCGCGCTGCGCAGCCGCAGGCGGTAGACCACGTCGTCGCCCTCCGCCTTGCTCCACAAGAAGGTCAGGCCCTCGAGGTTGCGGGGCACGGTGACGCCGTCGAGGGGGTAGAGCACGCTCGGCCCGCCCTCGCTTGGCTCCGCGGCGCTGGCCCAGGCCGCGGGCAGGCCCTCGTCGAGGCCGCTCTGCACGATGTCTTTGGCGAACACCACGGTGATGGTCGCCGACGCCGAGAGCCCGAGGTGCGCGGCGGTGATCTCGGTGACCCCGCCGTTCGTGTCGACGGTGGTGAAGAGGCCGTCGTCGTTGATGTCCCCGGCGGAGAGGTTCGACGAGGTCCAGCTCACCAGGGTGATCTCGGTCTCGAGGCCGCCCTCCAGGCGGGCGAAGGCCGTGAACTGCAGCTCCTGGGGCTCACCCTCGGAGACGGTCAGGGTGAGGTCCGTGGGCTCGACCCACAGCTCCTCTACCCGGGTCGAGATCCCGTCGCCGCCGGGGCCGAGGCCGGTGCAGGCGCTGAGCGCCCAGAGGGTGATCATCATGGGGTCTCCAAGCCGGAGTCCGCGCCGGAGTCTCCGCTGGCGTTCAGGTCGCCGAGCCAAGGGAAGTAGCTCAACGAGACCGTCGAGCCCGGCGGGGGCACGGCGTAGCCGTCAAACTCAACCCAGTTGTTGCCTGGGTCGTACACCCAGCCGTGGCGCTCACGGTTGGGGATGATCGCGTCATCGACGCGGACCTCCAGGGTGTCGAGCTCGGGCACCTCGGAGAGCGCGAAGCGGCGCTCCAGGCCGAGCACCTTGAGCGCGATGCGCTCCAAGAGCGCGGCGTAGTCCGAGGAGCAGATGGACTCCCGCAGGCCGCCGCTCTCCTCTTGGGCCTCGATGTAGCGCTCCCCGGCGTCGGCGGCGGCGAGCAGGGACGCGCAGCCCTCGGGGAGGTCGCCAACAACGGCGTTGACCGCGATGGCCTTGTTCGGGCGCATCGCCTGCAGCTCGTTCACGAAGGCGATGGGGCCGATCTCGGAGTAGTCGTCCTCGTCGGAGAAGAAGACGAGCTCCAGATCAGCGGCCTTTCGGAGGTCGGCGTGCTCGTTGAGCGCCTCTAAGGCGTAGTCGAAGCCGCGCTCGTCCCGGCTGCCTTCAGTGCCCACCTCGACGGCCTGGGCGAAGACCGTCGCGAGGTCCGCGGTGTCCCCGGTCATCGTCACCGGGTCGTAGTCGAAGGGGAGCGACTTGGGGTCGGGGTCCGTCGTGGTGACGACGAGGCGAAAGTCAACAGCCGCGTTGCTCAGGAAGCTCACGAAGCTCGTGGCGTGGAGGCTGAGCTGCTCCTGCTCCTCCGACATCGAGCAGGAGTTGTCGACGATCCAGAGGATATCGACCCCGGAGTCCCGAGAGGGCTGGGTCCAGGAGTCGATGTTTGGGCGTCGCTCGACCTCATAGTCCACGCATCCCAGCGTGAACAAGGCGAGCGCCCACCCAGGGAGGGGGAGGCGGGCTGCGTCTTGCATGGCGGGGAGTGTATCACAGGCGCAAGGGGGGCGGCGGACGGGTTTTGGGGGGCGATCGCCCCGGTGTTGGGGTCAGAATTATCTTCTGGCACGGTTCTTGCTTGTAATCGGGCGCGGCGTGGGCTTGGTGTCCCTCAGGTTCCCTGGGTGACGCGCCTGCGCGGAGACACCCAGGCGCCTGTGCGACCTCCCACAGGCTGACGCGGAGACCCCCATGATTCACGAGCTGACCGGTGATCTGCTGCTGAGCGAGGCCCACCTCATCGCGCATGGCGTCGCGCCGGGCGATCACCTCTCCACCGGCCTCGCCCTCGCGCTGCGGGAGCGCTGGCCGTCCATGGCCAAGGACTTCCGCCACTGGTGCCACCTGAACCACCCCAAGGCGGGCGGCGTGTGGCGCTGGTCGGGGCCGGGCGTGAACATCGTGTGTCTGCTCACCCAGGCCCCCGCTGAAGACGAGGGCGGCACGCCGGGCCGGGCGACGACGGCGCAGGTCAACCACGCGCTCCGCGCCCTCAAGGAGCTCATCGAGGCCGAGGGCTTCACGAGCGTCGCGTTGCCCCGCCTCGCCACGGGCGTCGGCGGCTTGGACTGGGCGGAGGTGAAGCCCCTCATTGAGCATCACCTCGGCGGCCTCGGCGTGCCGGTCTACGTCTACACACACTTCGTCGCCGGGCAGAAGGCCGCGGAGCCGAAGGTTTAGCCTCAGGCAGGGTTCGCTCTGGCGCGCAGGCGGAGGGGCCGAGGAGACGTGATCGGGATGCTCCTCAGGGCGCCGCCCCGCGCCAGAGCTTTTTTGCGACAGGTTGTCGCGTTTATTGCATGCGACAAATCATGCGACGGATGGGGCTCAGGGCGTGGGCCCGGTCACCTGACGAGGCGCGGGCGCCGCTGGGCTCGGCAAGGAGCGCACGAGGCGCACCCCGGCGTCACGAGGCGGCGTCTTGGGGCGGCGCAGCTCCCCCTTGGGGTTGATCCACGAGCGGCCAGCCAAGGCGGGGCCCTCGTCGGTCCACACCCACTCCGCGGCGTTGGAGCCCATGCCAACGGGCTGGTCCGGCAGGCTCTCGACGCGGACGGCGCGGGTCGGCCCCGAGGTCTCCACCCGCTCGGGCAAGGTCTGGGCGCGCGCCGCCTCCCACTCGTCTAAGGTCGGCAGGCGGTACCCGTTGGAGGTGGGGTCGAGTGTCACCGCGCCCTGCTCGTCGATGATGTAGGCCGGGGTGAGGCCCTCGGCCTTCGAGAGCGCGTTGGCGTACTCCATCGCCGCCTGGGCGCTCACCCCGGTGACGGGCAGGTGGGAGCTGGGCTTGAGCGAGGGGTTGTCGTCGCGCAGGGCGTCCCACTGGGTGTTGGTCACCTCGGTGACGCTCATCAAGAGCTGCGTCTCTCCGGCCTTGATCTCGGTGAACAGCAGGGGCGCGGTGAGCGCCAAGGAGGGCGCGTTGTAGGTCTGGGCGCTCCTGAGGCCCGGCGAGGGCACGGGGTCGGACGCCGCCTCGGAGGGCCCGAGCGGGGACACCGAGGGCTCCGTCGGCAAGGCGGAGACGAGCTGCAAGGGGTCGGTCATCACCCGGCCGACGCCCCAACCGGCCAGAGCGGCGAGCAGGGTGGAGGCGACCAAGGCGAGGCGGCGCCAAGAAGGCAACGACCCCCGGCCACCGACGCTCGCCTGGGCCGGGGCAGATGGACGCGGCGGCGGGAGCACAAAGAGCTCCTCGGCGGCGCTCGGCGTGTCGTGGTCGTGCAGCGCGTCGCGGAGGTCCTCGACGAAGGCCGCGGCGTCGGCGGGGCGTTGGCTGGGGTCCGCCGAGAGCACCTGGCGGAGCAGGGCCTTCACCGGGGCCGGGGCGCTGGTGTCGTCGAGCACCCGCAGGATCCCGACCGAAGGCGCCGGGGGGTCTTGGCCGCCGCGGTAACAGGTGAGGGCGACCATGCCGAGGCTGTAGACGTCGGCGCGGGGGCTGGGGCGCGGGTCGGCGTCGAGGAGCTCCGGCGCGGCGTAGAGGAAGGTGCCCATGCCGCCGAGGCTCAGGGTGGCCGAGCGCTCCAGGCTCTCCACGAGGTCAAAGTCGCTGAGGTAGGCGCCGCCCGCGGCGTCAAAGAGGATGTTCGCGGGCTTCACGTCGCGGTGGATGATCCCGGCCTTGTGCGCCTCGGCCAGGGCCTCACCCACCTCCAGCACGGCGTCGATGGCCCGGCTCGGGCCGAGGCGACCGGCGGCGAGGGCCTGGGAGAGGTCTCCGCCGGGCAGGTGCTCCATCGCGAAGAACCAGAAGCCGTCCTCCTCTTGGGCGTCGCTGAGCACGCGCAGGAGGTGGGGGTGCTTTAGCGTACGCATCACCTGGGCGCCCCGCACGAACCGATCCCGGCGTGAGGGCTGGTCGGCCCAGTGGGGGTGCAGCACCTTCAGCGCGACGATCTTGTTCGTCTCGCGGTCGAGCGCCCGCCACACCGCGGCGAACCCGCCTTGGCCGATGCGCTCCAGGAGCTCGTAGCGGCCCTCACCGAGGAGCTCCCCGGCCTGGAGCACGGGGCCCCGCCGCAGGCTCTTGCGCAGGGTGACGATCTCTTGCTCGGCCTGGTCCACCTCAGCGCCTTGGGCGACCAAGGCGTCGCGCTGGGCGTAGGCGGCGCGCATCTGGGCGCTGAGCGCCTTGCGGGTGCGGTTGACGGCGTCGAGGCTGGGGGAGCTGGACAGACTCTCGGTCTTGCTCAAGGTCCGCTGCCCGGCTGGGGCGGGCGGCGGCGCGGCGGACAAGGTCCCCCGGGTGATCGGCAGGGGGCGCGACGACTGTGTGGAGTCATCCTCGTCCTCATCCGATACAGACTCGGCGGAGCGCTCGTCGGCGAGGTCCAAGGCGGGGCTGGGCTCGGCGGCGGGGGGCGCGGCGGGCGCCACGAGCAGGGCCCCTTCACGCTGCAGCGCAGCAGCCAGAGCCTCCCGGGCGCGGGTCAGCTCCAGGTGGTCCGCGGGCAAGGCGCGCTCGGCGGAGGAGATCGCCATCTCGATGGTGCGGATCGCCTCGTCTTGGCGGCCGCTCAGGGCGAAGGCCTGACCGAGCGCCACCCGGGCCCGGGCGAGGTCGGGGTGGTCGACGCCTTGGACCTCGTCGCCGAGGCGCACGGCGCGCTGGGCGTCGGTGAGCGCCCCGGCGGCGTCCCCGGCGGCGTGGCGGGTCTCGGCGCGCAGGCGGAGCGCCCGGAGCGCGGCGGGGTGCTCCTCGCCCAAGGCGGCGGAGACGGCGGTGAGGTGGGCGTCGGCGGCCTGGAAGGCGTCCTGGGCGCGGCCCTCGGTGAGCAGGAGCTCGGCGAGGAGCCCAGCGGCGGCGCTGTCGGCGCGGCGGGGCTCCGGGGAGGCGGCCAGCGCCTCTTCAGCCAAGGTCCGGGCGAGGGGGAGGGCGCCTTGGGCCAAGGCGATGCGGCCAAGCCCGCCCTTCGCCGCGCCGCGGAGGCCCCGGTGCTCGGCGTCGTCGTCCAGGGTGAGCAGGAGCTCCTGGAAGGTGGCCTCGGCCCGGGGGAGGTCACCGCGGGTCAAGGCGACGAAGGCGAGGTGGAGCTGGGTGCGGCCGCGCTCGGCGGCGCTGAGGTCGGGCAGGGCCAGGGGCCGGGAGATCTGCTCGGAGGGGTCGGGCTGGGTCGAGACGTCGCCCAAGGCGAGGCGGGCGAGGCCGAGGGCCTGCTCGGCCAAGGCGATGCGCTCGGGGGTGTCGGCGAGGCGGGCGGCGCGCTGGGCCCAGCTCAAGGCGGCGTCGGGGTGGCCGAGGTCGAGGGCCTCCCGGCTCGCCTTGAGCCAAGGCTCGGCGCTGGCCTCTTCAGCGACCCGCAGGGCCTCGGCCAGGGCCGTCACCCGGCGATCGAGGGTCGTGGTCTGCGCGTCCTCCGCCAGGGGCAGCCCCGCGCGCTGGGCGAGGCTCGCCGGGACGTTGACCCCGGCCTGGGCCGCGGCGTGCTCGGCGAGGCGGGCGCCCTCGTCGGCGAGGGGGGCGCGGGTGGGCGGGGGCGGCGGCGGGGCGCCGACGCTCGACAAGGCGACGCGCAGGCGGATGGCCTCGGGCTCAAGGCCCAAGAGCGCGGCCTCCCGGGCGGGCTCGGCCACCCCGGCGGCGGCCAAGGCGGCGGCGGCCTCCCCCCAGTCTTGGCAGCGGGCGTGGAGGCTCACCCAGCCCGGCGTCGGCAAGGCGGCGTCGAGGAGCAGGCAGGGGCCGTCCACCCGGCCCTCGGCCATGGCCCAGCGCGCCCGGTGCAGCCTGCGGGGGCGGTCTACGGCGGTCCAGGCCACGCCGGAGGTGGCGCCGCGGGCGGCGCGCTGCAGGGAGCGGTAGTGGCGGCTGCTGTCCTCAAACACCACGATCGACTCTTGGCCGGCGCTCTGCAGGGCCCCGACGAGGCCCTCGCCGTCCCAGCGGGCGCTGGAGCGGGGGCTCAGCGCCTTGACCCCGGCGACGGCGAAGCCCGGCGTGAGCCGCGGGCAAGGCAAGACGTGGCTGATCCAGTCGAAGAAGTCCGGCGCCTGGGCGCGCATCGCCGAGGCCACCTCACCCTCGGCCCAGAGCACGAGCTTGAGGCGGCGCTCGCTCACCAAGGGGCGGTTGTAGTTGAGCCAGAGGATGTCCTCGGGCACCACCCGCAACAGCGCGACGTCCCCCGGGGCGAGGCTCGCGAGCTCCGGCGCGCGCAGGCGCACCTTCACCTCACCCAGCTCCGCGAGCAGGCGGCACAGCGCCGGGCGTAAGCCCGCGGGGCTCGCCTGAGCGACGAGCACCATCACCTGACGATCGGCCAGCTTGAGCGGCCGAATCAGGCGGTCGAGCCAGCCTTTCTCGGGGGAAGCGGGACTCGGCGGAGCGTCAGCAGGGGGTGGGGGAAATACCATTCGCTTCCGTTGGGGTAGGGGAGCAGACACCACTGCTCCAGGAGCGCCTCGATGGCCTCGTCGTCGGGCAAGAGCCGCTCGGGGTCTTGCATCACCTCGATGAGCAGCTCGATGTGGCGCTTGTTGAGGCCCATCTCCATCACGTTCCGGCGCTCGTCGATGGCGTCGTTGACGATCTCTGGCGGGGCGATGGCGGCGCCGTGGTCCCAGGCGCGCTCGGCGACCATCCGGATAAACCGCACGAAGTCTCGGGCCCGGCCGCCGCTGCACCAGGCGAGGTGCCGCAGGTGGGCCTCGTTGATGCAGTCCGCCGCCCGGGCGAGGCCCGCGGGCGCGGGGAGGTCCTCGACGCGGCGGCGGAAGACGTCGAGCAAGAACTCGATGCCTTCGCCCTCGCGGTGGGGATCGTGGCGGTCGATGACCGGCGCGTTGGCGAGCACCTTGGGCTCAAAGCGGCGCACCTGGGCGGCGAGGCCCTTGCGCCGCAGCACGAGGGGCGCGGTGAGCACCGTGGCGCAGGAGAGGCTGCCGAGCACCGTGCTCTCGACGAACAAGGAGCGGGTCGTCTCGGCGACCTTGATCCGATCGAGGCCGTCCACGAGCAACAGGAGCCGCCGGTACTGGTGCTGGATCGTGCCGATGAGGGCGTTCACCGCGCCGAGCATCTCCTGCACCCGCTCGTCTTGGTCGGGCAGGCTCTTGCGGCCGCTCACGCCGATCTTGAAGTCCCAGCGTGAGGCCCGGGCGACCTCCCCGATGGCCTTCACCCCGGCCTCGGCGGCGGAGCCCGCGAGCACACCGACGGGGCCCCCGGCGAAGACGAGCAGGCTCGACGCCAGCCGCGCGAGATCGACGCTGCCGCCGCCGCTCGTGTCCCCGGGGCGCTCGGTGAACCGCGCCGCGGCGCGCTCTAGATCCTTGAGGTCCTCTTTGGACCAGACGTGGCCGAAGCGGGCCTCGGCGGCGCGGTAGACCGCGAGGCCGACGAGGAGCAGCACCTCCCAGGTCTGGACGTGCTGGAGGGCGTTCGGGTCACCCACACCCTCCTCAAAGTGCCGCCAGAGGTCCAAGAACACGACGACGTGGTCCTCGCTGCGCTCCTCGGCCACACGCAGGAGCTCCGTCGTCTTGCCGGTGCCGACGGTGCCCATGACGAGGTAACGCTTCTCGCCGAAGGGCCGCTTGAGCCCGGCGGAGATCGAGGGGATGGGGCTCCAGCGCCGGTCGGCGCGCCACTGGCCCTTGTGGGCGGGCTCGTCGGGATCGAAGCGCCGGTACAGCGCCTCCCAGATGTCTTTGGGCTCGGGCATGGCGCGATTCTAAGGCAGCGGCCCGGCGGGCGCCAGGGGGAGGGGTCAGCCCCCCAACAACCAGCGCTGCAGCGCCACCACCGCGAGGCTGTGGCGCACCGCGCCGCTCCGCAGAAGCTCGGCGACCCCGGCGGCGGGGTGAAGCTCGACGCGGAGGTCCGCCTCACCCGGGCCGAGCTGGGGCGGGCCCAGGCGACGGAGGCCCTCGGCCAAGAAGAGGTGGGTGCGGTTGTTCTGAATCGCCGGGTTCGACCAGACCCAGCCGAGGCTCCGCCAGGCGCCGTCGCCGAAGCCCGTCTCTTCGCGGAGCTCACGGGCGGCGGCGGTCTCCGGGGCCTCGCCGGGATCGACGCAGCCGCCGGGGATCTCCAAGGTCTCGGCGTCGATGCCGTGGCGGCGCTGACGGACGAGGACGAGCTCCTCATCGGCGGTGAGCGCCACGATGTTCACCCAGTCGGGGATCTCCAGGCGGATGTACTCCCGCACACCCTCGGCGGTCACGACCGGGCTGCCGACGGCGCGCAGGATCGGGTGCTCAAAGATCACCCGGCGGCCCGAGGGGGCGCTCACTCGCGCTTCTTCGTGTAGGGCGAGGAGGACACGCCGCCGCTGGCCTTGCTGTCCATGACGCCGAGGTGGGCGTCGGAGGTGCGGGAGCCCTGCAAGAAGCCCGAGGCCCGCAGGAGCTCGCGGAAGCTCGCCTCGTTGTCGGCGCTCGCCGTGGCGTCGGTGTGGTCGCCGTGCAGGCTCGCCTTGAGCTCGATGGCGCGGTTGAGCGCGAGGTTCGCCGAGCGGAGCTGGGACGCCAAGGCCGCGAGCACGGCCTCCCGCCACAAGAGGCCCGCCCGGGCTGACGGTGCGTTGAAGTCCTTGGCGTCGATGCGGTAGAGCCAGCCCGGCTCCGCGGCGATGCAGGACGCCGTGCGCGCCCCGGACTCGACAAGGGTGTTCGCGCCGAAGAGATCGCCGCGCTCCAAGGTGGCGAGGAGCTCGGCGCGCTCGCCACGAACGTGGCGCAGCACCTCCACCTTGCCCTCGGCGACGATGTAGGCAGCCTCGCCCGGCGCGCCCTCCATAAAGATGACCTGGCCCTCCTTCATCGGCTCGGCGGTGAACAGCCGGGAGAGCTCGGTGATGTCTTCGGGGTCGGCGGGGCGCAGCACGGGCATCTTGCGGAGCAGGGGCTCCAGAGACGGCGCCGGGCCCGTGGGGCTGTCGGGGCGCAGGGCGCGCCAGACCCGGCTGAGCAGGCCCGATTCGGCCCGGGACGGCGCGGCGCGACCGCCTTGGGCGAGCTGCGCGATGCGCAGGTCCGTCGCCCGGATGCGCCGCACGAGGGTGACGAGGGCCTGGCGCAGGAGCGCGTCGTAGATGACGCTGCCCTCGCGGCGCAGGCGGATGAGGTCGCGGACGGAGAGGGTGAGCACCTCGGCGGGGGTCTCGGCGCGCAGGCTGGCCGTGCGGGTCTCGCCCCGGAAGAAGGCGCTGGCCTCACCCGCGATCTCGCCGGAGCGCACCCGGCCGACCTCGACGCCGCCGGTCACCACGGCGAGCTCTCCGCTGAGCACCACGCCGAGCTCGGCGGCGAGGCCGCCCTCGGTCCACATGTTCTCGCCGGGGCGCAGGGCCACACGCACCCAGAGGTCTCCGTACCGCTTGAGCTCCACGAGGGGGATCTGGCGCAAGAACGGGACGTCCAAGAGGGGATCCGTCGTGGCCGAAGGCGTCGTCATCATGCACTCCGAGCGAGACAAGCCGACCCGAGCTTAACGGGGTGGAGGAGTGGTGGCCCGTCGCTCCTCGGCCAGCCGCTGCTCCGCGAGGCGGAGGTTCTGGGCGGCGGGGACATTGTCGGGCTTCAAGGTCAAGGCGCGCTTGAAGGCGTCGATGGCCTGGGCGTACTCCCCCCGGGCGGCGAACACCCGGCCGAGATCGCCGTGGGCGGGCCACCAGTCGGGATCCTCGTAGATGGCGGCGCGCAGGTCACGCTCGGCCTGGGCCTCTTGGCCGAGCTCCAGGTAACAGAGGGCGCGCAGGTGGAGGTGTTTGGCGACGGGCTGGAGGCCCACGGCGCGCTCGGCGTGCACGAGGGCGGCGTTGGGGTCGCCGCGCTGGAGCTCCAGGTCGGCCATGGCCCCGGCGGGCAGGCCCGAGGACTCCCCGGCCAAGGCCCGAGCCTGGGAGAGCGCGCGGTCGGCGTCCTCAAGGCGCCCGAGGTCGAGCATCAGCGCGCCGAGGTGGTACCAGGCCCGCCAGGCCCGCGGGTTGGTGCGGGTGGCCTCGCGCAGCCGGGACTCGGCCTCGGTCAAGGCGCCGCGGCTGGCGTGGATCTGGGCGACGCCCAAGAGCGCGTCGAGGTCCGCCGGGTCGAGGGCCAAGGCGCCCTCAAACTCCTCGGCGGCGCGGCGGCTGTCGCCCGTGGCGAGGCGGCAGCGACCGGCGAGGGTGAAGGCCTCGGCCACGCGGGGGTTGAGCAGGCGCGCGGACTCGACCTCGCTGAGGCAGCGGCTCCAGGCCCGGGACTGCGGCCCCTCGGCGACGCCTTCGGCCAGGGCCTCCCGGGCTCGGGCGAGCATCGGCGCGACGAGGGGATCCAGGGCCCGCGCGCCGCCGGGGGCGTCGAGGAGCTGGCGGGAGCGCTCAAACACGTCCTCCATGTCGCCCCGGCTCGCGTCGTCGAGGAGCGAGAGCAGGCGCCGGGTCACCTCAACCCGGGCGGTGAGCTCGGCGGCGCGCTGGGGCTCGGCGCTGAGGTCGAGCCAGGCCTCGGGGAGGACGAGGTGCTCGATGAAGCGCGGCAAGAGCATCCGCGGGCGGCGGGTGAGCCCCGGGGGCAAGGTGTACGGGGAGGGTCGGGCGCCGCCTTGGCCGATGGCGCGGAGCCCCGCGGTGTCGGTGAGCGCCCGGTCGGCGAGCTCGACGGCGCTGCGCACCTGCACCGCGGCCAGCTCGTCCCCGCCGAGCGCGACGGCCTGCACCATCCGCGGCCACTGCGCCGCACGTTTGGAGGCGAAGCCCACGAGCACGACATGGTCCGCCCCGTTCGCGGGCATAAAAGCCATCGCTTGGGGGAAAATATCGGCGAGGTCCGTGACGAGTCCGCCGAGGCTCGTCTCGTCCATCCAGGTGAGCGGCACGACGAGGAGGTACACGCCGTCGGGCCCGAGGCGGTCACGGCGCAGGCGGAGCTGGGGGCTCGTGGGGAGGCCCTGGGCGCCGTCGCGCCACGGCAGGCGCGCCAGCTCGACGATGAGCTCCGCCCGGGGGGCCGCCCGCAGGAGCAGCTCCGTCGGCTGGTGGTGGAGCTGCACGCTCGGGCTCAGCATCGCCGTGGCCAGAGCCGGGTCGAGCGCGGCGCGGGCGCGCAACGAGTCGGGATCGTTCACCGCCACGGTGACCTGCTCCGCCCCCTGGCGCAAGAGCCCGGCCACGGTGAGCCCACGCACCTCACCGAGCACGACGGCGTGGTCCAGGCCGAGGGTGAGCCCCGCGCCCAAGGCGGGGACGAGGCGCTCCAGATCCGCCTCCCGGCCCTCGGCGGGCAGCTCCGCGCCGTCGATCACCGACATCGCCAGGGCCCCGCGCCGCGACCACACCAAGGTCGCGCCGTTCGGCCCGAAGCCCCCGGCCTCGGCGGTGAGCCCCCTGAGCGCCTCTTTGGCCCGGGTGACCCCGTCGGCGCTGCGCAGGTGGAGGGCGGGGGAGGTGAGGAGGAGCTGCTCCGGCCAAGGCAGAGGCCAGATGAGCGCGCCCAGGGCCCCGGCCAAGGACAGGCCGCCGACGAGGCGCGGGCCGACGCGCCCGCCGCCGATGATCCCGACGGCGCCCAGGCCCCCGGCGAGCAGGAGCGCCTGGTCGAAGCTGTCCGGCCCCGCGTTGAGCCCCAGGCGCGCGCCCCACAAGGCGGCCAAGGCCACGAGCACCCCGGCGCTCCCGCCGCGCAGCGCCCGCCCCAAGATCCAGCCGCCCGGCGCGCCGAGGAGCGCCATGAGGATCGTGATCACCCGGCGAGGATCTTCGTCCCCTCCGGCCAGGGGCAGGATCAGCGCCACGCCCCGGGAGGGCAGAGCGACGACGCCGACCAAGGTGACGAGGGCGGCGAGGCCCGCCCACGGCGCCACCGCGCCCAGGCTGCGCTTGGGCCAGAGGAGCCCGAAGGCCAGAGCCGAGAGCCCGCCGCCCGCCGCCACGGCGAGGCCCGAGGGTGTGGGATCCAAGAGGGCGCGGCTCGCCGACCAGCCGCCGACGAGGATCGCCGCCCCCGCAGCGGCGATCACCGCGTCGCCGAGGGTCTGCACAAAGCCCGGGCCCTTCGAGAGCTCCCGCGCGCTGCGCACCGGCTCGGCGCGCCCGTCGAGGGCCACGAGCAGACCCAGAGTGATCACCCCGGCGGTCAAAGGATGGTTGAGGCCGACCCAGATCAGCGGCGCGGCGGTGATCGCCCCGAGCGCGCCCGGACCTTGGGGGCAGGCGCGCGAGAGCCCGAAGCCGAAGGTGAAGAGCGCCCCCGCCGTCGCGACCAGCGCGAGGCCCGGGCTCAGCCCGGCGAGGATCGGCGCCGCCCAGAGCGCCAACGCCGCGCCGAGGGCGAGGGGCAGGCGATCGCCCCGGCGTGAGGGGCGCCAGCGCGCGCCGCGCCCGACGGCGAGGCCCGCCGAGACGATCCCCAGCGCGGCGACCTGGGCCCAGGGCGCGGCGCCGACGCCGTCCATCACGAGGCGCAGCGCGAGCCCAGAGCCCAAGCTCCAGGCCCACGCCGCGAGCACACCTGCGCCGAGGAGAGACTTCACGGCGCGAGCATACCGTGCCGCCGCGCCGATGTTGATCCTCCGATTTTCTTCACACGCTGATGATTTATGCGCTGTGGTCAGGGGGTGGCTTGACCACGCCCCTTCGGCTCTGGTAAGTCAACAAGTCACCGCTGGTCAAGAGGGCTGGCGACATCCCCCAGCCAAGAGGACCTCGCGGTCTAAACCGGTCAGAGCCAGACAGGTGCGCCCCAAAACGCGCCCGTTGGGTGTAGAAGAGCAGTCGGCAGTCCCAAGAATGGACAGCTTGTGAGGTAGGTCACTCCTCCCACGGGCGATGCGAGCAGGAGCGAAGACATATGGGCCTCTTCTCCCGGAGCTCCAGAACGATCGGCCTGGACATCGGCTCCAGCGCCGTGAAGGTCATGGAGCTTGAGAAGGACAAAAAGGATCCGAAGTGGCGCCTGCGCTCCTTCGGGCTCGTGCGCCTGCCCCCGGAGGCGATCGTGGACGGCGCGGTGATGAACGCCAGCGTCATCGTCGATGCCATCAAGGAGCTGGTCAACAAGCACAAGATCAAGGTGAAGGACGTCGTCTCCTCGGTCTCTGGCCACTCCGTCATCATCAAGCGGATCAACCTGCCCTTGATGTCCCAGGAGGAGCTGGAGGAGTCGATTCAGTGGGAGGCGGAGCAGTACATCCCCTTCGACGCCAACGACGTGAACATCTCCTTCCAGATCCTCAACGCCCAGGGCGATGAGGCGGGGCAGATGTCGGTGCTCCTCGTCGCCGCCCGCAAAGAGCTGGTGAACGAGTACCAGTCGATCATCCAAGAGGCCGGGCTCACCCCCTCGGTCATCGACATCGACTGCTTCGCCGTCGAGAACATGTTCACGCTCAACTACGACCCCCCGCCGGGCGCGGTGGGCCTGCTGAACATCGGCGCCTCGTCGATCAACATCAACGTGCTCTACGACGGCCTCACGAGCTTCACCCGCGACCTGAACCAGGGCGGGCGCCAGTTCACCGAGGAGATCCAGCGGAACCTCAACATCTCTTATGAAGAGGCCGAGCTGCTCAAGGTCGGCGGCGACACCCGCGACGCCGACGCCGTTGTGCCTGAAGAGATCGAGTCCATCCTCTCCGACGTCTCCGAGACCCTCGCCACGGAGATTCAGCGCAGCCTCGACTTCCACCTCTCCCAAACCCCCGGCCTGAGCATCCAGAAGATGTACCTGGCCGGCGGCGCCTCACGCACCCCGGGCCTCGCCTCGGCCATCGGGCGGCGCAGCGGCGCGGACGTCGAGCTGGTGGACCCCTTCCGCCGCGTCGAGGTGGACGAGCGGGCCTTCAACCCGCGCTTCCTCCATGACATCGCGCCCCAGGCCGCCGTGGTCACCGGCCTCGCCCTGAGGAGGCTCGGCGACACATGATCAAGATTAACCTCCTTCCAGTTCGCATCTCCAAGAAGGTCGAGGCGCTCAAGCAGGAGCTGGTCTACGCCGCGATGGCGGTCGTCGCGGTGATCTTGCTGTGCCTTGTCCTCGGGATCTACCAGGCCGCCACCGTCTCCGACGCCAAGGCCCGCCTGGCGGCCTTAGAGAAGGAGATCACCGCGCTCAAGGCCGACGCCGACCGCGTGGACGAGATCGCCAAGATCCGCGAGGACCTCAGCGCCAAGCTCGCGGTCATCGCCGAGCTCAAGAAGAGCCAGTCCGGCCCGGTGCACCTCCTCGATGAGCTCGCCGAGGCCGCCCCCGAGGCCGTCAGCCTCACCCAGCTCACCGAGGTGCGCGGCAAGCTGGAGCTCAAAGGCATCGCCCAGTCCAACGAGGTCGTCTCCCAGCTCCTCACGAACATGGAGCGCTCGGAGTGGCTCGACCAGGTCTACCTGGTCGGCATCGACTCCGTAGACAAGGACGGCAAGAAGTACAAGACCTTCGAGATCACCGCCCAGGTCTCCGCGCCGAAGACCCCCGAGGAGATCGCCGCGGAAGAGAAGAAGGCCAAGGCTGAGGCCGCCAAGGCCGAGAAGGAGGCCAAGGCCAAGGCCAAGGCTCCCGCGGCCCCGGCTCCGGCCCCCGCGCCGGGAGGTGAAGGATGAACCGCCTCCAAGACCTCATGGAGAAGCTCGCGCCGCTGCCTCGCCCACAGCGCCTGGCCATCTACGGCCTCGTCTGTGTGCTGATCCTGGCGCTGTTCTACACCCTGGTCTGGTCCTCGGGCAGCGAGGAGCTGGCCGGGCTTGAGACGAAGATCACCGAGCAGACGGCGAAGCGTGACGAGGTCAAGCGCCGCGCCGCGAACCGCGCCGAGAGCGAGCGTGAGCTGGAGGAGCTGACCGAGGCGCTCAAGAACGCGCTCCGCGAGCTGCCCAATGACCGCGAGATCCCCGAGCTGCTCAAGCGCATCTCGACCGCGGGCAAGAAGGCGGGCCTGGAGATGCGGAAGTTCCAGCCGCTCCCCGAGGTGGCGATGAGCTACTACGCCGAGGTGCCGGTCTCCCTGGAGATCACCGGCAGCTACCACGAGGTCGCGGTCTTCTTCGACGCGCTCTCGAAGCTCGGCCGCATCGTCTCGGTGCAAGACATCAAGCTGGAGAAGCCTGAGGAGCGCGCGGGCAAGGTCTTCCTCAACGTCACGGGCAAGGCGGTGACCTACCGCTTCTTGACCGAGGAAGAGATCGCCAAGAAGAAGGCCGATGATGAGGCCCGGAAGAAGAAGGGAGGCAAGAAGTGATCTCTCCCCGCAGTCGCGCCGTGCTGCTCATGTCCTTCGCCCTGGCGCTGGGCGCTTGTGATCCCGAGAACACCGGACAGCGCGCCAACATCGGCGGCGAGGCCCCCGCCGCGCCCAAGCCCGTGGCCCCCGCCGTCGCGGGCGCCGCGGACCCGGCCAAGGCCGCTGAAGAGAAGGCGGCTGAGGCCCCTGGCGAGTACGCCTACAACCCCATCGGGAAGCGGGATCCCTTCCGGTCGTTCTTCCGGGCGATCGAGGACACCGAGATCCCCAACCCTACGCCCCTGCAGCGCTTTGACATCGAGCAGTACAAGCTCGTCGGCGTGGTCTGGGGCATCGACAGCCCCCGCGCCATGGTCCAGGATCCGGAGCAGACCGGCCACATCCTGGAGCTTGGCACCTATGTCGGCAAACACTGGGGCCGCGTGACGCAGATCTCGCGGACGAGTGTTGTCGTCACCGAAGAGTACAAAGAGGCGGACGGAAACCTCGTCACCGAGCAGACCGTCATCGCCCTGCCCGTCGAGGAAGGAGGGACGCTGTGAGCCACCTCTCCTCGAAGGCACCCCAGGACAGTCGCCCCCACCGCCCCGACCTCTCGGAGCGGGCTGAAGGAGTCAAGATGGGCATTCGCTGGATCGCGAGGAGCCTGGCCGTCGCCGCTGTCGTGAGCATCGCCCTGCTGGCGCCGCCGCTGTTTGGCCAGGACGGCGCGCCTGCGCTCTCTGCTGTCACCGTGTCGGCCACCGACGGGAGCACCGTCGTCCAGATCCGCACCCAAGGATCCCTCGACGCCGCTGTCATCAGCGACTTCTCGACGGCCTCGCCGCCGACGGTCGTGATCGACATGATGGGCGTCGACGCCGGGGACGTGGGCTCGGTCGTGGGCGGGGCCAGCACCCTCGTCGAGAGCATCGACGTCAAGCAGCTCGCCGACGGCTCGGTCACGACCGTCCGGGTGCTCTTGCGTGAGCAGGCCTCTTACACCCTCGTCAAGCGTGGTGACGGCGTGGAGCTGCGGCTCAAGGCCGGGGCCATGAGCGACGATCCCCTCGCCGCGGCCTTGGCCGGCGCGGACGGCGCGGGCGGCGCGACGAGCTCCGTGGGCCTCGACGACCAGGCGAACCGCGGCCTCGCCGCGGGCGCGGTCTCCGGCCCGAGCGCGGTGAGCGGCCTGGCGATGTCCTCTTTGGACTTCGAGAACAAGGACACCGTCTCCCGCGTGGTCATCGGCACCACGTCGGCGGTGGACTTCACCTCCAGCCAGCCCGAGCCGAACCTCATCGTCGTGGACCTCCCCGGCGCGACCCTGCCGACCTCGTTGGAGCGCGTGCTCGACGCCAGCTCCTTCATCTCGCCGGTCCGCATGGTGCGCGCCTACCGCACCCGCGACGGCGTGCGTGTGGCGATCAGCCTGCGGCGCACGACGGACTGGAAGGTCGTCACCGGCCCCGACAACCTGCTCTACGTCGATCTCGCCGTGCCTGCGGACATGCAGCAGGACCGCGCGGTCGCCAAGCAGGGCTTCTCGACGGTGGCGCCGGGCGGCGACGACGGCGGCGGCCTCAAGGGCGCCTACACCTCGGAGACGCTCATCGGCGAGTCCGGGCGCACCTCGGATCCCCAGTCCGCCTTCGGCGCGGGCCGCGGCGCGGGTGACCCGGCGTCGATCATGGGCGGCACGGGCGTGTTCATGTCCGAGTCGGGCGGCGCCTCGACGGGCGGCTTCACCGGCCAGCGCATCAACATCGACCTCGTGGACGCCGACATTCACTCGGTCTTCCGCCTCATCTCCCACGTCAGCCGCCTGAACATCGTCGCGGGCGACGACGTGAAGGGCTCGGTGACCGTGCGGCTGGAGGACGTGCCTTGGGATCAGGCCCTCGCAGCGATCCTCCAGGCGAAGGGCCTCGGCGCCCAGCGCTTCGGCAACATCGTGCGCATCGCGCCGATCGAGATCATCAAGGCCGAGCAGCAGGCCGCCGTCGAGGCCCAGGCGAGCATCGAGCAGCTCACCCCGCTCAAGCTCCTCGTCGTGCCTCTGAACTACGCCCAGGCCGATGACCTCTCCAAGCAGGTCACCGAGCTCGTCTCGTCTCGTGGCAGCGTGCAGGTCGAGTCCCGCTCGAACCAGCTCATCATCCAAGAGACCGAGGAGCGCCTCGCCCAGATCCGCGAGCTCATCCGCCACCTCGACAAGCCGACGCCCCAGGTGCTCATCGAGGCGCGGGTGGTCGAGGCCACCTCCAGCTTCTCCAAGCAGCTCGGCATCCAGTGGGGCGGTGAGCTGAACGCCTCGGGCACGACGGGCGCGGGCACGGGCCTCTTCTTCCCGAACTCCGTGGGCGTCTCCGGCGGCAAGGAGTTCGTGCAGCAGGGCAACGCGCGCAACATCTTCTTCAACCCGGGCACGGACAACCTCGCCGTGGACCTGCCCTCGGCGGCGTCGTTTGGCTCTCTCGCGCTGAGCCTCGGCAGCCTCTCGGGCCTCATCAACATCGACGTGCGCCTCATGGCGATGGAGAGTGAGGGGTATGGCGAGGTGATCAGCTCGCCCAAGGTGCTCACCTTGGACAACGTCGCCGCGCAGATCACCCAGGGCGCGCGTATCCCCTTCCTCTCGACCTCGGCGGGCGGCACCCAGGTGCAGTTCATCACCGCGGCCTTGGAGATGAACGTCACCCCGCACATCACCTCGGACGGCAAGGTGTTCATGAAGCTGAGCATCACGAACAACCGCCCCGACTTCTCCCAGGCCGTGCAGGGCCAGCCCGCCATCCAGATCAAGGAGGCGAACGGCCAGTTCCTCATCGACGACGGCGACACCGTGGTCATCGGCGGCGTCTACGCGAGCTCGGAGACCGTGAGCAACAACCGCGTGCCCCTGTTGCACCGCATCCCGCTCCTCGGCTACTTGTTCAAGAACTACGCCCGGACGATCGAGCGCAACGAGATGCTCGTCTTTGTCACTCCCCGAATCGTCAACCGCTCCCGCTGAGCCCAGCCGCGCCGCGTCCCTGAGCGCCGCCCCCCGTGGGGTGGCGCTCATCGGCTTTATGGGCGCGGGCAAGTCCACCGTCGGCGCGGTCCTCGCCCCGCTCTTGGGCCTGCCCTTCGTCGATCTCGACGCCGAGGTTGAGCGCCGCGAGGGCCAGAGCGTCCCGAGCCTCTTCGCCTCGGTCGGCGAGGCCGGGTTCCGCGCTTGTGAGGCCGAGGCCCTGCGGAGTGTGCTTGCGGCGGGGCCCTGCGTGCTCGCCTGCGGCGGCGGGGCGCCGATTCAGCCTGGTGCCATGGAGGCCCTCACCGCCTGGGGCCTCGTCGTCTGGCTCCGCGCGCCGCTCTCCCTGCTCCAGGCGCGGGTCGGCGCGGGGGAGGGGAGGCCCCTGTGGGGTCCGGGGGTCGAGGCCCTGGCCGCCGCCCGCGCCCCGCGCTACGCCGAGGCGGAGCTCATCCTCGACGCCAGCCTGCCCCCCGAGGCCCTCGCCCGGGCCATCGTCGCCACCTTGGAGCGCCCGTGATCGTCCCGACCCAGACCGTGCGCCTCGGCGATCGCAGCTACGACGTCGTCTTCGACGCGCTCAGCGGCCTCGGCGCCGCCCTGGCCGAGCGCCGCCGCCTCGGGCCCTGCGTCATCGTCACCAACGACGTCGTCGGCCCCCTCTACGCCGAGGCCGCCGCGGCGAGCCTGCGCGCCGCGGGCTTCACGCCCTCCACGCTCACCTTGCCCGACGGCGAGGCGAACAAGACCCTCGCGGTCTGGTCGGGGCTCGTCGAGGCGCTCCTGGCGCGGCGGGTGGATCGCCACACCCCGATCATCGCCTTGGGCGGCGGGGTGACCGGCGACGTCGTCGGGTTCGCCGCGGCGAGCGCGCTCCGGGGGCTGCCGCTCGTGCAGGTGCCGACGACGCTCCTCGCGATGGTCGACTCCAGCGTCGGCGGAAAGACCGGGGTGAACGCCAAAGAGGGCAAGAACCTCATCGGCGCGTTCTACCAGCCTGTCCTCGTCTACGCCGCCATGGACACCCTGGCGACCTTGCCCGACGACGAGCTGCGCTGCGGCCTCGGCGAGGTCGTCAAGCACGGGGTCATCGACTCCGAGGCGCTCTTGAGCGGCCTGGAGCGGGACGGCGCCTCGTTGTTGGCCCGGGATCCCGTCGCGACGGCCCGCGCCGTGGCGGAGTGTGTGCGGGTGAAGGCGGCGATCGTCAGCCAAGACGAGCGGGAGGAGGGCCTGCGCGCCATCCTAAACCTCGGGCACACCCTGGGCCACGCCGTCGAGCGCTGCCTCGGCTACGGCGCGATCCGCCACGGCGAGGCGGTAGGGATCGGGATCGTCGCCGAGGCCCGCCTCGCCGAGCTGCGCGGGGAGGCCGATGGCGCCTTCCGGGCGCGGATCACCACGCTGCTACGCGCTCTGGGGCTGCCCGTCGATTGCCCGAGCCTGTCCGCGGCGGAGCTGGTCGCGGCGACGGGCATGGACAAGAAGCGCGCGTATGGTACACTCCGCGTTGCTTACCCCATCGAGTGTGGACGGGTTCGGCTGGATGCTGTGACGCCCGAAGAGCTGCACGAGGCCGCCCTCGTGATCAGCGCTCGCGAGGAGGACCGATGACGCGCGCCCTTTCGCTGACCTCTCTGTTCGCCCTGGCCGCTCTGGCCACGGGCTGTGTGCCCGAGACGGGCTACCCCGCGCCGTATGGCGCGTCGATCACCGGCGTCACCGACGTCACCGTCTCGCCGAGCGTCGCCTTCGCTGAGGAGGCCGACGGCTACGCCCTGATGCTCGTGCTCGACTTCGGCGTGCTCGACACCGACGGCGTGCCGCTCTCCGGCGTGCGGATGGAGTTCTTGTCGTCCTACAACGGCCTCGTGCTCCTGCCCCAAGGTGCGGTGAGCGTGGCCGATCCTCCGCCGGAACCCGAGGGGGACTGCGAGGAGAACTTCGACGAGAACACCTGCCCCTGGTACGACATCTCCACGGGCCAGTACTACACCCTCGCCAACGACTACGGCGCGGGCAACGAGGACGCTTACCGTCCCAACTACGCGATCATCCCGACGGACAACCGCGGCCTCGTGCGGCTCTACGGCCTGCTCGACGCGATGCCTTACACCACCGAGGACGACGACGGCGACGGCGCGATCAGCGGCGACGAGCTGGTGTTTAGCTCGGTCTACCTCACGGCCAGCATCGCCTACGCGACCGAGCTCATCGAGATCGCGACGGACGAGGCGAACTGAGCCCTCTGGCGTTGGAGCCCCGTGAAGATCCTCGTCATCAACGGCCCCAACCTCAACCTGCTCGGACAGCGTGAGCCCGGCGTCTACGGCGCGGACTCCCTAGACGCCATCCTGGCGCGCCTCACGGCCTTGGCCATCGACCTCGGCGTGCAGCTCGACACCTTCCAGTCGAACCACGAGGGCGCCCTCATCGACCGCCTGCACGCGGCGATGGGGGAGGTGGACGGCGTGCTGATCAACCCCGGCGCCTACACCCACACCTCCATCGCCCTGCGCGACGCCTTCTTGGCGACGCGCCTGCCCTTCGTTGAGGTCCACCTCTCGAACGTCTACGCCCGCGAGGCCTTCCGGCACAAGTCGCTCTTGGCGGACATCGCGCGGGGGCAGGTGATGGGCTTCGGCCCGGACAGCTACATGCTCGGGCTGCGTGGACTGGTGGACGGCCTGCGCCGAGCCCGATAGAGCGCCGCAGCGCATTCCCCAAAGCCCCTCTCTCCCCCTCGCGGAGTGGCCATGGCCGCTGATCGTCTGGACCTGCAGCGCCTCGAGACGCTGCTGGATCTCCTCATCTCCAAGAACGTCTCCGAGTTCACCTACGAAGACGAAGAGGTCAACCTGAGCCTGCGGATCGGCGGTGTGCCCGCCGCCGCCGCGGCCCCCGTCGTGGTCGCCGCGCCCGCGGCCCCCGTCGCGGCGCCTTCTCCGGCCTCTCAGGCCCCGGCCCCGGCCCCGGGCCACGTCGTCAGCTCGCCGATGGTCGGCACCTTCTACCGGTCGGCCTCGCCCGATGCACCGCCCTACGCCGAGATCGGCGCCTCGGTGCGGAAGGGCCAGGTGCTCTGCATCATCGAGGCCATGAAGCTGATGAACGAGATCGAGAGCGACGTCGATGGTGTCGTCGTCGAGATCCTCGCGCAGAACGGCCAGCCTGTGCAGTTCGGTCAGCCCCTCTTCCGCGTCCGTAGCTGACCCATGTCCGCCTCGACGCCCCCCTTCGGCAAGATCCTCATCGCGAACCGCGGCGAGATCGCGCTCCGCGTGATCCGCGCCTGTCGTGAGCTGGGGGTGAAGACGGTCGCCGTCTACTCCCAGTGCGACGCCAACGCGCTGCATGTGCGCTTCGCCGATGAGGCCGTGTGTATCGGCCCCCCGGCGGCCCGGCAGTCTTACCTGAACATCCCCCGGGTGCTCAGCGCGGCGGAGATCACCGGGGCGGACGCCGTGCACCCGGGCTACGGGTTCTTGGCGGAGAACGCCGACTTCGCGCGGGCCGTCACCGAGATGGGCATGACCTTCATCGGACCCGACACCAAAAACCTGCGGGTCTTCGGTGACAAGCTCTCGGCGAAAGACGCCGCCCGGGCCGCGGGGCTGCCGCTCTTGGAGGGCTCGCCGGGTCCCGTCGGGACGATTGACGAGGCGCTGACCATCGCCCGGAAGGTCGGCTACCCGATCATCCTCAAGGCCGCGGCGGGCGGCGGTGGCAAAGGTATGCGTGTCGTCGAGGACGACGACCAGCTCCGCCGCATCTTTGAGCTCACCCGCACCGAGGCCCTGGCGTCCTTCGGCAACGGCGACGTCTTCATCGAGCGTTACCTGCGCGAGCCCCGGCACATCGAGGTCCAGGTCGCCGGGGACAAGTACGGCGCGGCGATTCACGTCGGCGAGCGCGACTGCTCCATGCAGCGCCGCCACCAGAAGATCATCGAGGAGGCCCCGGCCCCTGGGCTCAGCGAGTCCTTGCGCGGGCGCATCCGCGAGGCCGCCGCGCGCCTCGTCGCCTCGACGGGCTACCACACCGTCGGCACCTGCGAGTTCCTGGTCGAGGGCGAGGAGTTCTTCTTCTTGGAGGTCAACCCGCGCATCCAGGTGGAGCACTGCGTCACCGAGGAGGTGAGCGGCATCGATCTCATCCAGCTCCAGATCCGCCTCGCCGCCGGGGAGCCCATGCCCCTGCGCCAAGAGGACGTGCGCCTGGACGGCCACGCAATTGAGGCGCGGGTGAACGCGGAAGATCCCTGGCGCTTCACGCCTTGCCCCGGTCAGATCACGGGCTACCACGCCCCGGGCGGCCTGGGCATCCGCATCGACTCCGCGGTCTGTGAGGGCGCCTGGATTCAGCCCTACTACGACTCCATGGTGGCCAAGATCATCGCCTGGGGCCCCACCCGGGAGATCGCGCTCTCGCGCCTCGGCCGCGCCATGGACGAGGCCGTCGTCGAGGGCGTGAAGACGACCTTGCCGTTGCACCGCGAGCTGTTGCGCTGCGAGGAGTTCGCCACGGGGCGCTTCTCGACGAAGACCCTTGAGGTCTGGCTGGCCCGGCGGGCCGCCGAGGGATCGACGAGCGGTTGACCCCTTGGCCACCGGGTGTGGCGTAGAATAAGGTCGCCGATGGAGGGCCCGTTGCGCGCTGGCGCGTCGGGCCGCTCCCTGCGCATGACGACGCACCCAGGAGCCCTGTCGTGGCCTTCGACCGAAACGAGCTGGAGCAGCAGGCACTCAAGTTTGTCGCGCGGGAGCAGCTCGACAAAGCCGCAGAGTGTTACGTCCAGATCCTCAAGAAAGACGCCAGAGATGTGCGCGCCCGGCAGAAGCTCGCCGAGCTGTACTCCAAGATGGGCAAGAAGGCCGAGGCGTTTAAGCTGTTCTCCGAGGTGGCCCGGCTGCACGCCGCGGCGGGCAACCACCGGGCGGCCTTGGCGCTCTACAAGCAGCTCGTGCCGCTCAAGCCCTCGGATCCCGAGCTGCAGCAGGCCTTGGGGGAGGCCTACTACAACTCCGGCTTCCGCGCCGAGTCGATCCCCGCCTTTGAGGCCGCCTTTGAGGGTTATCTCGGCGCCGAGCCCAACAAGGCCGTCGAGGTCGGTCAGCAGCTCCTCAAGCTCAAACACGACGACGTGGCCCTGCGCCTCAAGCTCGCCGAGGTCGTGAAGGCGTCGAAGCCGGAGTCGGCCTACGCCTGGTACCGCGAGGCCATCGACGAGTACCGCCGCCGCGGGCAGCTCGGCGAGGTCGCCCGTGTGGCCCGTGTCGCCTTGGCGCTGCGCCCGGGGGACGCCGACCTCCTCGTCGACGCCGCCGAGGCCTCCTTGGCCGCCGACGCCCGCCCCGAGGCCCTTGAGCTCCTGCGCTCGGCCATGGCGAACGATCCCAACAACCTCCGCGTGCTGGAGCTCTTCGCCAAGGCCCAGGAGCAGGGTGGGGACCCCGGCGCGGCCCGTGAGGCGCTCCTGCGCCTCGCCACGGCGCTCCAGGCCGTCGGCCAGCCCAAGGCCGAGCTCGCCGCCTTGGAGCGCGCGCTGGGCTTTGGCGACGCCGACGGCGAGATCGAGTCCCGGCGCCGAAAGGTGCGGGCGGCCATCGACGAGGCCGAGTTCCGCCTCTACCGCCTGCGCGCCGCGGAGCCCGCCGACGACACCGAGCTGCGCCTCGCC
The DNA here is from genome assembly GCA_023150845.1 of Myxococcota bacterium. Taxonomy (GTDB): domain Bacteria; phylum Myxococcota_A; class UBA796; order UBA796; family CAJQPC01; genus JADKFE01. Next base: position 614 of record JAKLKD010000021.1, on the reverse strand, counting down.
GCCCGGGCCGAGGTCTTCACCCGCTACGGGATGCCCCAGCGGGCCGCCGACGAGCTGAGCCGCGCCCTCGCCCTGAGCCCACGCTCCGTCGTCGTGCTCGCCTGGGCCGCTGAAGTCGCCGCCGCCTTGGGCGACGACGAGACCGCGCGCCTGCACGCCGCGACGGTGTTTGAGCTCGTGCGCCCCGACGAGCGTCCCCGGGTCGCCGCCCGCATCACCGCCTTGGGCGGCACCCCTCCGGCCATCGCCGGGGCGGCCCCGGTGGAGCTGGAGCCTGACGAGCTCATCGACGACGAGCTCATCGACGACGAAGAGACCGCGCCCCCGGCCACGCCGACCCGGCCCGCCGCGCCCGCGCCCGCGCCCGTTGAGGACGACGAGCTCATCGACGACGAAGAGACCGCCCCGCCCGAGGCGCAGACCCTCCCGGCGAGTGAGCCGGAGCCGCCGGGGCTCTCCTTCGGGTCGAGCTTTGAGGACGCCGGGGACGCCGGGGATCCCTTCGGCGCCGACCTGGGCGGCGGCGGAGGCCTCTTCGCCGATGTGTTCCAGGCCGCCGCGCCCCGCCAGGCCGCGCCGCCCGCCCCGGCGCCGAAGCCCGCGGCCCCTGCGCC
>JAKLKD010000358.1 GCA_023150845.1 Myxococcota bacterium | reverse complement strand
GAAAGAGCGCGTTGTAGCGCTCGACGGCCTTGAGGTCACGCTCCAGGGGGTCCAAGGTCAAGGCGTTCAGGGCTTTGCCCATCAAGAAGGTGAGGCTCGGCGGCCGGTCGGCCTCCTCGACGAGCTGCGGGGGCTCCAGGGTGAAGCTGCGCTTCACGCCGATGACGAGCACCTTCTCAGCGCCGAGGCGCAGCGCCGGGGACAGCGGCGTGTTCTGGCGGAGCGCCCCGTCCACGAAGTAGCGGCCGTCCACCTCCACGGGCGGGAACAAGAAGGGGATCGCCGCGCTGGCGAGCACGTGCTCGGGGGCGAGGGTGGACTCGCGCATCACCATCTGGGCGTAGGGGATGTCCTCGTGGGGGCCGGGGTGGTGGCGCTGCAAAAAGATGAGGTTCCGACCCGTGGCGACCTCCGTCGCCGAGACCGCCAAGGCCAAAAGCTCCCCAGAGCTGAGGCGCCGACGTAGGCCCTCGGCGGGGAACATACGCTTCACCAAGGCGTGCAGCGGCGCGGCGTCGAGGAGCGCGGACTGCTCGGCCCCGTTCGCCGGGGGCCGCTGCCAGAGCCGCGACGGCGAGCGCAGCATCTCCAAGGCCGTGAAGTTGAAGACCTGGGAGATCTCCATCGACCGCCAGATGGAGGACAACGCCCGAGCCGTCTCGGCGTGGTCGCCGGTCCCGGCGAGGAAGGCGCCGTTCAGCGCGCCCGCCGAGGTGCCGCAGATGATGTGAAACCGGGTGGGGCGTCGGAGCGCCGGGGAGAGCTCCGTCAGGATGTACCGCAGCGCGCCGGCCTCGTAGGCGCCCCGGGCGCCGCCTCCTGCGAGCACCAGCGCGACCTTCCTCTCTGCTGACACGGCGTGCTCCTCAGCCTCAGTCCGGTCAAGGATGAGGCCGAGGCCGCCCCGGCGCAAGCCGCTGGGGCTCAGAGCGCCAGATCGACGCTCACCGGGCAATGATCCGAGCCCAGCACGTTCGGGTGGATGGTGGCGCCGCGCACCGCGTCGCGCAGGTCGTCGCTCACGAGCACGTAGTCGATGCGCCAGCCGACGTTCCGCTCCCGAGAGCCGCCGCGCTGGGACCACCAGGAGTAGTGCCCACCCTCGGGCTCAAACAGCCGGAAGGTGTCGACAAAGCCGACGTCCAAGAGGCGCTCTAGGGCCTCCCGCTCGATGGGCATGAAGCCTGAGGTGTCGCGGTTCGCGGCGGGGCGGGCGAGGTCGATCTCCTCACGGGCGGTGTTGAGGTCACCCACGACGATGAGCCCGCGGCCCTCCTGGCGGCGCTCGGCCAGCCAGGCCGTGAGGTCACGGTAAAAGTCCAGCTTGTACTCGACACGCTCCGGGCCGGCGCTGCCGCTGGGGAAGTAGCCGTTCACCAGCAAGAACCGGCCATAATCCGCGACGAGCACCCGCCCTTCTTCGTCATACCGGCGCTGGCCGAGGCCGACCTGCACCGAGCGGGGCCGGGCGCCCTTCACGAGCATCGCGACCCCAGAGTAGCCCTTCTTCTCGGCGTGGCACCAGTGGGACTCGCCGCCCGGCGGGGGGTTCAGCGAGGCGGGGATCTGGTCGGCCTGGAGCTTGGTCTCTTGGAGGCAGATGACGTCGGCCGTCTCCTCCGCCATCCAGTCTTCAAAGCCCTTCTGCATCGCCGCGCGTAGGCCGTTGACGTTCCAAGAAACGATCCGCATCCGGGTCTCCATGTTGGCTCGGGACCCATCCTCTTATCCCGCGGGCGGGCCCGCTGGGCGGCGGAGCGTCCCTGGCCGGTCAGAACCAGGCGCAGCGCTCCTCAGAGGCGTAGGAGACCGTCGTGGACGTGGCGAAGCCGACGCCGAGCTTGTTGCCGGAGCTGGCGTAATAAAAGGTCGCCGAGCCGTCGCCGGGCTCGGAGACGCCGTAGGTGACGGTGTAGGACTCCTCGTCCTCATAGAGCCCCTCGGGGCAGGTCGTCGCGCCCACGTCGAGGGTGGCGGAGATGCTCATGCCGTAGTCACAGGACGAGCAGGAGCCCGTGCCCGAGGTCACCCCGGTGATGTTCCAGACGATCTTGCAGTCGTCCTCACCTGTCGCTTTCCAGGCCGCGTTCGCGTAGAGCGCCCAGGTCTCTTTGCCGGTGAAGGTGCTGCCGCTCTTGGTGAACTCGCCGACATAGACCGACACCGCGCCGGGCACGGTGTCGGAGCCGGAGACCTCCTCGCAGCCCTCGGTGTCGATGGTGTCCCAGACCGGGTCTTGCTGGGGGTCGGCGTCGGCGTCGGCGTCGGTGTCCGAGTCGGCGTCGCTGTCGGCGTCGGTGTCCGAGTCGGCGTCAGCGTCGGCGTCGGCGTCACCCTCGACGGCGCTGTCGTCCGTGGCCTCGCTGTCGTCGGTCGTGGTGTCCTCCTTGTCGCCGCAGGCGAGGAGCCCCAAGGTGAGCCAGAGCGGAATGGTCTTCATGTCGTCCTCCGTTGGCCCCAGGATAGCAGCGTTCCGGCGGGCCTCGCCGTCTTCGGGAACACCGAGGGTGACGCGCGGGTCTGAGCCCCACCCCAAACGCGCCCTCGGTGGGTTAGACAACCCGACTCTCTCTGGAGGACACATGATCGCGCTGGCGCTCCTTCCCGCGGCTCTCGCCGGGGACCTGCAGCTCGGCTACAACCCGAACCCTGCGACGAACGAGAAGCCCGCCCTGGTGATCACCGTGCCGCGGGCGGCGGATGAGCTCTACGTCTCTTGCCAGGTGGGCTCGCAGACCTTGGAGAAGACCTGGACGGCCATCGGCGCCAACCAGGTCAAGAAGGTGGAGTGGGCGCGGGATCCCAAGGTCACCTCGGCGCTCTGTTATGTCCGGGTGATCTTCGCCGACGGCATGGCTGAAGAGATGGAGCTGCCCGTCGAGTACAGCTTCGGCGCCAAGCTCTCCGTCGATCTCAGCCGCTCCTCCGCAGACATCCAGGCCCACACCCTCACCGTGAACGTCAGCGCCCGGGTAGACACCGCGGAGATCATCGCCTACGGCGCGGGCAAGACGGTCCTGGAGAAGCGGGAGATCCCCGTGAACGCCGGGCCGGGCAAGATCACCATCCCCTGGGCCGGGGACGCGTCAGAGGTCGTGCTCCTCGACGTCACGGTGCGCAGCGGCGAGTCCTGGGCGGGCTTCACCTTCTCGCCTTGGTTCTTGAACATCCCCCATGAGGACGTGCTCTTCGACTCCAACTCCGACGTGATCAACGCCGGGGAGGAGTACAAGCTGCGCCACACCTTGGAGGAGCTCAACGACGTGCTCGCCAAGTACGGCGACATCGTGCCGGTGAAGCTCTACATCGCGGGCTGCACGGACACGATGGGGGACAACGCCTCGAACCTCGACCTCTCCCGGCGCCGCGCCAAGGCCATCGCCACCTGGCTGCGCAAGAACGGCTACGCCGGGCAGATCTACTACTACGGCTTCGGCGAGGGCCTGCCCGCGGTGAACACCGGGGACAGCGTGAACGAGCCCCGCAACCGCCGTGCGCTCTACCTCGTCGGCGCCGCCGCCCCTCCGGCGGGCAGCGGCATCCCGAGCGTCAACTGGGTCGAGCTCTGAGCCTGGCGCCTCGCCCGGCTCAAGGCCCCGCTCAGAGCCCCTGACCGACGCCGACGCTCAAGGAGAGCTGCTGGCCCCGCACACGCAGGAGCTGGCCGTCGTCGTTCTCGTCTAAGCGCATGTGGTTGAGGTCGTAGTCGAGGCCGACGTGGATGAGGGAGCCGTCGGGCAGAAGCGGCGCGTCGAGCCCCAAGGCCACCGACGTCACCGAGGGCCAAGGGGTGATGGTCTCGGCGAGCTCGGCGCGGAGGTAGAGGCGGTCGGTCTCTTTGACCACGCCGCCGCCGATGCGGCCGCCGGGGATGAGCTCCCGGCTGAGCTGGGAGGAGGTCTTGTCGTCGTTCGCGTAGCCGAACACCACGGTCTCGGTGATGCGCGCGCCGCCGCTCACGAACCAGAAGGTCCCGGGGGCCTCCAGGGGCTTGCGGTACCGCAGGGCGACGTGGCCGGGGAAGGTGACCCGGTTGTAGATCTCATCGGAGAGCCCGATCTGCACGCGGTAGACCGAGAGCTTGATGTTGCCGTCTACGCCGATGCCGGAGCTGCCCGGCCAGAGCTCGGCGCTGCCGACGAGGAGCGGCGTAACCGCGCGGAACGCCGCCTCGGGGGCGAGGGAGCCGTCTACGCCCTTCGTCGTCGCGCTGTAGAGGTAGGCCATGGCCCCGGCGCTGGCGCGCAGGCGGAAGGCCACGTCCGTCGCCGGGGCGCCGCCGCCCCCACCGCTCTTGGGCGCGCGACCGCCGCCGCCACCCCCACCGCCGCCGCCAGATCCGCTCGTCGTGGCCAAGGAGGACGCGCCGATGGAGCCGAGGGTGGGCAAGGTGACCGCGCCCGTGGCGCCGCCCGCGACGACGGTGAGGCTCAGCGGGCCGTCCA
>JAKLKD010000020.1 GCA_023150845.1 Myxococcota bacterium | reverse complement strand
CCCCAACTTCCGCCCCTACACGCCGAGCGCCGCCTATACCCTGCTCGACTCGGGCGGGTTCGTGGTGCGGGTCAAGCACCACGAGCCCGATGGGCAAGGTCGCGTTCGCGTCATCGGCGTGCCTCTTGGCGACCTGGACTGGCGCACGCAAGACTAGGCGCCCGCCCAAGCGCCGCCGCGCGACCTTCGCCGCGCCAGCGCTCAGGCGCCCTCGGGCTCCCGAAGCGCGCCCAGCTCGCCAACTCCGATCGCCTCCAGCCCTCGTCCGCGGTGGGCGAGGCCATGGGCTGACCTGATCCGGCCCGCCGCCGCGCCCGCCGCATCGGCTGGAGACTCTCCCCAAGCGGTGAGCGTGCGTTGGGGGCCGCGCCAGACGACCTCGCGCGGGCTCCAGTCGTACCCCCGGCGCTGCGTCCCCCGTCGGCGTGTGGTACAACCTCGGCCCCCACGCCACCCCGAGCGCCGATGCCCCCTCGTAAGCCCGCCGCCAAGCCCGCCGCCGCCCCCGCCGCCGCGCTCACGCCCGAGGAGCGTTACCAGGCCGAGCTCAAGGCCCTGGGCAACCACCTCTGGGGGGCGGCGGACATCCTGCGGGGCTCCATCGACTCCGGCGACTACAAGCACTACATCCTGGGGCTCTTGTTCTACAAGCGGCTGTGTGACGTGTGGGTTGAGGAGTATGAGGCCCGGCTCGTGGAGCTGCGGGGCAACGTGGCGATGGCCCGGCACCCCGACGAGCACCGCTTCCACATCCCCGAGGGCGCGTTCTGGGACGACGTGCGCCGCAGCTCCGTAGACATCGGCTCCCGGCTGAACGAGGCGTTCTACGCCATTCAAGACCACAACTCGCCGCTCGTGGGCGTGTTCCAAGACGTAGACTTCGCCAACAAGGAGCGATTCCCCGATCGCCTGCTAGAGCTTCTGCTCAACCACTTTGAGAGGCGCCGCTTACGCAAGTCCGACGTGGACTCCACCACCCTGGGCAACGCTTACGAGTACCTCATCGAGAGGTTCGCCGACGACGCCGGGAAGAAGGGCGGCGAGTTCTTCACCCCCAAGGCGGTCGTGCGCCTCATGGTGGAGCTGCTCGACCCCCGCCCGGGCATGACGGTGTACGACCCCACCTGCGGCGCCGGGGGCCTGCTCTTGGAGGCCGTTCACCACGTCGAGCGCCTGGGCCACCCGCCCACGTCGATCATGCTCTACGGCCAAGAGAAGAACCTGAACACCTGGGCCATCTGCAAGATGTCGCTGTTCTTGCATGAGGTGAACGACGCGAAGATCGAGCGCGGCGACACGCTCTTGGACCCCGTACACAAGAACCCCGACGGCCGCACGCTCAAGCGGTTCGACCGGGTGCTCGCCAACCCGCCGTTCTCCTTGTCCCCCTGGGGCCATGAGGTGTGGGGCCAAGGCGACCGTTATGGCCGCGACGTGTACGGCTGCCCGCCCAAGTCCTATGGGGACCTGGCCTTCGTGCAGCACATGCTGGCCTCCTTGATGGACGGCGGGCGCCTGGCCGTGGTGGTGCCCCACGGCGTGCTGTTCCGGGGCGGCGCGGAGGGGGAGATCCGCCGGGGGATGATTCAGGACGACCTCATCGAGTGTGTGGTGGGCCTGGGGCCGAACCTGTTTTATGGCACGGGCATCCCCGCCGCGATCTTGGTGATGCGGCGCGGCAAACCCGCCGACCGCGCGGGCCGGGTGCTCATCGTGAACGGCGAGAAGGAGATTCAGCCGGGCAAGAACCAGAACCACCTGAGCGCCGAGAACGTGTCGCGCCTCGCCGAGACCGTCCGCCGCTTCGCCGACACCCCCCGCCTCAGCCGCGTGGTGACCACCGACGAGCTCCGCCAGAACGACCACAACCTGAACATCAGCCGCTACGTTCAGACCGAGGCCCCCGCCGAGTCCTTGGACCTCGCCGCCGAGCTGGCCCAGCTGCGCGCGCTGACCGCCGCCCGCGACGAGGCCGAGGCCAAGATGTGGCGGCTGATGACGGAGCTGGATCATGGGAAATGACAAGAAGCCGCGTCTGGCGGCGATGTTCTCCGACTCATCTGGGGCAGACTTGCAGTATAAACCTGTACATGACGACAGGGATGTCTCTGCGCTACGTGACCAAATGGCTGTGCGGAACCTGCTGGATGAGTCATCTGTGGCGCCTCGGTTTGAGTTGCAGTCCATTCGAAGAAATTCCCCATCCATTGACTGGATGGTGACAACCTTGGGAGAAGTCGCCAAGATCATAATGGGACAGTCTCCCCCGTCTTACGCGGTGAACACAGATGGGATTGGCGTTCCTTTCTTTCAGGGCAACGCAGAGTTTGGGCCACGCTTCCCCACTCCCACCCGCTGGACTACTCATGGAATACGATTCGCACAACCAGGCGACATTCTCATCAGCGTCCGAGCGCCAGTCGGTGAACTTAATGTTGCCCGAGAGGTATCATGTATTGGCCGTGGCCTTGCCGCAATTTGCGCAGAAGCAGCTCATCAGGAATTCACTTATCAGGCGCTACAACTGCTTAGACCTGAGCTCTCGAAGAGGAGTCAGGGCAGCACGTTTGACGCAATCAGCGGAAGCGAACTTCGGTGTCTTAAGCTAGCCCTGCCCCCCCTCGCCGAGCAGAAGAAGATCGCGCAGATCCTCTCCTCCGTCGATGAGGCCATCGAGGCTACCCAGGCCGTCATTGACCAGACCCGGCGGGTGAAGGAGGCGATGCTTCAGACGCTCCTCACCCGTGGCCTCGGCCACACCCGGTTTAAGCAGACCGAGATCGGCGAGATCCCCGAGGCGTGGAAACTATACCGCTGCGAAGATCTGACACATCAGATCTCTGTAGGTATTGTTGTGCGTCCGACACAATACTACGTGCCGCGCGGAGTGAAGTGCTGGCGATCTGCCAACATTGGCGAAGGATTCGTTCGCGATTCGGAGTGGGTGTACATCTCGGAGGAGTCGAACGAGCTCATGCGAAAGAGTAGACTTAAGGCTGGAGACGTAGTTATTGTGCGAACGGGATTTCCGGGCACCGCCTGTGTCGTTCCGCCCGAGTTGAACGACACAAACTGTGTCGACATTCTGTTCGTTAAGCCGCGACACTCTATAATTCTATCTTCATTCTTGGCATGGTTTATCAACTCTATCGTTGGTAAGAGGCAAGTGTTGAAGATGCAGGGAGGCCTCGCTCAAAAGCACCTAAATGCAGGCGAACTAAACAAGATGTTGGTGCCGCTTCCTTCAATTGAAGAGCAGGCAACGATCGTGAGCCATATTCAGCAGGCGCTTACGACCTTGCAAAGCAACACCTCCGCTATGGAGGCTCTCCAGTTGGTTAAGTCCGCCCTCCTACAAACCCTCCTCTCCGGACAGACGCGGGTGACCCCTTGAAGACCCCCAACGAAGAGTCTTTGGTCGAGTGGCCGCTGATCCGCACCTTACGCCAGGTCTATGGGTACACCTACATCCCGCCCGCCGAGCACCCCCGGCTGCGCACGAGCGACCGGGAGGTGATCTTTCTGCCGCGCCTGGTGGCGGCCTTGGCCCGGCTCAACGGGATCTCCGAGGCGGTGGCCTTGCCGATCGCCCAGGAGCTCGTGGCCGTCCACGACAACCGGCGGTGGCTGGAGATCCTGCGGGGCCAGCTCTCCAAGCGCCTGCCCGGCGAAGATCAGCACCGCACGATCACCGTGGTGGATCTGGATCACCCCGAGCGCAACGAGTACGCCGTCACCCACCAGCTCACCGTGCAGGGCCTCACCGAGCGCCGCCCGGACGTGGTGGTCTATGTGAACGGCCTGCCGCTGGTGGTGATCGAGGCCAAGAGCCCGCTGCGCAGCGAACAAGAGGTGTTCCACGCCATTGATCAGCTCAGCCAGTACGAGCGTGACGTGCCCCGGCTGTTCTTCCCCAACCAGTTCAACATCGTCACCAACAACCTCACGCTCTTGGTGGGCGCCACCGGGGCCGGGCGCTTCGGCTTCGCCCGCTGGCGGGATCCTTGGCCCAAACGCCTGGAAGACTTCAACGACGACACCGAGCGGGGCCTGTACTCGCTCTTGGAGCCCCGGCGGCTGTGTGACCTCATCGCGCACTTCGTGGTGTTTGAGACCCGCGACGGCAAGACGGTGAAGAAGATGGCGCGGTATCAGCAGCTCCGCGCCGTGAACAAGATGGTGGCCCGCTGTGTCGGCGACGGCCCCCGCCGGGGGCTCATCTGGCACACCCAAGGATCGGGCAAGAGCCTCACGATGGCCTTCGCCGCGCTCAAGCTCAAGTTCCATCGGGGTCTCTCCTCGCCGCGCTTAGAGAACCCCAACCTGCTCATCCTCACCGATCGCCTCGACCTGCACGACCAGATCAGCGCGACCTTCGTGGCCTGCGGCCTGCCCAACCCCCTCCGCGCCGAGTCCATCGCCGAGCTGCGGGCGCTGTTGCAGGCGGGCGGCGTGGGGCAGACCGTGCTCACGACCATCTTCCGCTTTCGTTGGGACGCGCCGGGCCTCGACGCCCCCAGCCACGCCGCCCGGCTGGCCGCGCTCAAGGAGCTGGCCGCCCCGCGCAGCGACCGCTGGATCTTGCTCATCGACGAGGCCCACCGCACGCAAGAGAAGGAGCTCGGCGCGTACCTGCGGGCGGTCTTGCCCGAGGCCGCGCGGTTTGGCTTCACCGGCACCCCGGTGAAGAAGGACGATCTGGACACCTACCAGAACTTCAGCCCCCCCGGCGAGAAGTATTTAGACAAGTACGGCCTCATCGACGCCGTGAAAGACGGCGCCACGGTGCCGATCTACCACCAGACGCGGCTCACCGAGTGGAAGCTCAACGCCAAGCTGCTGGATGTGGCCTTTGATCAGACCTTCGCCCAGGAGGGCGACGAGCTGCGCGAGGAGCTGCGCCGCCGGGGGGTGACCAAGGGGGATCTCGCGCGGTTCCCCGAGCGCATTGAGCTCATCGCCCAGGACATCTGGACGCACTACACCGAGCACGTCCAGCCCGATGGCCACAAGGGGCAGGTGGTGGCCATCGATCGCCTGGCCTGCGTGGCGTACAAGGAGGCGCTGGACAAGACGATCACCCGCTGGCTGATGAAGCGGCGGGGCTTGGGCGAGGCCGAGGCCAAGGCCCAGGCGGCGGGCATGACGGCCTGTGTGTACAGCCCCGGCCAGCACGACGACGTGGCCCACCCCCAGCTCGCGGCGTTTCAGGTGAGCCCGGAGGAGGTGACCACCACCCTCGTGCCCCGGTTTAACGACCCGGCGGATCCGCTGTGCTTGTTGATCGTGTGCAACAAGCTGCTCACCGGGTTCGACGCGCCGATTGAGCGGGTGATGTACCTGGACAACCCCTTGAAGGACCACAACCTGCTCCAGGCCATCGCCCGCACCAACCGCCGCTTTGACCGCAAAGACCACGGCCTCATCGTGGACTACATCGGCGTCACCCGCAGGCTGGCCGAGGCCCTGGCGGCCTACCACGCTGAAGACGTGGCCGGGGCCAGCCGCGACGTGGACCTGCTCCATGACCAGCTCGTCGCCGCCCACCGCGACGTGATGGCCTTCGTGGCCGGGGCCAAACGCACAAACGACGCCAAGGCGAACCTCGACGCCCTGATCCGCCACATCGGCACAGAGGACCGCTGGTACACCTTCCGCCACCTCGCGGACGCCTTCGTCTTGGCCTATGGCGCGCTCACGCCCGACCCGCGGGTGCTGCCGTTTCTGGCCGATCTCAAGTACATCGGCGCGGCGATCCCCACGGGCCTGGCCAAGTTTGAGCAGAAGGAGGTCGTGGACTGGCGGCGGTTCTCGGAGAAGGTGCGGGCGCTTCTGAGCGAGCATCTGGAGGTGACCGGCCTCGGCCTCATCACGCGGCTGCACACCCTCACCGACCCGGCGTTCTGGGAGGACTTTAAGCCCGAGGCCGACCTTGAGACGGCGCTCGTGCGGAAGCTCACCGAGCTCAAGAAGGAGACGGCGGAGCGCGCCGCGCGAAACCCCACCCGGTACACACGCTTCTCCAAGCGGGTGCTGGCGCTCATCGAGGAGTTTAAGAAGGGCGACCTCACGTCGCTGGAGCCGGTGGAGGCCCTGGCGCGGGACATTGTGGAGGCCGACCGCGCGGCGGAGGCGGAGGGCCTGGACGAGGGCACCTACGCCGTGGCGGAGCTTCTGCACGCGGCGGCGCCCCACCCCGACGGCCCGGCGGGCGTGGCGGACCTCGCCCGAGAGATCACGGCGCTGTATGGCTCCGAGGTTCACGCCCCCCGGTCCTGGCAAGACCGCCCCGAGCTGCGCCGCAGCCTGCGCGCGTCTGTGCGCCGTGTGTTGATGGCCCGGGACTGGCCCGGCTGGGACGGCGGCCTCACCGAGCAGATCGAGGCCCTGGCCTTGACGCTCTACGCGAGAGGCTGAGCGGCCCGCTGGGGAGGCGCGGAGGCGGCCTTGGCGCCGACGGTGTTTCTCGCGGCGCACGACGTTCGCCACGCTCCTGCGCAGGCGCCTGTGGTAGCCTCGTCGCACCTCTTTGGCCCCCACGACCGGGGCGACCCCCTGAGCCTCCGATGTCCCGTGCGCTCCTCTCCGCCCTCCTCTTGACCTCCTGCGCCGCCGAGGTGGCGCCGCGCGCGGACGCTGGCGACCCCCGGGTGATGCCCGTGGGCGCGACCGCCGAGCTTGACGGCAGCTTCTCCGAGGGTGACGGCCTCCGCTACGCCTGGAGCGTATCCCCGGAGGACGGCGCCACCCTCACCGACCCCGAGAGCCCCTTCGCCACCTTCACCGCGGAGGCGCCGGGCCTCTACACCTTGACGCTGGAGGTCTGCGACGAGGCGGGCCGTTGTGATGTCGCCGAGACCTGGGCGCGGGTGGACGAGGCGCCGGGGAGCACGAGCCGGATCAGCGATTGGGGGCTCGACACCTTCGCCGGGGTGGAGAGCGGGGCGGGGGCGCCCTTGGGCGTCGCCCCAAAGAGCTGGTGTGACACCTGCTACAAGATGTGCCACGCGGACAGGATGGACTGGGAGGAGTTCTGCCGGAACGGTCTGCCGAAGACCTTTAAGGGCGCTGAGCGCTCCGAGTGTTGGCAGAAGGCCGGGTCCACGAGCAGCCAACGCGAGCGTTACTGCGACGCCCGCTGCGCAGAGTGACCATGCTCACCGCCACTCTGCGCTGCTCGCTCCCGATGCTGCCCGGCGCCTGGTTCGGCGGCGCGGAGCTGTTTGACGACGGCCGCGCGCTCGCCTTGGCGCGGATGGCCGAGCACCAGACCTGCTATCGTTGGGTGAGCCCCGAGGGCTGGCAGGAGCCGATCCGCTGGGGTCGGGACTTTGTCGGTGAGGTGGACGCGGTGGACGAGGTGACCGGGCGGATGGTGCTCGGCCTCGACGGCGACGCCGAGGTGTTTGATCTGGCGACGGGAGCGCCGATCGCCCGCCTCAACGCCCACGCCAAAGAGACCTACATGGCGCAGACGCTCCCCCACGGTCGTCTGCTCACCCAAGGGGTAGACGGCTATCGGCGGGTGTGGGATCTCCGCACGCTCACCCTGCTCACCGAGGCCCACATGCGGCCTTATCGGGAGTGGTCGGCGCCTGTGGGGCTCCTGCCGGGTGACCCGGTGCTCGTCACACGGAGTTATCTGCGTGAGGGGCGCTGGGGGACGGCGCTGGTGAACGCCCACACCTTCAAGGACGTGGCCCGTCAACACCTGCCCAGCCGCGCGCCCGCCTGTCACAGCGTCGTGGCGCGGCCCGACTCCTTGGAGTGGGTCGGGGTGATCTGTGAGGGGTCGGATCGTTCCTGGCGCAGCGCGCGGATCTGGCACTTCACACAGACCGGCGCCAAGCTCATCGACGTGGCCCCGCCCGCCCGCCGAGGGCCGGGGGTGGTGTCGCTGAGCTTCTTGACGCCGGACTGGCTGTTCACCTCTGGGGTGCGTAGGCCCCACATCGCGCTCAACCTGCGCACAGGGGAGCGCCGGGCCTGCCCGCTGGAGGGGCCAGCCCATCCCAGCGGCCTCATGCTCTGCCGCCGGGAGATCGCGGTGTTTGACCTCAACACGGGCGTGATGGCCCCGCTCTACCCCGGCGCGGCCCCCGAGGAGGGCCGCAGCGTCGAGGCGATCTCCCCGGACGGCACGACCGTCTTGGTGAGCACGCCCGAGGCCCTGGAGTGGTGGTCCCTCACCCGCTGAGCGGCCCACGCGGCGCCGTGCCGGGCGGATCAAGGAGCCGTCGGTGGGGCTCCTGCGGGCGCGACGGCGTGGTCCGCGTGCATTGGCGGCTGGCCCAGGCCCCCTTTGGTGGCCATGGAGTACGTCATCGCCCACGAGCTGACCCACCTACGCCACCGCCACCACGGCCCGGCGTTCTGGCTCACCTTGGCCGAGCAGATGCCCGACGGGTCCACCCGGAAGGCGCCCTTAGAGCGCTGGGAGGTTCAACGAAGGGAGCTGTGAGGCCGTCTTGAGCGGTCAAAGACGTCTTCTGCACCCTAGGGGAGACAGGTCCGAGCGTCCAAACTTGTCTTCACCACCCTAGGGGAGACAGGTCCGAGCGCCCAAACTCGTCTTCACCACCCTAGGAGAGACAGCTCCGAGCGCCCAAACTCATCTTCACCACCCTAGGGGAGACAGGTCCGAGCGTCCAAACTCGCCGGAGGCACCCTCGGGCTGACAGGTCCGAGCACTCAAACTCGTCTTCACCACCCTAGGGGAGACAGGTCCGAGCACTCAAACTCGCCAGAGGCACCCCAGGGGTGACAGGTTTTAGCGCTCAAACTCGCCGGAGGCACCCTCGGGGTGAGAGCTCCGAGCCCTCAGACTCCCCTCTCCTACCCCCGGCCCGAGCGCGCTGAGCCCCAAGACCAAGGCCGATGACCCCGTGTCAGCGAGAATTTGAGCGCAGATCTTGACCTTGCGGACCCCACGCGACCCCTGTTAAGCTCCCCTCGCTGTTCTCCTAAAGTTCATAACCATCCCATCCTCGTCAGGAGTCTTCAATGAGCCTGCTTCCCGTCAGCATCGATGAGAACATTCAGTGCATCAACGTGGTGATCGAGCTGGTGGAGGGCACGGAGGCCCCAGAGGAGCTGCGCTCGGCGCTCAAGGACCGTGCCTACCCCCAGGCCCAGACCGCCAAGGCCGATCGGGCCGCGCTGCTCACCGCGCAGTCCAACCACAAGGCCGCCAACGCCATGCTGCACACCACCGACGACAAGGCCGACGGCGCGCTCAGCCACCTCTACGCGGCGCAGGGGATTCGCGCCGGGGTCGCCGGGCAGAACGCCTTGCGGGGCCTCTGGGGCGGGCTCAAGCTCACGGACGTCAAGGGGCTCAACGTCGGCGAGCAGGTGCGGGTGGTCGGTGAGGCCATCGTGCGGTACGACGCCAACCCCGAGCTGTACGACCTCCCCGTCGAGCGCCTTGAGGAGGTGCGCACCACCAACGCGGCCCTGGGCGCGGCCTACACCGAGGAGCGCGCCGCCAAGCGCGCCTGGACCCTCGCCTCCGCCACCTCCGAGGCCTCGATCGACGCCTTCGGCCAGGGCTACCGCAGCGCCGTGCGCCTCGCCGTAGCGCTCTTGGGGGAGGCCGCCGTCACGGCGCACCTGCCGGTGTTCGTTCGCTGAGGGGCCGCCAAACGCCCACGGAGGCGCCACGCGCGCCCGTGGACGCCCGCGGACGGGCGCCACCGCGGCGGGCGGGGGCTGGTCCCCGGCCCGCCGCCCTCAGGCGCCGTGTCTCACTGCTTGGGCTGCTCGGGCGCCTTGGGCTGCGCCGCCGCCCCCGCCGCCGCGTGCTTGGGGTGACCCCGGTAGTCCGAGAGCTTGTGCGCGTGGCCCACGGGCTTGCCGCCGGTCGCCGCCACCCAGCCAGGGATCGCCTTGAAGGCGTTGTTCATGCCGTAGTCCATCGCCGTCGCCGTGCTGCTCATCGCCTGGGTGCCCGGGCGGTTCATGAACCACTGCATGTAGTCCGCCGAGCCCGAGTCGTAGTAGGCCACGAGCGGGTTGCCCGTCCCGGTGAAGGGCGTGCAGGTCTCGCCCTCACAGGTCACCAGGGTCGGCGTGCAGCTATCCTGGCCGCCCTGGCCACAGACCGAGGGCGAGGGCAAGAGGAAGGTCTGGAGGGGGTACTCGGCGCTCTGGTGGCAGCTCATGCACGAGGACATCGCGTAGCGGCCGTTGTAGGGCTTCACGCTGCCGTCGGCCTGGATCACCGCGGCGTTGATGTCCACCGAGCCGTCGTTGGGGCCCGAGAGGCGACCGCCCCAGCCGAGGGTCTCCTTGGCGTAGACCGGCGCGACGGGGTTGATCCAGGTCTCGCTGAGCGCCGGGCAGTCGCCCTTGATGGGGTCGCAGCCCTGGGGCGAGACCACCGAGGGGTCGTCGCCCCACATCGCGCCCAGAGGGACCATCTTGTCCCAGTTGTCGCCGGGGGCGTTCTTGTCGTAGACCAAGGTGGTGAACACCCACTGGGTCGTCGGCGAGGCAACGCTGTCCTTCACGATGATGTCGAACTGGAAGAACGTCACGTTCTGGAGCACGGGCTCGGTGGAGCTGCCGTCATCCGGGACCGCGTAGATCGGCCAGGTCATCGCGCCGTCGAGCACGGGCCAGGTCGCCGCGCTCGCCGTGGTGAAGGCCGGCTTCACGATGATCGAGCCCTCGGGGTACTGGGCGAGGCCCGCCTTGATACCCGGCACCGGGTCCATGCCGGTGGGGCCCCAGATGCCCTGGAGCACCGCCGCCGCCACGTCATCGTAGTAGACGAGCACGTGGGTGGTCATGTCGGCGGTGAGGCCGGAGAGCGGGAAGTACTCCTTGGTGAACGACGAGCCGACGTAGGTGCCGTGGATGGGCTCCCGCACAGACGTCAGCCAGGGGGCGTTGTACCAGCCCGCCGTGCCCGCGTTCCAGGCCGGGTAGTCGTAGAGCAGGACCTTCATGTCGGCGGCGACGTAGTCCTTGAGCGCCTGGGTGTAGGCCGCGGCGTTCGCCGTGGTGATGAGGCCGCCGCCGCTGGCCTTCCGCCAGGGCGGGTCCGCCGGGGGCGCCACGGGCGTCTTGGGGTAGTCGTGGCTCATCGCGAAGAGCGGGCCGCTGTACACCGAGGTCGGCGGCGGCGGCGGGACGGCCCAGGGGTCGAGCTTCTTGGCCTCGGGCTTCACCGCCTCGGGCTTGGGGGGCTCGGGGGGCTTGTTGTCGTTCTGTTTCTCGCCCTCACAGGCGACGAACAGGGTGAGGCTGAGGGTGGTCATCAGGAGACGGGACGACATGATCATAGGCTCCAGGGGAGAGTTTGAGGACGGGCGACGGGGAGAGGGTCAGCCGCAGCGCGCGGGCGCGGGCGCGGGGCAGATGCGGTCGGCGAGGTCTTGGGCGAGGCCACACATGGTGAGGGTCGGGTTCCACGAGCCGCTGGTCGGGAACAGGCCGCCCCCGGTGACGTAGACGTTCTGCACGCCGTGGGGGCGGTAATCGAAGCCGGTGACGGAGGTGGCGGGGTCCGCGCCCATCCACACCATCGAGGCCTCGTGCACGATGATGGTCTGCCGGATGTCCGCCGGGCCGGGCTGGGCGCTCTGCCAGCCGCCGCCGACGCCGCCCGGGCCGTCCACCCAGTACTCAATCGCAGGGGTCGCGCCGCCCGGGGCCGTGGCCGCCGCGGCGAGGGCCTGCCAGGTGGCCTCGTCGAGCACGTCCCAGAGCGCCTCCTCGTCGGGCCCCAGGGTGAGCTGGAGCTTCACCGAGGAGGCCGGGTCCGGGGAGATCTCGGCCCGACGCACCCAGCTCTCGGGGTTGGGGCCGCACTCGCCCAAGGTCGCGCAGACGAAGACGACGTAGTCCTCAGAGCCGAGGAGCTGGGTCATCGAGGCCGCCGCCGCCGCGTCGGGGAGGTTGTGGTAAGCCGTCACGGCCTGGGCGACGGGGTCCGACTCGGCGAAGGCGCTGAGCTGAATGTGGAACTGGAGCTTCGAGTTGGGGTCCTCTCCGGCGATGTAGGACGCGGCGACCTCCAGGGGCTTGAGGTCGGCGTAGGCGTCGCGGCGCACCCGGGCGGTGACGTGGGACATGAAGTGGCCGGTGTAGCGGCCCCCGGCGTTGGGCAGGCGCTCCCCGAAGGAGGTCATGAGCAGGGTGGCCGGGGGGATGGCGCCGAGGCCGAGCACGATCTTCGCCCCGCCGACGTTCACCACGCCGCGGCTGGTGTCGATGGCGATGACCTGGCCCTCGCCGTCATGCAGGAGGCGGTTGACGACGCAGCGGTCCACGATGGTCAGCGCGCTGCCTTTGCCCGCGGCGGCGAGGCTCTGCTGCTGAACGCCGAGGCTCAAGAGGGTGCCGACGACGCTGAACTTGTGGAAGCTCGTCGTCGTCCAATCGGGCACGCCGACGGCGATGGGCGCGGGCACGGCGCTCTGGGCGTTGGGGATCATCCCGAGGTTGTCCGAGAGCCGGGAGTCGATCTGGTCCTGGAGGCCGCCGTAGACCCCGTTCTTCACGGTGTTCATGTCCTGGACGTGTAAGAAGGCCCGGGCGCGGTCCCAGAAGCCGGGCTGCTGGGTGACGGCGATGAGCTCCTCCGGCCAGTCGCGCATGAGCTCCGGCGTCGGGGTCGGGCACCAGGCGCTCCAGTACGAGGTGCGGCCGCCGAAGACGGGGATCATGCCCGCCTGGAAGAACTGCGGGCCCTCGGTGGCCATCTTCTTGGTGCGCGCCCAAGGGTAGGTCGTCGGGGGAGCCCCCATGGTGTTGATAAACGGCAAGGGGAGGTTCTGGAAGTGCTCCGGCAGCCAGAAGGGGCCGCGCTCCAGCATCAGCACCCGGGTGTTGGGGTCGTTCTTGAGCGCCTGCTCGACGAAGGCCACCGCCGTCGCGCCGGTGCCCAAGACGATGACGTCAAAGGACTGGGAGACGATGGACTGCCAGTCGCAGGACGAGGCGAAGAAGGCCGCCGTGGCGCTGTCTTCGCTGGTGACGTTCTGCTGGCCGGGCACGGGGTAGCCGCTCGACGCGCCGACGGGGCGAGGGGAGGCGCCGAGCGTGCGGTCATAACGAATGGTCATTGGGGCTCCGGGGTGAGGCGCCGCCGCTGGGGCGCAGGTTGGGGTCTCTCTCTCGTCAGCTCCCCGCGCCGCGCGCCGCCGAAGGACTCGGAGACATTGGCGGGGATGACGGACGCCACAAACGCGGCGCCCGCTCGCGCCACTCTACCGAGTTGTAAGATCGCAACTCCCGAGACTCACCGTTCTATGACCCATACCAGCGTTCGAGGCGCCCCATCCCACGACCCCAAAGGCCCGTCCTCCCTTACGACGACACGCTCACAGCGGACTGACTACCCCGCCCCGCTTTGTATTTCAGCGTATTTCACCCCCTTTCACGGCGGCCTTCGCCACGCTTGATCGTGGCGCGCCGCGTGGACCCAAGGCCGGACGGCGCGGGCGGGCCTCGCCGGGGCTTGCGGTTGGCCCCTCGCTGGCGTATGTGGGCGCCCCGCCATGAACCCACGCGACCGCCGCCACGTGCTGATCAAGCGCCTCATCGCCGAGCGCTGGATCTCCTCCCAAGACGAGCTCGTTCGTCTCTTGGAAGAGGCGGGTGTGCCTTGTACGCAGGCGACCCTGTCCCGGGATCTACGCGACCTCGGCGTCGTGCGGCACAACACCGACCAGGGCCCCGTCTACCGCGCCGACCGCGCCGCCTCCTACCGCTCCATGCTGCGGCGGGTGGTGGCGATGGAGATCTTGAGCGTGCGGCACAACGGCTCCCTCATCGTGCTGCGCACCCTGGCCGGGCGCGCTGAAGGCGTCGCCGGGTTCTTGGACGGCTGGGGTCACGAGAACATCTTGGGCACCGTCGCTGGGGACGACACCGTGTTTGTCGCCCCGGCGGACACCACCCGCATCCACACGCTCGTAGAAGACATCCGTCGGCTGGAAGAGCCTGACGAAGAGGGCACAGAACCATGAAGATCGTCACCGCGTACTCCGGGGGCCTCGACACCTCCTGCATGATTCCTTGGCTGAAGGAGAACTACGGGGGCGCGGACATCCTCGCGTTCACCGGCGACCTGGGCCAAGGCGAAGACCTCCCGGCGATCAAGGCCAAGGCCCTGCGCACGGGCGCCTCGAAGGCCTTCGTCGAGGACCTGCAGGAGCAGTTCATCAACGAGTTCATCTGGCCCGCCGTGCGCGCCGGGGCCTTGTACGAGGGCACCTACCCCCTGCACACGGCGCTCGGCCGCCCGCTCTTGGCCAAGAAGCTCGTGGACGTGGCCCTGGCTGAGGGCGCTGACGGCGTGGCGCACGGCTGCACCGGCAAAGGCAACGACCAGGTGCGTTTTGAGGTGACCATCAAGGCCCTCGCCCCGCACCTCAAGATCCTCGCCCCCCTGCGCACCTGGGAGCTCACCACCCGCGAGAGTGAAGTCGAGTACGCCCAGGCCCGGGGCGTCGAGGTGCCCGTCACCATTGAGAAGCCCTTCTCTATCGACCAGAACATCTGGGGCTGCGCGATCGAGTGCGGCGAGATGGAGGACCTCTGGAACGAGCCGCCGCCGGACGCCTGGCGCATGACGAAGGACCCCGTCACCGCCCCCCGCGGCTCGGTGGAGCTGGTCATTGGCTTTGAGCAGGGCATCCCCGTCTCCGTGGACGGCGTGGCCTTGGGCGGCGTGAAGCTCATCACCCAGCTCAACGAGCTCGCCGGTGAGTACGGCGTGGGCCGCATCGACATGGTCGAGAACCGTGTGGTCGGCCTCAAGTCCCGGGAGGTCTACGAGGCCCCGGGCGCGTCCCTCATCCACCTCGCCCACACCGAGCTGGAGCGCGTCTGCCTCGACCGCGCCACCTTCAACTACAAGCGCCGGGTCTCCCAAGACTTCGCGAACATCATCTACGACGGCCAGTGGTTCGGCCCCCTGCGGGAGTGCCTCCAGGCCTTCATCGAGGAGTCCCAGCGCACCGTCACCGGCGAGATCCGCCTCCGGGTGAGCGCGGGCCTGGCCCAGGTGACCGGCCGCAAGTCGCCCTACTCGCTCTACGACACGGGCCTCGCGACCTACAGCCACGGCGACACCTTCAACCGCAGCATGGCTGAGGGCTTCTTGGCGATCTACGGCCTGCCCTACAAGACGGTGGCCGAGATCCGCCGCGCGAAGGGTCACCCCGAGCTCAAGAAGTAAGGTCGCCCCGGGGCGCGGAGGAGCATCGTCATGGCGTTGTGGGATGGACGGTTTGAGGGTGGCCCTGCCGAGGCCATGCTCCGCTTCTCGGAGTCCTTGGGCGTAGACCTGCAGATGTTCAACGAGGACATCGACGGGTCCATCGCCCACGCGACGATGTTGGCCGAGGTGGGCCTGCTCACCGCGGCCGAGGCCGAGACGCTCCGCGCCGGGCTGGAGCAGGTGCGTGAGGAGCTGCGCAGCGGCGCCTACAAGCCGGAGATCGCCTTAGAGGACGTGCACATGGCCGTCGAGGCGCGGCTCACGGCGATCGTGGGCGATGTGGGCGGCAAACTGCACACCGCCCGCTCCCGCAACGACCAGGTCGCCACCGACGTGCGCCTGTGGCTCAAGAACCGCCTCGGCGAGCTGGACCAGGCCCTCGTCGAGCTGCTCAAGGCCCTGCTCGACCGCGTGGAGCAAGACGGCCGCACGCTCATGCCCGGCTACACCCACCTTCAGCGTGGCCAGCCCATCTGGCTCGGCCACCACCTGCTCGCCTACGCCTGGATGATCCGCCGCGACCGCCAGCGCCTCCACGACGCGCTGGACCGCGTGGACTGGAGCCCGCTCGGCGCCTGCGCCATGGCCGGGACACCCCACCCCATCGACCGCGAGATGACCGCAGAGCTCCTCGGCTTCTCCGGGCCGATCCCCAACGCCATGGACGCCGTCGCCGCACGGGACCACCAGCAGGAGGTCGCCTCCTTCTGCGCCATCCTGATGACCCACCTCAGCCGCATGGCTGAAGAGCTCGTCTTGTGGTCGGGCCGCGAGTTTAACCTCGTGCGCATCGGCGAGGGCTGGACCACCGGCTCCAGCATCATGCCCCAGAAGCGTAACCCCGACGCCGCCGAGCTCGTGCGCGGCAAAGCCGGGCGCGTCTACGGTGACCTCACCGCGCTCCTCACCATGGTGAAGGGCCTGCCCTTGGCCTACAACCGCGACCTCCAGGAGGACCGCGAGGCCCTCTTTGACGCGGTGAACACCACCTTGGCCTGCGTGCAGGTCTGCGCCGGGATGTGGTCGAGCCTCACGGTGAACCGTGAGCGCTTCACCGCCGAGCTTCGGGGCGATTTCTTGTTGGCCACCGAGCTCGCCGACCACCTCGTCGGCCAAGGTGTGCCCTTCCGTGAGGCCCACCGGGTCGCCGGGCAGCTCGTGAAGGCCTGCGAGGCCCGGGGCGAGAACCTCAGCGCCCTCACCCTCGCCGACCTGCGCGCCGTCGATCCCCGCTTTGGGGACGACGCGCTCTCCTGGCTGGAGCCCGAGGGCGCCGTCGAGCGCCGCACCTCCCAAGGCGGCACGGCCTGGTCCCAGGTGGAGGCCCAGGTGGAGGCCCTGCGGGATGAGCTAGACGAGCGGGATCTCTGAGCGGCGGCGTCTGGGGACCGCCCGGGCCCTCGCCCCTCACCGCACCTCGATGCTGACCTCCTCGGAGCGGATCGTCGTCCAGGGCAGCTCCGCCCGGATCCGGTGCATGCCCGGGGTCAGGGGCCAGCGCGCGGCGTAAGGCGCCTCCACCAAGGCCCAGGGCTCACCGTCGATGACCCAGAGCACCTGCTCGGCGGCGGGGTTGACGGCCACGCGCAGGGCGAAGGTGGCGGCCTCGGGGGGCTGCTCGGGGTCGATGGTGAGGCGCTCCCCGCCCCGGGGGGAGAGCAGGCGCAGGCTGGGCTCCACGTCGGTCGGCGCGGCGTCTTGGGCCAGGGGCAGGCCCTCCGCCGTCGCCCAGTCGAGCCAGCGGGGGTCGGGGCGCACCACGGCGCGGCCCCCCTCGACGGCGTGGACCGGGCAGGGCGTCAGGGCCTCGACGACGTGCTCTTGGGTGGTCTGCGCGCAGGCCGGGGTCGCGGCCTGGCCGGAGAGGGGGCAGATCTCGACGAGGGGCCAGCCCTCCGGGGCCGGAAACTGGGTGTCGGAGAGGCCGTCGGCGCGGTCGGACTCCAGCGCCAGGAGCACCCGCTGCGCCAAGGACGCCCCGGCGCGGTAGCCGCTCGCCGCGGTCATCGGGCGCCAGTCGGGGTGGCCGATCCAGGCGACGACGAGGTGGCGGTCGGTCCAGGCCACGGCCCAGGCGTCTCGGGCCTGGGGGGAGGTGCCGGTCTTCACCGCGGTCGGGAACGGCAGCTCGGAGTAGCCCATGCGGGGGAAGCTCGGCAGCCGCGCCTGGGGGTCGGCGAGCCACAAGGTCAACAGCCGCGCCACCTGGGGCGAGAAGATGCGCGTGACCTCGCCGGGCTGGCCCTTCACCCAGCTCAAAGCGTGCTTTTGGCCCTCCAAGGCGAGCGCCGTGTAGGCCTCGGCGACCTGCAGGGCCGTGGTGCTCAGGCCGCCGATGACGAGTCCATAGCCGACCTCCTCGGCGTCGGCGTCCCCGGGGTGCAGGCCCAAGGAGACGAACCGCTCAAACAGCGCGTTGAGGCCCACAGACTCGGCCAAGGCCACGGCGGGCACGTTGCGGGAGTTGCCCAGGGCCACCCGCGGCATCAGGGGCCCGAGGCTCTTGCCGTCGGCGTCGTGGATGCCGTCCCGGGCGCGCCCCACGTCGAGGACGGGGGTGTTGGGCTGGAGCGCGCCGCGCTCCAGGGCCTCGGCGTAGGCGAAGGGCTTGAGCAGGCTGCCCGGCGGGCGCGGGGTGCGGGTGAAGTCGATGGCCCCGGCGACGCTGCCTTCGCCCCAGTCCACGGAGCCCACCGCCGCGAGCACCTCGGCGTCGGGCAAGCTCACCACGACGAGCGCCGCCTGCCCCGCGCCATAGGGCGCCCAGAGGTTGAGCTGCTCCCGGGCGGCCTGCTGGGCGAGACGCTGCACGGAGAGATCGAGGGTGGTGGTCACCCGGGGGTCCATCCCCTCCGTCCACTTGAGCTGGCGCTCCAAGGCCAGCACGGCGTGAAGCGTCTCCGAGGGCCGCGTGGCGCGGAGCGAGACGCCGATGGTCTGCAGCTCACGGCGGGCCTGGGCGAGCTCCGTCTCCCGCAGCAGGCCGTCCTTCGCCAAAGCGTCGAGGATCCGCTCGCCCCGGGCGATGGCCCGTCGCCGCCCGTCGGCGCTCATGGGGTTGTGGCGGCTCGGCGACTGCGGGATGGCGCACAGAAACGCCGTCTCAGCCCACGAGAGGTCGGCCACGGGCTTGTCGAGGTAACGCCGGGCGGCGTAAGCGACACCTTGGGCGCGGTTTCCATAGGGCGTGAGGCGCAGGTAGTGGGCGAGCAAGGCGTCGCGGTCGTAGCGCGCGGTGAGCATCAGCGCGACGAGGGCCTCGGTGACCTTGTTCGGCAGCGTGCGGGGCGCCGGGCGCTGCATCCGGGCGATCTGCATGGCGATGGTGGAGGCCCCAGAGACGACCTCCCCGGCGGCGAGGTTCTGCCGCAGGGCGCGCACCACGGCCTGGGGGTCCACGCCGGGGTGGGTCCAGAAGCGGCGGTCCTCCAGGGCCAAGGTGGCGGCGGCGACCCGCCAAGGCACGGGGTCGAGGGGCCAGGCGCCGAGGTCCTCGTCATCCCCCCGGCCCACCTCCCCGAGCAGCTCCCCGTGGCGGTCGAGCAGGGTGAGGCTCGGCGGCGGCGCCTCCAGCGACGCCCGCGAGGCCGCGACGAGCACCCAGGCGAGGGTGACGACGAGCGCGACGAGGGCGGCGATGCGGCGGCGGGACATGGCGCTTGGCGTATCACGGCGCGGCGAAGGCGGCGGGGGCTCGATGGGCCCGCTCAAGGCCGTCCCCGGCGACCGTCCCCCCTACCCCAACACCTGCCGCCGCAGCCACAGGTCCAAGAAGATCAGCGTCCACAGCTTCGCCCCATGATCCGCCTCGCCCCGGGCGTGCGCCCGCGCCAGCTCCCGGATCGCCTCACCCTGGAACAAGCCCAGAGGGTCGGCGCAGACGGACTCGATGCGGTCCCACAAGGTCGCCTCACCCTCGCCGCGTAACCAGCGGTTGAGCGGTGAGGAGAGCCCCCCTTTGGGCCGCCAGACCACGGCGTCGGGCAGGCCACGGGCGGCGAGCAGGCGCTTGAGGGGCCACTTGGGGTGCCACACGCCTCGGCGGCGCTTGATCTTCGCGCTGCCGGGCAGGCTGTGGCAGACACGCACCACGTCGGGGTCGAGCAGGGGGAAACGCAGCTCCAGGCCCGCCAACATCGACACGCGGTCGGCCCGGGCCAAGGAGTCCTCGGCGAGCCAGCCGCGCAGGTAGACGTGCAGGACCTCGTTGATGGGGTCCGTCGTCACCTCCTCGTAGAGCGGGCTCAGCAGCGCGAGGCGCATCCCGGGGCGCTGCAGGGACGGGTCGCGGAGGATACGCCCGCGCTCCTCGCCGCCGAAGACCTTGGACCCGCCGATGAGCCGCCGCAGGCCGAAGTGCCCCCCGGGCTCCAGGCCCGTCGGGCCGGCGAGGCGGCGCACGAGGGGCGGCAAGTGGGACTTGAGCCGGGCCGTGCGCAGCTCCACGGGCAGGCTGGTGGCGCGTACGCCGCCCAGGAGCTCGTCGCCGCCGTCACCGGAGAGCGCCACCCGCGTCGTGAGCCGCGCCGCCCGGCAGATGAGGAGCTGGGGGATCGCCGCGGGGCTCGGCGGCGGCGCGCCCATGGCGTCTACGGTCTCCTCCATGGCGTCGACGAAGCGCTCGCGGGTGACGCGTACGGTCTCGTGCTGCACGCCGAGCAAAGACGCCACCCGGCCCGCGAAGGCGCCCTCGTCGGCGGCCTCGTCGTCAAAGGCCACGTTGAAGCTGCGCACATGGCGAGAGCGCTCGACCGCCAAGGCGGCGATGGCCGTGGAGGCCGTGCCCCCGGAGAGCAGCACCCCGGCGGGCTGGTCCGTCGGCAGGCGGCGCTCGACGGCGCGGCGCAGCGCCCGCTCAAGCTGGTCCCGGGCCTCGTCTTCGCTGGGCTCCGAGGCGTCGGGGGCGGCGTAGTCGTACCTAGACCAGCGGTCTACTCTCACCCCGTCGGCGTCGGCGCGCAAGACGCAGCCCGCGGGGAGCTGCATCACGTCGCGCAGGAGCGTGCGGGGGGCGTGGGTGTAGCGGAAGGACAAGAACTCCGCGAGGTGATCCGTCGCGACCTCACGGCTCACCCACGGCAGGAGCAGCAGCGCCCGGAGGTCGCTGGCGAAGGCGACCTTGCCGTCGTGGGTCGCGTAGTAGAGAGGCCGCACACCCATGGGGTCTCGGGCCAAGAACAGGCGCTTGGTGCGGCGGTTCCAGACGGCCAGGGCCCAGTCGCCGTGGAGCTTCGAGAGCGCCTCGTCCCCCCAGCGGGCCAAGGACGCCAAGGCGACCTCCGCGTCCCAGCCGCCGGGCTCTTGGCCCTCCCGGCGCAGGCGCTCCTGGAGCGCGCCGAGCTCATAGATGCGGCCGTCCAGGACGAGGGCGCGCTCGGCGTCGACGACGGGCTGGGCGCGGCCATGGACCGTGAGCGCGATGCGGCGGTGGGCGATGGCCGCCTCGCCTTCAGCCCAGAGGCCCGCGTCATCGGGGCCGCGGTGGGCGACGGCGAGGGACATTCGCTCGACCAGCGCGCGGTCCGGCGCGGGGCCACGAAGATGGACGATGCCAGCGATGCCACCCAAGGGCGGCTCCTCCGAGGGGGCAGGGGGTCGGGCTACACGATAACCGATCTGGAGCGCCGGACGGGCGCCCCTCGGTGTAGAGTTCGCCTATGCCCACCCTGCTCCTGGCCCTGATGACGGCCTGCGGCCCTGAGGCCCCGCCTGAGGCGCCGCGTCCCCTCGACGTGGTCGTCGTCGTCGTCGACACCCTCCGGGCCGACGCCTTGGGCGTCAACGGCTCGGCCTTCCCCACGACGCCCAACCTCGATCGCCTCGCCCGTGAAGAGGCCGCGAGCTTCTCCCGGGCGTACACCTGCGCCTCCTGGACCTTACCCTCGGTGGCCTGCCTGCTCACGGGCCTGCCCGCCTGGCGCCACGGCGTCGTGCAAGATCCCGCCGACGCCGACGTCTTCGGGGCCTTGCCCGCCGAGGTGCCCACCCTCGCGACCATCCTCCGCGGCCGGGGTTACCGCGCGGCGGCGTTTGTGAACAACGCCTTCTTGGCGCCGCAGTTTGGGCTCAACCGCGGCTTTGAGCCCTACGACTACCGCGGCGCGGACATCCTCACCCACCGCAGCGCCCAAGAAAACGTCGAGGCGGGCCTCGCCTGGCTGCGGGGGAGCCCAGACCCGAGCCTGCTCGTGCTGCACCTCATGGAGCCGCACTACGACTACTACGCCCCCGAGGCCCAGCGCGGCCGCTTCTCGGCGGGCCTGCCCCACACCTTGCCCGACGGCCCCTTCGACGAGGAGCGCTGGGCGGCCTGGACCACGGGCAAGGAGACGCTCTCCGCGGAAGACCAGGCCTATGTGCGGGCCCGCTACGCCGAGGAGGTCCTGGCCACAGACGCCGCCCTGGGCGCGCTCATCGATGGCCTCAAGGCCGACCCGACCCGCTGGGAGCGCACGCTCTTGGTCATCACCGCCGACCACGGCGAGGAGCTCTGGGACCACGGCCGCTTTGAACACGGCCACACCACCCGCTCCGTCGTGACCCGGGTGCCCCTGCTCATCAAGGCCCCGGGCGTGCCGCCGGGCGACAACCGCAGCGTCGTCTCCACCGCGGAGCTGCTGCCCCTGCTCACCGACGGCAACGGTGAGCTCGCCGCCGTCGCCCGGGGCGGCGTGTTTGTGCCGGGCCGCGCCGCCATCTCTGAAGACATCCTCTACGGCCCGCCCCAGCTCTCGATCATCACCGACGACCTGCGCTTCACCGTCGCCCCCCGCGAGGGCCAGGCCCGGCTCTGGGCCGTGTCCCCGGAGGGCGTGGAGGGCGCGCTCCTCTCCGACGACCCCACCCAGCGCGGCCGCGCCGAGCCGCTCTACCAGGCCCTCGGCGCCGCCCGCGGCGGCCTCAACCCCACGAGCCCGGCCCAGCCCGTCACCGTCGAGGACGTCGAGACCTTCGAGATGCTGCGCTCCTTGGGTTACGTCGCGGAGCCAACGCCCACCCCGGCGCCGCCTACCCCGGCGCCGCCTACCCCGGCGCCGCCTACCCCGGCGCCGCCCACCCCGGCGCCGCCCACCCCATGAGCGACCTCTTCGAGCCCAGCACCTTTGAGTCCACCTTGTGGCGTGTCGAGGCCCCCGGCGGCTGGACCTTCGCGCCCGTCCCCGACGAGCACGCGCCCCCGGTCGTGGCGGGCTGGGGCCGAACCCCGGTGCGGGCCACCGTAGACGGCCGGAGCTGGGACACGAGCGTCTGGGCCGACAAACGCCACGGCGTCCTGCTGCCCGTGCCCAAACACATCCGCCAGGGCAAAGAGGCCGGGGAGGTGGTGGTGGTGACCTTGGCGCCGAGGGCTTAGCCCTCCACCCCCTCCATCCGCCCGGGGAGCTGCTGCAGGAGCCAGGCCGGGGCCTTGAGCTGGGGCTCGTGGGCCTGCTCGGCGCAGACCCGGGTCATGGTGTCCTTGAGCTCGCGGAGGTTCTGGGGCCAAGGGTGCAAGGAGAGCGCCAAGGTGAGGCGCTGGCTCAGCGGCCGCAGGGTGTCGCCCGTCGCGGCGCGACCGAAGGCGAAGGCCAAGGGGATGAGGTCTTCAGCGCGCTCCCGCAGGGTCGGCACGGCCACGACGCGGCGGCTGAGGTGCTCGGCGAGGTCGGGGTCGAAGGCGCCGCCCCGGGCGAGGCGCCGCAGATCACCGCCCGAGGTTCCGACGATGCGGAGGCCCTCGTCGTCGCCTAAGGCCGTGAGGTGGTCGGAGATCGCGCGCTGCAGCGGCATCGGCGCAAGCTCGACGTGGGCGAAGGTGATCACGCCTTGGCCGACCTTCGCGCGGATACGCTCCCAGCTCGGCACGCTCTCCGCCGCGCAGTCCACCACGCCGTAGGGCCCGCGGTGCCGGGAGAGCCGGTGAAGCTCCGCCGCGGCCTTTCGGCGCCCCACCCCGCTCTCTCCGACGAAGAGCACCGCCCCGCTGCCCGGCGCCGCGGCGGTCACGGCGTCGATCATGCCCATGAGCGCCGGGCTTGAGCCCACAAACCGGGGGCTCGGCGTCGGGCTGAAGCCCCGGGGCTGTAAGGTGTAGAGCAAGGTGAGCTTGCCCAAGGTGATGACGTCGCCGTGCCGCAAGGTCGCTGAAGACACCCGGCGCCCGTTCACCGCCGTGCCGTTGCGGCTCTGCTGATCCTCGACGACGACCTCGGCCCGGCCCTCGGCGCGCAGCACGCAGTGGCGACGGGACAAGCGGCCGTCATCGAGGGCGCCGGGGCCGAGGATCTCCACGCCGCGCCCGAGCTCAACCGGCGCGTCGGGCAAGACGAGGAGCTGCCGCCCGAGCACGGAGAGCTCCGGGTGGTAGATCACGGTCAAGGTCGGCACGAGCCGAGAGGCTCGGGGCACCGTGGCCTGGTGATCAGCTTGGCTCGGCGGGGTCGTGCGGTCTTGCACGGGGGGCGCTCCTCATGGCGACCGCGTCTGCGGCGCCCCCAGCATAGCGGATCCACAGGCCCGGCGGTGTCCGGGATCGAGGCGGATCACACCGCGCTGAGCGCCAGCTCCACCGCCGCCCGGGCCTCCCGCAGCCCCAAGGTCTCGGCGATGGCCCGAATGCGCAGGAGCGACTCGTGGGCCTCGGCCTCCCGGCCCAGCACCCGCAAGGCCAGGGCCCGCCGCCAGAGCGCCGAGACCTCCAGGCTCGACTCCCCAGCCGTCGCCGCCCAGCTCGCCGCGGACTCCCCCTCCCGGGCGAGGTAACCCCAGGCGTGGTGATCCGTGGCCACGTCGAGCAGGCGGGTCCAGGCGCGGGCGACGCGGCGGCTGTCGCCGAGGTCGCTCATGCCGACGCAGATCGCCCGACCCAAGGCCGCGTCGGCCTCCTCCAGCTCACCCAGCTCAGCGAGGGTGTTCCCGTACGAGAACCAGTAGTCGAAGCGCTCCCCGGCGGGCAAGAGGTCGAGCAGGCGCGGCAGCAGCCCGGTCTCGAAGCGCTCCCGGGCCTCATCGAAGCGGCCAAGGTCCATGAGCACCCAGGCCCGACGCATCGCCGCCACGGCCAAGAAGCAGGGGCTGGCGGCCAGGCCGTCGGCCTCGCTCCACACACCGTCCGGCGAGAAGAGGCGCTCCCAAGCGTCGAGGGCGTCCTCGTGACGACCGACGCGGGAGAGTCGCGCGGCCTGGTTGAACAGGGAAACCAGCTCGGGGCTTACGCCATTGGCGAGGTACATGTGGCCTCCTGGGGGTGTCTCACCCCTCGATTGCAATACGTATGCCAGCCCTCCGGTCTTGCTTACGGCGCTCTATCAAGCCCCCGGCGCCCCCTCCGCGCCGTTGAAGGTGCTCCAATCTGGAGCAGCGCACCAAAATGGAGCAACGCCGCGCCCGATTGCCGCTCCGGCCGCGCCGCCATATGACGCCGGGATGCGGACCACCCACCGGCTGCTCCTCGGCGACGCCCGCCAGCTCACCGGCGTAGAGACGGGCTCGGTCCAGCTCATCGTCACGTCCCCGCCTTACCCGATGGTGCAGATGTGGGACGAGGTCTTCCGGGCCCTGAGCCCCGCGGCGGGGGCGGCGCTCGACGCCGGGCAGGGCATGGCCTGCTTTGAGGCCCAGCACCAGGCCCTCGACGCGGTGTGGGCGGAGTGCGCCCGGGCGCTGTGTGACGGCGGCTTCTTGTGCGTCAACATCGGCGACGCGACCCGCAGTGTAGACGGCGAGTTCTGCCTCTACCCCAACCACGCCCGGGTGCTCACCGCGGCGATGCGCCTGGGCCTCACCCCGCTCCCCGACATCCTCTGGCGCAAGCCGAACAACTCCCCCAACAAGTTCATGGGCTCAGGCACCTTGCCCGCCGGGGCCTACGTCACCTACGAGCACGAGTACGTGCTCATCCTGCGAAAAGGGGGAAAGCGGTCGTTCTCGAAGGCCGAGCAGGCCCGCCGGGCGGCCTCGGCCTTCTTCTGGGAGGAGCGAAACCAGTGGTTCTCCGACCTCTGGGCGGACCTCCCCGGCGCCGACCAGCGCCTCCTGGACCCGGCGACCCGGGCCCGCAGCGCCGCGTACCCCCTGGAGCTGCCCTACCGGCTGATCCTGATGTACTCCATCGAGGGGGACCTCGTGCTCGACCCCTTCTTGGGCACAGGCACCACCTCGGCGGCCGCCTTGGCCGCGGGGCGCTCCAGCGTCGGCCTCGACCTCGATGCGAACCTCTTGGCCCTCGCCCGCGCCCGCCTGCTCAACGCAAGGCCCTGGGCCGAGGCCCGCGCCGCCGCCCGAATCAACGACCACCGCGCCTGGCTTCACCAGCGCGCCGCCGCCGGGCGGCCGCCGGGCCACGTCGCCGAGCCCCTGGGCCTCGGGGTGATGACCCGTCAAGAGCGCCAGCTCCGCGTCACGACGCCGGGCCGGGTGTGGGCCGAGGGGGAGCAGGTCTACGCCGAGCACAGCCCGCTGCCGGGTGAGCTCAAGGAGGGCTCAGTGGCCAGCGGCGCGGACGAGGCCCCGAAGGGCTGACTCCAGGCGCCGGAGGTCCACGGGCTTCGCGAAGTAGGCGTTCGCCCCGGCGCCGAGGCAGCGCTCCTCGTCCCCCCGCATCGCGACGGCGGTGTGAATGACGACGGGCAGGGCGCCCCAGGCGGGATCCGCGCGCAGGCGGCGGGTGAGGTCGAGGCCGGTGAGGCGCGGCATGTGCACGTCGGTGAGCAAGGCGTCGGGGCGAACCGTCGGCAGGAGCGCCCAGGCCGCCTCGCCGTCCTCGGCCTCAAACACCTCCCAGCCGAGGCTCGTGAACAGCTCCCGGAGGAGCTCTCGGGTGTCGACGTTGTCTTCAGCGATGAGCAGGCGCCCGGCGGGATCCGGCGAGGCCTCAAGCTCGGGCACACGGCGCGGCGGCGCCAGGGCCTCAGCGAAGCCGGCCTGCCACACGGGCAAGGTCACGATGAAGGTGCTGCCCTCCCCTGGCGCCGACTGTACGGTCACCCGGCCGCTGTGGAGCGCGACGAGGTGGCTGACCAAGGCGAGGCCGAGGCCCGTGCCCCCGGCGTCGGCGGGGTTCTGCGCGAGCTGCTCAAAGGGCCGGAAGATGCGCGCCTGGTCCTCCTGGGAGATGCCCAGGCCCTTGTCCCAGACCGTGAAGGCGACCTCGTCCTCTACCTTTGTGACGGTGAGCCCGACCTCTCGGCCCGCCGGGGTGAACTTCACGGCGTTGCCCAAGAGGTTGATGAGGATCTGTTTGACCCGCCGCGGGTCACACTGGAGCATGGCGGGCTCAGTCTGCACGTCGGCGATGAGCGTCACCCCACGCTTAAACGCCAGACCCCGCACAAACTGCGCGCTCACCCGGGCCAGCTCCGTCGCGTCACACCACTCCAGGTCGATGGGCAGGCGCCCCGACTCGATGCGGCTGAGATCAAGCAGGTCCTCGATGAGGGTGAGCAGGTGCTGGGCGCTCCGCCGCAGGGGGTCGAGGCCCTTCTGCTGCTTCGGGCTCAGCGGCCCGTAGAGGCCCTGGTTGAGCAGGTCCGCCGAGGTCACCACCACGGAGAGCGGGGTGCGCAGCTCGTGGCTCATGTTCGCCAAGAAGCGGTCCTTCGTCCACATCATCTGCACGAGCGCGGCGTTCGCCGAGGTCAGCTCGGCGGTCTGCTCGGCGACACGCTGGGCGAGGGCCTGGCGCTCGTGCTCTAAGGCGCG
Source organism: Myxococcota bacterium (assembly GCA_023150845.1). Lineage (GTDB taxonomy): Bacteria > Myxococcota_A > UBA796 > UBA796 > CAJQPC01 > JADKFE01. The sequence goes on along the minus strand of JAKLKD010000020.1, from coordinate 19,075 downwards.
CTGGGCGTTTCTGGCCTCCAGCGCGCTGGCGATGATGTGGGAGATGAGGCGGAGGTCGTTCACCTCGGCCTCGGTCCAGTCGTGCGCGTCCTTCGACGCCAAAGAGACCGTTCCCAGAGGGGCGTGCTCGGGGCCAACACGTACGGTCATCAGCGCCCGCACGCCGAACTGCTCAAAGTGGGGCCGCAGGGACGCCATCGGCTCCGGGAGCCGCGCCGTGTCGGTGATGAGCACCACCTCCTGCACATGAATCTCGACCATCGCGGCCTGGTGGTCACCGCCGACGAGCAGCTCCTCTCTCCAGGGCGGCGCCCCATCGACGGTCCACTCGACGACCCGCGGCGCGGCCCCGGTCGCCCGGGCGGTGAGCCCGATGGAGCAGCGCACCATCTCGGCGCGCTGGGCGATGGCCCCGCAGAGCCGAATGAGGCGCTCCTCGACCTCCTCCGGCGCGCTGCCGCCGACGAGGCCCTCGACGAGCGCCCGGCTCGCCTGCTCCAGGCGGAGCTGGTCTTGCAGGCGGCGGGAGGCGTTGACCTGCTCACGGAACTGCCGAACGGCGAGGCCCGCCAGGGTCAGCTCGGAGAGCTGCTCCGCGTCTCGCACCTTCTCGACCAGGAGCGACTTCGCCTGCTGCAGCTCGTCGTCGGTCTCGGCGATCTGGTGGGAGAGGGGCAGGTAGAAGCGCCAGACCGCGAGGCCCAAGGTGAGCACCGGCAGCAGGAGCAAGAGCAGCATCACCACCACGACGCCCCGCACCTTCGGCACCCGGGCGTCGGCCTCGGCGAGCATGACCTCGTTCAGCGCGATCGCGTAGTTGAGGCTCGCCAGGCGCAGGGCCGGCCCTCCCTCGTTGGCCCCGTTCACCGCCATCGTGACCTGGGCGTAGGCCTCGTCCAGCCGCGCCTGGGCCTCGGGGGCCTCGGCGACGAGCGACCCGCGCACCTTGGCGTGGCGACGGGACCAGGCCTCCGCGTCCCCGATCTGGGCGCCCTCTTCAGCGGAGCGCACGACGGTGAGGCTGTCCGCGAGCATCTGCGCCATGAGCGCCTGCTCGGCGATGGTGCGCTCCATCACCCCACGCCGCGCCAACAAGACCCCACCCATCAAGAGCTGCATCAAGACGACCAACCCCAACGCGGCGCTCAGGTCACGAACGTAACGACGCAGGTGAACGCGGGGGAGGTCGGGCGTGGGTTCAGTCATCGGTTCGCCGGGGGTGGTGGCGGGGTCGCGTGTGACTTAGAGAGCCCCATCATAGGTCCGCGTCCAGAGGGACACCATGACGCTACGGTTTCATCTCTCGTTCATCCTGTTAAACCCCTTGCTCGGCTGCAACGCAGCGACGGACTGCGAGCGAGCGGACCCGAACCCTGCGATCCTTGACGGGGTGCAGGCCTTGAGCGAGCGCTCGGGGAGCCTCCGTTTTGTCGCCCGCGATGGCAACACCCTGACGGCCTATACCTACCGGGCCACGGGCTTCGACGACGCCACCGGACCGATCCTCTTCGTGATGCACGGCGCCCAGCGGGACGCCCAGGCCTATCTGGCGGCGATCGCCCCCTACGCCGAGCGCGCCGGGGCCCTGGCCATCGCCCCGGAGTTCCCGCTCAACCTCTACCCTGAGAGCGAGGACTACACCTTGGGCCTCGGCGTGGAGGAGCCTCCGTCCGGCGGGGTCTACGACGCGGCGGAGTGGCGCCCCGAGGGTGACACCACCTTCATGGAGCTGGAGCACCTGTTTGAGGCCCTCAAGGCGGCGCTGCCCGGCGCGACGGGCCGCTGTGATTACCTCGTCTTTGGGCACAGCGCCGGGGCGCAGTTCACCCACCGCCTGCTGCTCTTTCACCCCACGGCCCGGGTGAGACGCGCCGTCGCGGCCAACGCGGGCTGGTACACCCTGCCCGTCTCGACCCCCGGAGATCCCAACACAGAGATGCCTTACGGTCTCGCGGGCTCACCCGTCGGCAGCCGCGACCTGCAGCTCGCGCTCAGCCGCCCGTTGACCGTGCTGCTTGGACAGGCCGACACCGCCACCGCTGAGGAGGACCCCGACCTCCGCGGCACCGCCCAAGCCCAGGCCCAAGGGGAGCACCGCCTGGCGCGGGGGCGCTATTTTATGGCGACCGTCGAGGGCCTGGGGGAGCCCCACCAATGGACACAGAGCGAGGTGCCCGGCGCCGGGCACAACGTCACACAGATGGCGGGCTCGGCGACGTGGTGGCTATTCCGTCCGGACGGCATGACCCCCTGCGCGCCCTCTCCCGCCGCCGATGGCGCGAAGATCGTGCTCAATGAGGTGTTGGCGGACCCGCCGAACGAAGCCGACGGCGACGCCAACGGGGACGGCACACGAGACAACCTGCACGATGAGCTCGTGGAGCTGGTGAACACGGGCGACGCCGCGGTCTGCCTCGCGGGATGGGGGCTTGGAGACGCCGAGGACCGCTTCCGACACAGATTCCCCGTCGGCACAAGCCTTAACCCCGGCGAGGCCCTCGTCGTGTTCGGCGGCGGCGTGCCCACCGGGGAGTTCGGCGGGGCGACCGTGCAGCTCGCGGACTTTAGCGGCAGCCTCAACCTGCAGAACGCCGGGGACGTGCTTCGTCTGTCTACCCCGGACGGGGAGACGGTCACCGCGCTGAGCTGGGGCGACTGCGCGGGATCCACCTGTGCGGCGGATCACCTCAGCGAAGATCTGGAGCGAGACGCGGCGATCACCCGCTCGCCAGAGCTCACCGGGCCTTGGGTGACCCACGGCGGCGCCGGGCGCTCCCCTGGCACCACCGCCGAGGGGGCGCCCTTCGGCGGCTGACGGCGACGAAGACTGTGCCAGGTGCTCTGTGTCGAGTGCCTGAGGTTTAGCCGGGGAGGGCGGCGGCCCGGGTGACGGCGGTGCCGACCTGGCGCATCGTGCCCGCGGCCTTATCGACGGCGTCCTTCGCGCCGCTCATCGCCGACTTCACCGAGTCGTTGATGCCGCTCGTCGCGTCGCTCACGGCCTTGCCCGCGCTCTGCATTCCCGAGGCCACGGCGCCGTTCACGTCGTCCATGGCCTTGCTCGCGGCCTGGGTGACGGGGTCCATCGCCGCGGAGACGGCCTCGCTCGCCGCGGCGGTCGCCCCGGAGACGGCCTCGGCGGCCTTCGCCGTGGCGGCGGTGGCGGCCTCAGCGGCCTTAGACGCCGCCCCGGTCACCGCGCCCGCGGCCTCGCCCATCTTGGTCGTGGCGTCGCTGATCGCGCCCGTGGCCTTCGACGCGAGGTCGGGGGCGACCTGACCGACGGTGTCGTTGATGAGCCCGCTCACGCCGCCGAGCTGCTCGGCGATGGCGCCCTGCACGCCGCCGACGGCCTCGTTCAGCGCGCCCGTGGCCGCGCCGACGGCGCCGTTGACCGCCTCGGTCACCTGGCTCATCGCGCTGTTGATCTGCTCCGTCGCCGCGGCGACGGTGTCCTTCACCGTGGTGGACAAGGTGTCGAGGCCGTCGCGGAGCTGCTGGGTGACGCTCTGCACCGCGGACTGCACCTTGTCGGTGACCTGGCTCATCGCGTTGTTGAGGCCCTCGGTCACCCCGGCGACGGCGTCGGTCACCTGGCTCGTGATGTTCGCCGCGGCGTCCTGGATCTTGCTCGCGGCGGCCTCAAGCCCGCCCTTGAGCGAGTCCACGATGCCCGCCCCGGCCTCTTGTAGGTTGGAGGCGAGGTCGCCGAGGCTCGACTGGAGGTTGGAGGCGATGTCCCCCAAGGAGTCGCCCAAAGAGCTCATCACGCCCGAGGCGGCGTCTTGGATAGACGAGGCGACGTTGGAGATCGCGCTGGAGAGGTTGTCGGCGAGGCTCTGGGCGGCGCTCTGTAAGGAGCTCGCGATGTTGGAGGCCGCGTCCGAGAGCGCCGAGGCCGCGCCTTGGGCCGCGTCGGCGATCGCCGAGGCCGCGTTCCCCAAGGCCGCCGTGGCGTTGCCGATGGCCGCCTCAAGGGGGGCGGCGACGGCGGCGAGGGCCTCCTGCACCTTAGCGATCACGTCAGGCAGGTGCTTGGCGTCGGGGAGCGTGAGGGGCGTGGCCATGGTGGGCCTCCTCGTCGTCGAGAGGGGTTAGGCCCAGGCAGTTTAGCACAAGCCGCCCGATCGAGACGCAGGAAGCGCAGGCTTGGCCGATCCTCAGCAGCCCCCGGCCACGGCGCTCGTGTCGATGTTCACCCGGGGGCACTTTAGGAGGGTCGAGCCCTGGCCGCTCAGCACGGTGATGGAGAGGCGCTCGCTGTAGACCGTGGCGTTGTTCCCGGCCACGGCGAGGCGGCCGGAGCCGCGGTGGTAGATGGTCGCGCCGTCCCCGGCTACGGAGACGTCAGCCTCCCCGACGATGTAGAGCGTGGCGTTCTTCGCCGTCGCCGTGACCTGGGCCCCAGGGCAGACCAAGGCGTTGACCTCGCTCGTGGTGAGCACCTCCTGGCCCTTGACGACCAGGGCCCCGGCGGGCACCACGACGTCGCAGTCGGCGTCTAAGGTGCGCTGGGTCTTCACGCCCAAGGCGGGCGGGGCGGCGCGGGGGTCGGGCTTGAGCGGCGGCGGCTTCACCTCCCCCGCGAAGGCCATCGACGCGGCGACGAGGGCGGCGGTCAGTGTGGAGGCGAGGGCGATCCGCGTCATGGGGTGCTCCTTTGCTGGCCGGGCGCGCATGGGCTGGAGGGCTCGCTCTGGCGTATCCCAACGCCGCGCGGCGGCAAGCCGAGGGGCCGAGGGGTCACGCCGCCTGGGGCCGGGCGAGTGAACCCGGCGCCAAGACGCGATATTGCCCAATGATATGCCCCGCGTCCTCTCCGTCTTGAGCCAGCTCGTCATCTTCGGCCTCAGCCTGTGGGTGATCATCACCCTCGGGGGCTACGTCGCGCCGCGGCTGAGCTACCCCTTCGACATCGAGTGGATGGAGGGCGGGATGCTCGTGCACGCCCTGCGTGTGGAGCAGGGCCTGCCGCTCTACCCGGCGCCGAGCGCCGAGTTCATCCCTTACATCTACCCGCCGCTCTACCCCTTCCTCATCAGCCTCGTCGGCGAGCCGTCCTACGTCGTGGGCCGGGGGCTGTCGATCCTCGGCGCGATCCTCGCCGCCGCGGCCGCCGCGACCGCCGCCCGGCGGGAGGGCGCGCCTTGGGGGATCGCCGTCGGGGCCGGGGCCGCGTTCTTGACCACCTGGGAGGAGTCCGGCACCTTCATGGACCTCGTGCGCGCCGACGCCGTGGCCGTGGGCCTCGCCGCCTGGGCGCTCACCTTGGCGCGTTTCGCCCGGCCCGCCGCCGTCGTGGCCTCGGGCCTCCTGCTCGCCTTGGCGTTTCTGGCCAAACACAACCTCGCCCTGTTCGGCGTGCCCATCGCCTTGTGGTTGTGGTGGAGCGTGGGCTGGCGGCGGGCGGCGCTGTTCACCGCGGCCTCGGCGGGGCCGGCGCTCTTGGCGACGGGGCTCATCCAGCTCGCCACCGACGGCATGTTCTTGACCTACCTCCTCGGCGTGCCCGCGGCGCACCCCCTCGTCGCCGAGCGGGCCCTGCCGACGATCACGAAGGAGCTGCCGACCTCCCTGCCGCTCTTCGCCGCGGCCTCGGTGGCCTGGCTCGGGGTGAACCTGCGGCGCCGGGACGAGGGCGCGCCCTTGTGGCTCGGGGCCCTCGCCGTCGCCGCCGGGGCCTGCATGCTGATGCGCGCCCACCACGGCGGCTTCATCAACGTGCTCATGCCGGGGCACTGGGCCCTCGCGGCGGCGGGCGGCGCGGCGCTGGGCGCCTTCTGCCGGGCCTTTGAGGGACGGGCCTGGAGCCTGCCGCTGGTGGCCTTGCTCTTGGGCGCCCAGCTCACCCGCACCGGCTGGGAGGAGGCCGAGGACTACGTGCCCACCGAGGCCGACCGCGACGCCGGGGAGCAGCTCCTCACCCAGCTCCGCGCCGTCGAGGGGGAGATCTTCGCCCCGCAGTTCCCCTGGTACCCCCACCTCGTCGGGAAGCAGCCGAGCCTGCCGCTCATCTCGTTGTGGGACATCCAGCACAAGCGCGGCCCGCTCTACCAGAACCCCTCCGTCGTCGAAGAGGCCATGGCCCGGCAGGCGTGGGCGGCGCTCCTCGTCTCCCAGAAGGACATCAAGTACGGCCAGCGTGAGCACTACAAGGAGGGCGCCCGGGTGCGGCTCCCCGCCCGGGCGTTCAACACCCGCACAGGCTGGCGGGTGCGCCCGGCGGCGCTGTGGGTGCCCAAGACCCCCGCCGACCGCGCCGCCGAGGAGGCGCGGAGCAAGGCGGCGCCGAGCAAACGCTCACCGAGCGAGGCCACGCCATCGTCAGCCGGGGAGGCGCGCGACGACGACCCCACCCTTACACCCGATCCATAAGCGCCCCTCCGTCGAGCCCAGGGCCCAAGGCCGGTCGAGGGAGAGCTGCACCGGGTGCGGCCAGCCGCCGTCTTCGCTCACCCAGAGCCCACCCTCGGCGAGCAGCCAGAGCCGCCCCCGGGCGTCGGTGTGTAAGGCGTAGGGCTCCTTGTCGCGGCGTTGCCAGGTCTGGCCGTCCCAGCGGTGCAGGGCCCCGGCGGCGCAGGCCCAGAGCTGCTGGTAGGCGAAGCCGAGGTGCCGCACCGGGCGCCCCTTGCCCATGGCCACGAAGTCGCGGACCTTCTCGCCGTCTACCTCCCAGAGCTGCCCGTCGATGGTGCCCGCGAAGGTGCGACCCCAGGCGGTGACGAACGAGATGCTCTCTGGGGGGCCGACCCCGCCGTCGAGGCGCAGCCGCCAGCCCATGAGCAGCCGGGCGCCGTCGGAGTAGACCGCGCGGAGGTCGTCGAAGCCCCCGGCGCCGTCTTGGGGGTGGCCTTTGCCCGCGGCCTGCCCCCGGAAGGGCCACTCGAAGCGGCTGCGCATGGTGGCGATGTGCAGCACGCCGTCGTGCACGGCCATGCTCTCTACGCGGCGGCTCTCCCGGCGGGCGCCTTGGGGGAACGGGAAGGCCATGAAGCGCCCGGCGCGCCACAGGGTGAGGTCGTAGTCGCTGCCCAAGGCCACGTCCCCGCTGGGGAGGGGCAAGATGCAGCGCACCATGGCGTGCTCGGGCAGGCCCAGCTCCGCCGCGCCGTGGCGGGCGAGGACGTCGAGGGAAGAGATCACGGCACGGCGCTCGGGGCGGCGGGGTCGAGGAAGATAGCCCAGGGGCGGCGCGGCGTTGCGCGAGGCGCGGCCGACCCGCCCAGGATACCGGAGGGCGCGGGGCCGGGTGAGGCCCAGGCCGGAGGAGCGACGATGCAGAGGGACTTGGGCGCGCCCGCCGACGCGCTGGCGGTGATCGTCGAGGTGCCCCGGGGGGCGCACATCAAGCGCGCCTTGGACGCCCGAGGCGGCGTGAGCGGGGCGCGGCTGGTCTCCCCCCTGCCCTGCCCCTTCAACTACGGCTGCGCCCCGGAGCTGCTCGGCGAGGATGGGGATCCCCTCGACGTGATCGTCCTCGGCCCGGCCCGTCGCCTCGGCGAGCGCCTCACCTTGCCCGTCGTCGGCGTCGTGCGGTTCATCGACCAAGGCGACATCGACGACAAGTGGGTGCTCTCCGCGACCCCGCCAACTCCCAGCGATGACAGGGTCTTGCGCAAGTTTTTCCGGCTGTACGCCTTCGCGAAGCGCCTAATGCGCCTGCCCGGCGGAGGGCGCGGCGAGACGGCTCTGCGTGGGGTGGAGTGGAAGATCCCGCCCCTGTCAGCGCCCTGAGAGAATGACCCGGGTATTACGCGCAGCGTAGATGAAAGTTTTTCTCTGACCGATCCCGTCCAGAGCAGGGTAAAAGATGCCTCGCTCTTGTCAGGCACAGGATCAAGAGATGAACGCCTCTCTTCAGCCCCTCATGGATGAGCTCTTCGCCCACAAGGTGAGCGTCCCGATCAACCGCCTCACCTTGGGCCTGCTCGACGGCCTCGGTGAGCTGACGGACCCTCGCGCCGAGGCTGAAGAGGCGTCGCTGCGCGCGGCGCGTTCACTCCTGGAGCGGCTGCAGGCCCTGCCCGTCGAGGCGCTCAACGAAGACGAGACCATCGACCACACCCTCGCCGTGCAGCTCCTGGAGCAAGAGCTGTTCTGGGGCGAGTCGCGGTTCAACGGCCGGAGCCACCTCCAGCAGACGCCGATGGCCGGGGATGAGCTGGGCGATGGCGTCTTCTTGATCCTCACGAACGACCCGCGCCCGGCGGAGCAGCGCCTCGACGACATCGTCGCGCGCCTGCAGGCGACCCCGGACTTCTTGGACAAGATGCTCCGCCGCCTGGACACCCCCGTCGCCCGCTGGACGGCGCAGGAGCTGCAGAAGCTCGACGGCCTGCCGTCCCTGCACGACACCGCGCTGCGCCTCGCGGAGGAGGTCGGTTACCCCCGCCTCGACGCCCTGCGCGCCGCCCGTGCTGAGGCCGAGGCGGCGATCTCCCGCTACGCCGAGGGCCTCAGGGCCCTGCCGACGACGCCCCACCTGCACATCGGCGTCGCCCAGACCGAGCGCCTCCTGCGCGCCAAAGGCGTCACGCTCTCCCTGGACGCCCTGCACAACCTCGCCCGGCGCTTCGTCGCCCGGAACGCCGCCGAGGTCGAGACGCTCCGCGCGCGCCTCGTCCGCCGCTACGGCCTGCCCGACGACACCCCCGCCGAGGCCCTGCAAGACGAGCTCAACGCCCGCTTCTCCGTCGAGCTGCCCGACGGGCGCCTGGAGGCGGCGCTGGATGCCTACGAGGCCGAGCACAAGCAGATCCTGGCCTTCATCGAGGCCCGGGACCTCTTCCCGATGCCCCAGGACCACGAGCTGCGCATCCTGCGCACGCCGCCGTTCATGGCGCCGCTCATCCCCGCCGGGGCGATGATGCCGCCGCCGCCCTTCCGCGCGGGCACCCAGACGAGCCTCGTCTACCTCACGCTCTCCGAGGCGCTCCGCGACGAGCACACCACGCTCTCGATCCCCGCGATGATGGTCCACGAGGGCATCCCCGGCCATCACCTCCAGCTCGCCTGGGCTGCGGGGCACCCCTCCGTCGTGCGCCGCCTCACCTCGGCGAACGACCAGGCCGAGGGCTGGACGACGATGCTCGAAGATTGGATGCTTGACCAAGGATACCGCGCAGAGCTCGCGGACGAGCTCCGGTTCATCACCAAACGCGACATCGCCCGCATCGGCCCGCGGGTGGCCATCGACCTGTTCTTTATGACCGGCGAGCGCCGCTTCTTGGACATCGGCGTAGACGTCGATGTCTCCGACCCCGACCCCTTCGTTGCCGCCGGGGCGCTCTTGCGCGCGGTGACCGGCTTCGTGCCCGAGCGGGTCGAGGCCGAGCTCGGCTGGTACTCGCTCAACCGCGGCGTACCCCTGAGCTACCTGCTCGGCAACCACCTCGTCTGGGAGAGCAAACGCCAGCTCGCCGCCGCCGCGCCGCAGGGCGTGGATCCCCTCGATGTGGACCGCGCTTTTCATCGCGCGTTCTTAAACCTCGGGTCGATGCCAATGGCCCTCGCCCAGCAGGTTCTCGTGGCCCGCGGCATCGCCGCGATGGAAGCCACTTGAAAGCCCTCGCAGGTGGTATCCCCGCGTCACCTTGGGGTATTCTCAGAAAAGAAGCCCGAGTGATCCGGGGCGGCACCCCAACCTTACCCTCTAACTCGCGACCCGGTCGTGCGTTGACGTGAACCTCGAAGAGCGCCCTTGATCCTAGGGCACAGGAGACGCAGATGGCTCAAAAGAAGATGGCTCCTCCGCACCCCCAGAAGGCGCGCAGCGGCGCGGCGATCCTGGCCCTGTTGATGGCGCCGGGGCTGGTTCACGCGGCGGACCCGGACAACACGGTCTTTGTGGTCGGAAAGTACGCGAACAACTCGGGCGCGATCCGGGCCTACGACCTCAGCGACAGCAACGCGACGGATCAGGACGGCCGCACGCTCCCGACCACGACGGCCACCAACGGCTACGTCGGCGTCGCCCTAGACAACCTCGCCCAGATCCTCTACGTCTGTGAGCAAGGAAACCAGGTCGTCAAGGCCTACGACGCCAACGGCCTCACAGCGTTGAACCCCTTCGACATCACGCTCGACGCCAGCACCACCTGCGGCGCTTTGGAGATTGACCCCTTCCGCCGCATCCTCTACGTCGGCGGCGTGGACGCCTACTCCATCAACGGCGACTCTGCGACAGGCAACTTTGGCACCCTGCTCGCCGCCTCGGACAGCAAGTCCACGGGCAAGGCCTGCGCGGATGGCAGCGACGGCAACCAGCTCGTCCGCGACCCGATCAACAACGTGCTCTACTGCTACGACACCGAGGGCGGCTCGGCGACCACCTACGTCTATGCCTGGTCGACGAAGAACCACTTCCCCAAGCCCGCGAAGTTCAACTGGGCCACGCCGAGCACGATGACCTCCTCGTCCTCGGCCGTCACCGGCACCGCGAACGGCGCCGTCGCCTTGGACTTTGACAACCGCCGCCTGTACCAGGCCCGGGCCTCGGCCGCGACGCGGGAGTACACCGTCAGCTCGTTCACCGCCGCGGTCAACAACGGCAACGCCACGACCCGCACGACGAGCGCCCCGGCGGACACCCAGGGCATGCACTTCGTGACCCACTCGACCTTCGGCAGCTCGAAGGTGATCGTGGACACCGGCGACGCCGACGTCTGCTTCTACACCTGGAGCACCTGGAGCACGGCAGGCACGCTGAGCTGCGACACCAACTGGAACAGCCCCACCACCCAGGTGCCCGCGGGCGTCGAGTTTTACCCCTTCGACGAGGCTGAGGCCGACGACGACGGCGACGGCATCCCCGACTCCGTCGAGGTCGGCGCCTACGATCCTGGCTTCGTGGTCACCTCCAGCTACGCACAGCTCTACGACTCCGACCCGACGAGCACCACGGACCCTGACGACGACGACACCGACGACGACGGCCTCACCGACGGTGAGGAAGACGCCGACGCCGACGGCAACCACGACTCCAGCGAGTCCGACCCCAACGACGAGGACACCGACGACGACTGCATCATCGACGGCACGGACCCGAACCCCATCGCCGACGACGACAGCGACGGCGACGGCCTGCTCGACAGCCTTGAGGCCTGCTCGCTCCTCACGGACCCCTTCGACGTCGACTCCGACGCCGACGGCCTTGAGGACGGCGATGAGGTCAACACGTACGGCTCGGATCCCCTCGACCCGGACACCGACGCCGACGGCCTCACCGACGGTGAGGAGATCTTCGACTACGGCACGGACCCGAACGACGACGACTCCGACGGCGACACCCTCAAGGACGGCGAGGAGGTCTCGGGCTCCCGCAACACCCGCTTCGGGAACGAGCCGACGGATCCCAACGACGCCGACAGCGACAACGACGGCCTGAACGACGGCGCCGAGGTGAAGACCCACAAGTCCGACCCCAACGACGCCGACACCGACGACGGCGGGCGCAGCGACGGCGACGAGGTCAACATCGACGGCACCGACGTGCTCGATGGCTCCGACGACCTCGTAGACACCGACGGCGACGGCCTCACCGACCCCGAAGAGACCGAGCTCGGCACGGATCCCCTGGATCCCGACACCGACGGCGACGGCCTCTCCGACGGTGACGAGGTGCTCGACATCGGCACGGACCCCCTCGACGGCGACACCGACGGTGACGGCCTCGGCGACGGCGAGGAGGTGCTCGACATCGGCACGGACCCCCTCGACGAGGACACCGACGGTGACGACCTCCTCGACGGCGAGGAGGTCAACGAGACCGAGACGGATCCCCTCAACGCCGACACCGACGGCGACGGCCTCGGCGACGGCGCCGAGGTGAACGACCACCTCACCGACCCCAATGACCCCGACACCGACGGTGACGGCCTGAGCGACGGCGAGGAGGTCAACGACATCGGCACGGATCCCAACGACGCCGACACCGACGGCGACGGCCTCAACGACGGCGACGAGGTCTCCGGCGCGGAGAACGACGGCTACGGCAACGAGCCCACGAACCCCCTGGAGGCCGACAGCGACGGCGACGGCCTCTCCGACGGTGAGGAGGTCAACGGCCGCACCGACGACGGCGGCACCTTCAACCCCTCGAACCCCAACGAGGCGGACACCGACGGCGACGGCCTCGACGACGGCGAGGAGGTCTCGGGCTCGGAGAACGGCGGCTACAACAACGACGGGACCGACCCGACGAACCCCGACAGCGACGGCGACGGCCTCACCGACAGCGACGAGACCAGCGGCTCGAAGAACCCCTTCGACGGCATGCCGACGAACCCGAACAACGCCGACACCGACGGTGACGGCGTGAGCGACGGCGCCGAGGTGAACGGCACCGAGAACGTCAACTACGGCAACGCCCCGACGGACCCGCTCAACGCCGACACCGACGGCGACCGCCTCACCGACGGCGAAGAGATCAACGACCACGGCACGGACCCGAACGACGTAGACACCGACGACGGCGGCGTTGAGGACGGCGTCGAGGTGCTCGACGACGGCACGGACCCGCTGGAGCCCAGCGACGACGGCGGCATCGAGCGCGGCGGCGACTACAAGGGCGGCGGCGGCTTCGGCTGCGCCACCACCGAGGCCCCCAAGGCCGCGGGTGGCCTGCTCATGAGTGTGCTCGCCTTGCTCGGCCTGAGCCGCCGCCGCCGTTAGGCCGCGTCTCTCGGGCGACGATCGACGCCCGCCGCGCCTCTCGGGGCTCGGCGGGCGTTGTGGCATTCTAAAGACGACGCCCGAACCCGGAGCCCCTCGTGACGAACTTGCCTGGCGCCCGCTCCATCGACGACCTGCGCGCCGGGGCGACGGACCCCCACGGCCGCCTGGCCCTCTGTGTCACCCTCTACCGCCTCGCCAAAGAGGCCCAAGACGCCGGGGACCTCGACGGCGCCCGGGCCCTGGCCGAGGAGCGTGTGGCCGTCGCCCAGACCCTCGCCGAGGGCAGCCCCGACGACGCCCCCGCCCAGCGGGAGCGCATCGAGGCCCTGGGCTTCGCCGCCCGGCTGCTCCTGCGGCTCGGGGATCCGCCAGGGTCTTGGCGCCACTTCGCCGACGCCTTACGCCACGGCGAGGCGCTGCTGGAGCGTGACCCGAACCCCGCCCACCTCAAGCGGGTCATCCTCGACCTGCAAGACGCCGGGCGCCTGCTCTTTGGCGCCGACCCCGGGGGCGGCCTCAGCCTCACCCTCAAGGGCGCCGAGCTCGCCGATCGTTGGCTCGACCTGGAGCCCGGCGCCCGGGCCGCCGCGCGTTACGCCGTCGAGCTCGGCGAGGAGTGCGCCCGGGGTCTCTACGAGGGGCAGGCCTTTGAGCACGCCGCCCGGGCCTGGGAGATCGTCATCCGGGGCCGCTCTGCCCTCTTCGCCGAGGCCTCCCGGGCCGAGGAGCCGACCCTGAGCCTCGCCTTGGCCCACTACCACCGGGCGCTCTGCCTCGTCGGCGCGCCGCGGCAGGCGGAGCTCACCGAGGCCCGGGCCCTCGCCGCCCGCGCCGAGGCCGAGGGCTGCCGTCACTCGACCCTCACCCAGCTCCAGCGCGCCCTGGATCCTGCGTAGCGGCGACGCCACGGGCGAGGTAGAGAGCCCCCATGCTCGTCACCCTCATGCGCCACGGCATCGCGGAGTCCTTCGCCCGGAGCGACGCCGACCGCCGCTTGACCGACGCCGGGGAGCGCATCGTCGATGAGGTGATCCTCGGGCTGAAGTCCTGCGGCTGGTGCCCCGGCGCCATCGTCTGCTCGCCGCTCACCCGCTCCCGGCAGACCGCCGCCGTCGCCCTCAAACACTTCCCGGGCACGCCCCTGGAGGTGCTGCCGTCGGTGGTCGAGGCCGACGAGGCGCTCCTGGCCGAGCTTGGCGCCCGGGAGCTCATCGACCCCCTCGTCGTCGGCCACGAGCCTGGGCTCTCCCGCCTCGCGGGCGCGCTCTTGGGCGCCCGAGGTGTGCTGCACTTCCAGCCCGCCACCGTGGCCTGCCTACGCGTCGACGCCTTGCCCCCGCGCACCCCGGCGGAGCTCTTGTTCTTGGCCCCGCCGCTCTTCGCCCGGCTGTTTCAGTGAGCGTCCTGGCCCCCGCCGCCCCGCCGCGGGTGGCCGTTGTGGACCTCGGCTCCAACTCCTTGCACCTGCTCATCGCGGCCTTGCCCCCGGGGGAGCCCCCGCAGCTCCTCACGACCCACCGGGCCCAGGCTGAGCTCGGCCGCCACGTCAACGGCCGGGTGGATCCCGCCCGGGAGGCCCTCACCCGGGACGCCTTGGTCGAGATGGTGGCGCTCGCCCGGCGCTGGGGGGTCGAGCGTGTGGAGGTGGCGGCCACGGCGAGCCTAAGAGACGCCCAAGACGGCGAGGAGGTCGCCGCGCGGCTCAGCGCCTCCACCGGGGCCGAGGTGCGGGTGCTCAGCGGCGCCGAGGAAGCCCAGGCGACCTTCTTGGGCGTGTTCGCGCGGTCCGGCCAGCCCGGCGAGCGCATCTTGGTCATCGACATGGGCGGGCGCTCGACGGAGCTGATCCTCGGCGAAGACGGCGGGATCCTCGCCGACCTCTCCTTGCCGTTGGGCCACCTGCGCGAGGCCACGCTGAGCCCTGAAGACGAGGTGCGCGCCGCGTTAAGCCCCGCCGACGCCCAGCGCTTCTCCGCCGCGGGCGTGGACCGCGTCGTGGTCACCGCGGGCACCGCCCTCACCCTCACCCACATGGCGGCCTTGGCCCGCGGGGAGGCCGGTGAGGACCGCCACGGCCGCGCCGCGGGCATCGTGGAGCTCGACGAGGTCGCCCGGCGGCTCAACACCTTGCCCGTCGAGGAGCGCCGCCGCCTGCCCGGCTACGACCTCCGCCGCGAGCTGAGCCTGCCCCGGGGTGCCGCGACCCTCGTGGCGCTCTGGCGGGCCCTCGGCGTGGAGCGGGTCGTCTCTTGTGAGGCGGGCTTACGCGAGGGGCTCCTCGCCGCCAAGCGCCGCTGAAGGGCTCTCGCCGAGGCCAGAGACGGGATAAAGCCTCGCGTCCTGCCCCCGGAGCCTCCTCATGGCCGTCAACCGCGCCGCAGTGGTCGACCAGCGCTTCCTCCAGCATGTGCGCGGGCTCACGCCCGGCCCCGCCCAGCCGAGCCTCGACGCCCCCGTCGCCCCGGGCAGCGGGCTCACCGGGCGCCTGGCGCTGCAGCTCTTTGAGTCGATGATCGCCAGCCGCCACCTGGACTTCGCCTCCCGCGACCTCAAGTCCCGGGACGCGAGCTTTTACACCATCGGCTCCTCGGGGCACGAGGGCAGCGCCGCCGTCGCCGCCTCCTTACGCCCGACGGACATGGCGTTTCTGCACTACCGCTCCGGCGGCTTCTTCGTGCAGCGCGCCCGGCAGGTCCCCGGGCAGACCCCGCTCCTCGACGTGCTCCTCGGGGTGACCGCGGCGAAGGACGAGCCCATCGCCGGGGGCCGCCACAAGGTCTTCGGCTCAAAGTCCCTCTACATCCCGCCCCAGACGAGCACCATCGCGTCCCACCTGCCCAAGGCCGTCGGCGCCGCCTTCACCTTGGAGCGCCGCAAACGCCTGGGCCTGCCCCTGGACGTGCCTGAAGACAGCGTCATCGTCTGCACCTTCGGCGACGCCTCCTCCAACCACTCCACCGCCCAAGGCGCGATCAACGCGGCCTGCTGGTCGTCGTTCCAGAACGTGCCCGTGCCCGTGCTCTTCGTCTGTGAGGACAACGGCATCGGCATCTCCGTCTCGACCCCCTCGGGCTGGGTGGCGGCGAACCACCAGCACCGGCCGGGAATGCGTTACTTCGGGGGCAGCGGCCTGGATCTCCCCGAGGCCTACGACGCCGCCCAGGCCGCCGTCGAGTACGTCCGGGAGCACCGCCGCCCGGCGTTCTTGCACCTCAAGGTAGTGCGGCTCTTGGGCCACGCGGGCTCGGACGTCGAGCAGAGCTACCGCAGCGAGGAGGAGATCGAGGCCACCGAGGCCCTGGACCCCCTGCGCCGCGCCGCGAGCCTCTTGGTCGAGGGCGGCTGGGCGAGCCCCGCGCTGCTCATCCAGCTCTACGAGGACACCCGCGCCCGCTGCGCCGCCTTGGCCCAAGAGGCCGCCGACCGCCCCAAGCTCACCACGGCTGAAGAGGTCGTCGCGCCCTTGGCCCCGCGCCGCCCGGCCTTGATCGAGGCCGAGGCCCGCCGCGCGCCGGACGCCGAGGCCCGCCTTACCTTCTGGGAGGGCAAGCTCCCCGAGGCCGACCGCCCGCGCCACCTCGCCGTGCAGATCAACCGCGCCTTGGGCGACCTGCTCGTGAAGCACCCCGAGCTGATGCTCTTCGGCGAGGACGTCGCCAAGAAGGGCGGCGTGTACAACGTCACCACGGGCCTCAGCCGCCGCGCCGGGGTGGGCCGGGTGTTCAACACCTTGCTCGACGAGCAGGCGATCTTGGGCCTCGCCATCGGCGCCGGGCACATGGGCAGCCTGCCGATCCCCGAGATTCAGTACCTCGCTTACCTGCACAACGCTGAAGACCAGCTTCGGGGTGAGGCGGGCAGCCTGCAGTTCTTCTCCCAGGGCCAGTTTCAGAACCCCATGGTCGTGCGTATCGCCGGGTACGCCTACCAGAAGGGCTTCGGCGGGCACTTCCACAACGACAACTCCGTGGCCGTGCTGCGCGACATCCCCGGCCTCGTCATCGCGAGCCCCAGCCGGGGCGACGACGCCGCGGCCATGCTGCGCACCTGCGTCGCCGCGGCCAAGGTGGACGGCGCGGTCTGCGTGTTTCTGGAGCCCATCGCGCTCTACATGACGAAGGACCTGCACCAAGACGGCGACGGCCTCTGGAACACCCCCTACGACCCCGACGCCGACCCCGCGCCCATCGGCGTGGGCCGGGTGACCGGCGAGGGCCGCGACCTCACCATCATCTCTTGGGCGAACGGCCACTGGATGAGCCAGCGCGTCGCCCGGCGCCTGGAGGAGCAGCACGGCCTGCGCTGCCGGGTGCTCGACCTGCGCTGGCTCAACCCCTTGCCCGTCGAGGACATCCTGCGGGAGGCCGTGGCCACGGGCCGGGTGCTCGTGGTGGACGAGACCCGGCGCACCGGCGGCGTGTCTGAGGGCGTGCTCACGGCGCTCGTCGACGGGGGCTTCTCCGGCCGGATGGCCCGGGTGGCCGCCTGGGACACCTACATCCCGCTCGGCGCCGCCGCGAACCTCGTGCTCGTCCAAGAGCATGACATCGAGGCCGCCGCGCTCAAGCTCGTCGAGGGCAAATAAGCCATGTCCAGCACCCCGCGCCGCCTGCTCCTGCTCTGCCCTGGCCGCGGCTCCTACGGGCGCGCCCAGATCGGCACCTTGCCCAAGGAGAGCCCTGTCGTTCAGCAGCTCAACGCCCTGCGCGCCGAGGCGGGCAAGCCGACGCTCACGGCCCTTGACGCCGCCGACCGCTTCTACCCGGCCCTGCACCTCGCCGGGGAGCACGCCTCCTTGTTGACCTTCGGCTACACCTTGGCCGATCTGGAGTCTCTGGACCCCACCAAGGCCGAGACCGTCGCCGTGGTGGGCAACAGCATGGGCTGGTACACGGCCTTGGCCGCCGCCGGGGCCCTGGAGCTCCTCGACGCCGCCCGGCTGGTCGAGACCCTCGGGGGTTACCAGGAGGCCAACGTCATCGGCGCCCAGGTGCTCTACCCCACGGCGGGCGACGACTGGCGGGCGCACCCCGTGCTCACCGGCCTCGTCGAGGACGCGCTCAAGCTCCCCGGGGTGTACCGCTCGATCCGGCTGGGCGGCATGACCGTGTTCGGCTGCACCCGGGAGGGCCTCGCGGCGCTGAACGAGACCTTACCCAAGCTCCAGCGCGGCGACCGCACCTTCCCCTTACAGCTCCCCCTGCACTCGGCCTTTCATACGCCGCTCATGGCGCTCACCTCGGCCCGGGCCTTGGCCGACCTCGCGGACCTGCCCTGGCGCTCCCCGGCGCTGCCGATGGTGGGCGGCGACGGCCACCACTACGGGCGCACGGCGTCCCCGGAGGCCATCGCGCGCTACACCTTGACCACCCAGGTCACCGACCCCTTCGACCTCAACCTCTGCCTGCGCGCGGCGATGGGGGAGCACGGCCCCGACGCGGTGCTCTTGCCCGGGCCCGGCAACAGCCTCGGCGCGGCGACGGCGCAGATCCTCATCCAGCTCGGCTGGCGGGGCCTGCGTGACCGCCGCGACTTTGAGGAGGTCCAGGCGAGCCCGCGGCCCTTGGTGATCAGCATGGACCGCCCCGAGCAGCGGGCGCTCGTGTGCCGCTGAGCGGCGACGACCCCCGCCGGGCGGCCTTGATGGAGGCCCTGCGCCTCAAGGAGCTGGACCGGGCGGGCTGGGCGCGGGTCGGCGTACAGTCGCCGGAGAGCGTCGCGGCGCACTCCTGGGGCGTGGCCTGGCTCGTCTTGGCCTTGTGCCCGCCCCACCTCGACCGAGGCCGGGCCCTGGCCATCGCCGTCCTGCACGACCTCGCCGAGGTGCGTGTGGGCGACCTCACCCCCCAAGACGGCGTGCCCAAGGCCGAGAAGGCCCGCCGGGAGCGGGAGGCCCTGGAGGCGATGCTCGGGCCCTTGCCCAACGCCGACGCCCTGATGGCCCTCGCCCAAGAGTACGGCGTGAGCCCCGAGGGCCGCCTCGTGAAGGCCCTGGACAAGCTCGACATGCTCTTGCAGGCCCGGCGTTACGCCGAGGCCCAGGGGGTCGACACCGAGGAGTTTGTGGCCTCGGCGCTCGCGGCGCTGGATGGGGAGTGGGCGGGGTTGACGAAGGAGCCGGGCTGAAGAGGCGCGACGGGCGCTTCAGACGGCCTTCACCTCGTGTTGAGGACGCTCAACATGAGATAGAGGCCTCCTGCACCTCGTGTTGAGGACCCTCAGCATGAGCTAGAGGCCTCCTTCACCTCGTGTTGAGGACCCTCAACGTGAGCTAGAGGCCCCCTGCACCTCGTGCGGATGACCCTCAACATGAGCTAGAGGCCTCCTCCACCTCGTGCGGATGACCCTCAACATGAGCTAGAGGCCTCCTCCACCTCGTGCGGATGACCCTCAACATGAG